>CACXHD010000049.1 GCA_902767335.1 uncultured Lachnospiraceae bacterium
AATCCTCACTCAATGGAAGATTCCTGCCCGACTGCGGCGCCGGAGGGTAGCAGCGGGCATGGAAAATCCTCACTCAATGGAAACTTCCTGCCCGTCTGCTGCGTCGAAGAGCGGCAGCGGGCATGGGAAATCCTCAATCGATGGAATCTTCCTGCCCGTCTGCGGCGCCGGAGGGTAGCAGTGGGCATGGGAAATCCTCAATCGATGGAAGCTTCCTGCCCGGCTACGGGACGAGCGGACAAGATGGGATGAAATGGAAGGCCCAGTCCGCTCGGAGAAGCAGGCAGGGCGGACGAATCCCCAAAGAAACAGAGGAAGAGTCCACCCGGAGAAGCAGTCAGGGCGGACGAAATCCCAAAGAAACAGTGGAATGGTCTGCCTGGAGAAGCAGTCAGGGCGGACGAAACCCAAAAGAAACAGCGGATTGATCCGCCCGGAGAAGCAGTCAGGGCAGACGAACCCCCAAAGAAACAGCGGAATGGTCCGCCCGGAGAAGCAGGCAGGGCGGACGAACCCCCAAAGAAACAGCGGAATGGTCCGCCCGGAGAAGCAACTCGGGCGGACGAGATCCAAGGAAGCAGCAGATCCGTCTGCCCGGAAAATGGAGACGGGCAGACAGGATTCTCAGGATGGGTCAATCCGTCTGCAAAAAGATCAATCAGTCTGCAAAAAAGAGAAAAAGTCTGGAAGCGGAAAGTGATTTGAGCTGAAGGACGAACCGCACTGAAAAAAACCCGGGATAAGAGCGTGTCATCTACACTACGCACGAATATCCCGGGTTTATTTATAAGAATTAATTAATGGTCAGCTCAGCGGAGTGAGCCGGATATATGCTGAACCGTCAATGGCCATCCGGCATCTTCACTCTGCATTCTCGACCAGGTCAAGCAGGCTGTCGGACAGGCCGTTTTCCTGAAGTTCCTGAGCATTCAGAGCTTCTTCCGGAACGACAATGGAGACGGAAGCATCCGGATTGTAGTCGCCGGTGACTTCAAACTGGCGTACGTCCAGATTGACAGTAGCTTGGTTTTCGTCCTCTCCCGTGGAGAGCAGAGAAGACAGGTTGGCTCCGATGGAAGACCAGTCCGTACCATCGGTCGTCATACGGAAGCGGATCATCTGGAATGTGGTCGTATCGATATAGACTTCGTATGTGAACTGAAGTCCGGAGAGCAGGGAAGAATAAGCAAAAAGCTCATCGCCGGATACGCCTGCGGTATCTCCGATATCATTCAGATACGGCTGGACGATCAGCATCAATTCATCCAGCGTCATAACAGCATTCAGCTGATAGCATTCTCTGCCGTTGACTGTGACCGGGGCTTCCGCCAACGTATAGGAGAACGGAAGGTTTTCGTAATCAACGGTCATGTTCCGGGCTTTTTCCATCAGTTCCTGCAGATTGCCGGACTGGGTGGTAACCTTCGCCCAGGTTCCGTCCGGATTGGAAGGATCCGCCGAGAATTTCGTATAGGCCACCATGTTGTCTCCCTCAGCCACCATATACTCCGTGACAGCGGTGGACATGTCCTGGGTTTCTCCATCTGTCGTAAAGGAACCGCTCATGACGCCGTCCACACACATGGCAAAGGGATCCAGCGTGCAGGCAATACTGTAGTCTGCGTTCAGACCTGCCTGCAGGTCCAGAGAAATCATCGGAGAAGTGACATTCGCCGTCAGGTCAATCGCCATCTGGGCGTCGGCGGAAATCTCATTCATGGAAGAGGAGACTTCCTGCGTTTTATTCAGTACATCCTCGGCCGTAAGGGCGCTGTCAAATCCGGTGAGCAGAGAGAAAGAAGCCGCTCCGAGGAGCATAGTTCCAATCAATAATCCTTTTTTCATAAAGTGATATCCTCCTGATTTAAAAGTTTACGAATACAGTTTCTTCTACGGTATCTACGAAAACCGAAGTCGCCGGGACAGGAAAACGCTTCTTGAGGTTTTCCATAAATGGCGCCTTTGTATGGCGCTAATATACCATTATTCTTTTAAGGTGTCCATATGGGGATTCTTAAGAGACTGTGAAAAAACTCCGGATGACCCTTTCCGGAAGTCAGTACAGACAACAGCCCGGCTTGCTGTGCTCTGAAAGAATTGCCGGAGCAGCGTTTTGTTTTCAGTCAGTCGTCGAAAACAACAGCCCGGCTTGCTGGACTCTGAAAGATTTGCCGGGTCAGTGCTTTACTTTTCGGCAGAATCGGTTATGATGTTCAGGAACACCTGCGGCGCGTGCGACGCGCGCCAGTTAAAAATACAGACAGGACGACGGAATGAAAAACATATCCTTTGAAGAAGCAGTGCGGTACATAGAGGATGTCCCGCGCTTTACCAGCAAAAACAAACCGGAGTGCACGGCGGAACTTCTGCGGCGCCTGGGAAACCCGGAGCGGTCCTTTGCGGTCATCCATGTGGCGGGGACCAACGGGAAAGGCTCCGTGTGCGCATTCCTTGCGCAGGCCCTCCAGGACGCCGGGTTTCGCACGGGGCTGTTTACGTCGCCGCATCTGGTGCGGATCACGGAGCGTTTCCAGGTGAACCGCCGGATTGTGGAAGACGAGATCTTTACGGAAGCGTTCCGCCTCGTTAAGCAGCAGATCGATTCCATGACAGAGCAGGGATGGCCGCATGCGACCTATTTCGAAATCCTGTTTGCAATGGGAATGGTGATTTTCCAGGAGAAAGGGATTGACTGCCTGGTGATGGAAACCGGGCTGGGCGGCCGGCTGGATGCCACAAACTGTGTGGGAAAACCCGTCTGCTGCGTGATTACATCCATCGGGATGGACCACATGGCGCAGCTCGGAGATACGATCGAACAGATCGCCGGCGAGAAGGCCGGGATCATCAAGGAAGGGATTCCAGTGGTCTACGATGCCGGAAATAAAGCGGCAGGAAATGTGATCCGGGATATGGCGCAGCGCAGACATGCAGCGGCGTTTCCGGTTTATCCGGAGACGGTACGGGTCACAGAGCGCACAGATAAAGGCATTGCTTTTGTTCTGAAGAACAGTTATTATGATTACGAGCCGGTCCGGATTGCGTTTCCTGCCGACTATCAGGCGTATAACTGCGCACTGGCGATGACAGCGCTTGCGCTGATTTCCCGGGAGAAACTGCTGGGAGAGAAAAGTGAAGCGCTGACCGGAGAGAAAATCCGCGCTTCCATGGGAAGGATGCGCTGGAGCGGGCGGGTCGAATGGATCCGCGAGGATGTGCTGATCGACGGAGCGCACAATGAGGACGGAATCCGCGCCTTTCTGGAGACGGCGCGATGCCTTCAGACAGCACAAGGTCTTCGGACGATGCAAGACCTTCAGACGGCGGGAGACCTTCAGACGACGCAAGGCCTTCAGCCGGCGCAAGATCATCAGACGCCGCGAGGTCTTCAGCCGTACAGAAAGATGTACCTGCTGTTTGCCGCCGTATCCGATAAGGACTATCGCCGGATGATCCGGCTGCTGTGCCGGGACGGACTGTTTGCGGGGATTGTTGTGACACAGACAGGCGGGAAACGCCGGGAAGACCCGGAAGTGTTTGCCCGGATGTTCCGCGAATGGACGGATGTTCCCGTAACGGCCGCGGCGAATGTGAAAGAGGCTTACGCTCTGGCGCTGAAATTAAAAGGAGACGGTCTGCTTCTGTGCGCCGGTTCCCTGTATCTGATCGGAGAGATCCGGTCCCTGGATCTGCCGGAGGAAGAAGATGCCATCAGATCAGCCGGAGATGAGAAACTCCCCGGATCGGCCGGAGAAGAGAATCGCCTCGGATCAGCCGGAGAAGAGAATCGCCTCGGATCAGCCGGAGAAGAGAAACACCCCGGATCGGCCAGAGAAAGATAATCGCTCCGGATCTGCCGGAAAAAATTGAGGATAATGATCATGATCAATTATGAAGAAGAACTGAAGAAATTTCATCCGAGCATGGATGTGAATGAAGCAGAGGATGCGATTTACAGCAGAGATCTGACGGATGTCACCGATATCCTGAAGGAAATGCTCAAAGAAGAGAAGGAAAAAGGAAAACGATGAACTGTATCTACTGCAATACACCGCTGACCGGGATGATCTACTGCCCGGGATGCGGGGCAGATGTGTCGCTTCAGAAACGAATCGGACGGATCTCAAATCTGCTGTACAACCGTGCTCTGGAAAAGGCCTCCGTACGGGACATGTCCGGAGCCATCAGTACGCTTGTCCAGAGCCTGAAATTCAATAAGGAAAACATCGACGCCCGCAATCTGCTCGGGCTTTGCTATTATGAGACGGGCGAGGTGGTTTCGGCGCTGAGCGAATGGGTCATCAGCCGCAATCTTTCGCCGGAGGATAATCTTGCGGAGCATTTTCTGGATGAGCTGCAGAGCGACCGCAACCAGCTGGAAGTGATCAACAAGAGCATCCGCAAATACAACCAGTCGATCGAATACTGCCGTCTGAATCATGAAGACATGGCGGTCATGCAGCTGAAAAAGGTCGTATCGCAGAACCCGAGATTTGTCCGGGCCCAGCAGCTGTTGGCGCTGCTGTATATGAAGCGCCAGGAGTATGAGAAGGCGAGACGGCTGCTGCGAAGGTCTGCGGCGATCGACAATACCAATACGACAACCCTGCGCTACCTGTCGGAGATCGAGGAGATCACCGGCAAAAGCTATGCGTTCGGATCCAGGAAAAAACGGGAGCCGGAGAACGAGGAAAGCGGATCGACGCTGCGTTATATCAGCGGGAATGAGATGCTGATCCAGCCGACAACGTTCCGCGACAGTTCCACGATTGCGACCTTCATCAATATCGGGCTGGGAATTCTGCTCGGAGGCGCGCTGGTCTGGTTTCTGATGGTGCCGGCCAGCCGGCAGAGCATTCAGGAGAATGCCAACCGCCAGGTGACGGACGCCAACCTGAAGCTGGCTTCGGGCACGGCGCAGGTACAGGATCTGCAGGATGAGATCGCCTCCTATCAGGCGGACGTGGCATCTGCGAACCAGGAGAGGGACAAAGCGCTCCAGAAGGCGGAAAGCTATGACGAACTGCTGGCCGCCGCCGCCCGCTACGTCTCCGGGGAACAGACGCAGGCAGTCGAGACCCTCTCAGATATTGAGGAGGACGATCTGGAAGGCAGCGCGAAGGATCTTTATGACAATATGAAAAACGGCGTCAGTGACGTACTGTTCAACCAGTACTTTACGGCCGGAACAACCGCCTATGTGGGCGGCGACTACAAAGGCGCGGCACAGCAGCTGCAGCAGGCGCTGGATGCGGATCCGGACCAGCAGCAGGAGAATTACTATCTGGCTTTGTACTATCTTGGCTTCGCCTATTATAATGCCGGCGATACGGCACATGCAGATGAAGTGTTCCAGACGGTGATTGAAAAATATCCCAACCATGCGTCCGAGGTTTCTCCCTTCCTTTCCGGTTCCGGACAGGGTACGGCGGCGGCCGCTCCGGCGACCGGCGGATCCCAGGGAGAGGCTTCCATGAGCCAGGATTCGATTACGGTCTATGGGGGCGGCGCCGAGACCCAGGCAACACCGGCTTATAACCCGGCGGATGTTGCCTGGACGGATCCGACGACCGGGCTGCATTATGACATGTACGGAAATCTGCTTGGCTGAGAGGTTAAAAATGGAGAACGACAAGATGGGAACGCTTCCGGAGACAAACACAGATAACCGGCAGAAAAAAGTCGTGTTTACCAAGGCGGAACTGGAACAGAAGGTGAAAGTGCCGGCTGTGGTGGAACAGGACCTGAAACGGATCATCAGCGACCGTCTGGAACAGTGCGGACTGTATTTCCGTGTGTTTTCGCGGATCAAGACAGCTGCCTCCATGGCCCGGAAGTTTGATCTCAAGGAGTATGGCGAAGACCATAAGCTGCAGGACCTGGTCGGCGTTCGGATCAATGTGTATTTTGACGATGATGTCGAGATCTGCCGTAACATCATGGAGCATACCTTCGAGGTGATTGAGTGGTCGACCTCGACCCGCTCGGAGGATGAGTTCAAACCGATCAAGCTCAACGGTGTGTTCCGGCTGCCGGAATATCTCCGCTCGGAGATCTCTCCCGAGACCTGGGAGATGTATATCGACGACACATTTGAAATTCAGCTGAAAACCATGTTCTTCGAGGGCTGGCATGAGATTGAGCATGACATGCGCTACAAGGAAGAGGAGCTGTGGAAGGACAATCCGGGCTTTCTCCGATTCTTCAACAGCATTCTGGCGACGCTGGAGCTTTGCGACAAGTCCATGGTATCTCTGTTTGAAGATCTGGGACATGAGCTGTACAAAGCGGGGAACTGGACCGATATGATCCGAAGCCACTTCCGGCTGAAAATGGGAGATGCGCCGCTGTATCCGGAGGTGGAACAGCTGCTGACGGAGGATCAGCGCAATTCCGCCGACAGTATTGCGAAACGGATCTATAAAACAAGCAAACCGGCTCTGATCGACCTTCTGATGAAATGCGAACGCCGGACACCGATCAATGTGAATACGATCATCGCCCTGCTCAATGACGGGCTGTTTCACGATGCGCGGCTCCGGAACCTGATGCGGGAGATGGATGTATATAATGACGGCCGGGAGGAGAGCGTCGGCGAATCCCGCCATTATGAAATGCGCCCCCTGCAGCGGCATGATGTATTCCGGATGAAAACCCGGGTGGACGGCAGCCGGATCCGGGGGGAGGAAGATATTACTTCGGAGCTGATTTTCTCACGGGCGGTCCGAAGCATGTACCAATGGCTTCTGACCAAATACAGTCCCCTCTTCCCCGAGCTTCCGCAGGAGGTCTGTACCTGGAGAGGCGATAAACTGGGATACTACGTCGACGTGCGGTACAACGGAACGGAACAGATCATGCAGATGCATGTCCGCCATCTCGATCTTGTGGAAGCGGGGAGAATCTGGTATTCCGATGCCTGTCTGAAACCGGATGCGGACGGGAGAATGATCCTGAATACAAGGAACGGATACGCCGACGGAGGAAAAGAATTCGGAACCGCCGAGAGCAAAACCATGTTCTTCAGCTATCCGGGGTACTACAAAAGCATTGTGGACAGCGTAGGCGTGTTCAGCGGCATCCGCTGCAGCAACCGGCGCAGGATCGTTCCCGGGGAGCAGATCCCGGAACTGGTCCGGGCAATCCGCGATCCGGAGAACCGTTTCCCGGTCATCGTGATCATCTCCGAAGAGACGCCGGAGGGACAGATGGATGAGGGATGGCTCGGAGCCCTTCGGGTTTCCGATTTTATCCGCACCGTCTGGCGCTATGCCCATGTGTTCTCCTGCTACGAGGAGGAGGGCCGGGCCTTTCTCGCAGACGCCGGCCTGGACGCGGACGAAGATCAGGCAGTCCCGCGGATCTATGTGTTCTGGCCCGACGGCTCCAGGGAAAGCTATGGCCCCGAGGATGTGGCGAAATGCAGCTTTGGCCGCCACCTGGAGACCCAGGATGATACACGGACCTACGATATCGTTCACGGAGGCCAGGCATTCTACCATCAGCTGGTGACAGACCTGCGGGAATGGAACGTGCAGTGCAGCATTGATACGTCCGGTTTCGTGGCAGGACATACCTCAGCCAGATGCGATCAGAGCTGAAAGGAGGGCCGCTTCATACAGCTGCCGCTCAAAGCTTCCGGCGGATTACATGCGGCTGCCGCTCTAAGACTTCGGCGGATCACATACAGCCCTTATGAACGTATAGATTTCACATGAGAATCACAGAAAACAGCAAACCACATATTATTGTGGTCTGCTGTTTTTTTTTCACAAGATCCTGTGCAAATCGTCAAAAAAAGCCGATAAATAAAGGAATTTCATGTAAAAACCTGACATTTTTGGCCCTTGTCTTTTTCCCGGGAATGCATTATGATATATCCGTAAGTGGTAAAAAGTGGTGGATCGTGGATGAAAAAACCATACAAATCCCAGATTTGTGTCCGGGAGGAGAATGGGGGAAACTTCTGCGGTCAGGAGGCAGACCGGATGTTCAATGGTGAGTACAATCATACGCTGGACACCAAGGGCAGGCTGATAATCCCCACCAGGTTCCGAGACGATCTCGGCGAGGAACTTAAGGTGACAAGGGGTCT
>CACXHD010000050.1 GCA_902767335.1 uncultured Lachnospiraceae bacterium
CAGCATGTTATATTGTCTGTGAATACAACGAATTCCACAATAATCACAATTCAGAAGAAGGGGGTTTCAGGATGCGTACATATTTAAAGAAATTGTCTGCCGCGGCGGTTGTCATGGTTGTGATGATGCTCTGCAGCTTGTCCGTTTTTGCAGCACCGAAAATTAAAGAAAAGGAATACAAAGGCAACGGAGTCGTGGAACTGGATTTTACGACCAGAGTGCGCTATAAAAACGTGAAGCTGACGGTCAAGGACGCCAAAGGCAAAAAGGTCTCGGCTTCCATCATCGAAAAGGACCAGGACGACTTTGATTTCCGGATCAAAAAAGCAAAAGCCGGAGCGGTCTATACCTTTACGATCAAAGGAATCCGTAAGGTTTCCGAGAAAAAATACGGAACCGTCAAAGGGAAAATCCGGGTTCCTTCACTGAAGGGAAAAGTTAAGGTCAGAAAAACAGAATATGATGCAAAGGATCGGGAGCTGGGTTTTGACTTCGACGGACTCGTCAAATGGAAAAACCCGACCGTGTCCGTTACCGACGGCAGCCGGGAATATGTCGTGCGAATCGATGAAAAAGGAAAGGACGATCTGGAGGTGAAGGTACACCAGCTTCAGAAAGGAAAAACCTACCGTTATGAGATAACCGGCGTCAGCTACAAAAACGACAACACCTTCAAAAAGATCACGGGAACCTTCACTGCCTGACACTGACATGGCAGGAACAGCCGGCATCGTTGATAAATGATGCCGGCTGTAATTATGTTTCCCAATACGAGTTTCTCTCTGCAAAGTTGTCTCTGCGAGGTTATCTCTGCGAAGTTCTCGCTACGAGTTTTCCTATACGAATCCTCCTATACAAGTTTCCCTATACGAAATATAGGTAATATCATATTGCAAAACACAGCGGTTTATGAGATACTATAGTCAACGTCAGAAATAAACGGACGCTGACTATAGCGCTCCGCAAGGATGCGTACGGATCTGCCTGGGGAAATATGCGGCTTTCGCCGCGCAAATCCGGCGCAGCAAACAAGCAAAGGAAAGATTTCTTTGTCGTTTGCTATAATATAATAGCAGGGCTGTGAAAAAGCTCGGAACATTACTGGACAGCCCATGTTTTCTTTTATTTCATAACGGGAGAGACAGCATGATATTATCAAAGAAAAGCAGATATGGACTTCGGGCACTGGTGGATCTGTCGGTCAGCTCAAAAACCGAGCATATGGCACTGAATGTGATTGCGGAACGAAATGGCATCTCACCTCAGTACCTGGAGCAGGTTTTTGCCGCGCTGAGAAGAGCGGATATTGTAAAAAGCATCAAGGGACCGCAGGGGGGCTACCTCCTGAAACGTCCCGCTTCCCAGATCACTGTTGCGGATATTGTGCTGGCGTTGGACGGATCCTATCATGTTGAAGACGAACAGGCAGGAAACAACTGTGAACTTCCCGGGATCACCGGAACGATCCAGACCTGTGTCATCGACCGCATCAACAGCCGGCTGGACCAGGCTCTGCAGGAAATCACGCTGCAGGATCTGGAAGATGACTATGTGAAAAACACGCTGTACGAAGAGGGGATGTACTACATTTAAAGGGGCTGTTTCACAGCCCATAGGTGCTTCCGGAAATTGCCGGGAACAAAAAGCCATTCCCCTGCGCTCACAAAAAAGGCTGCCGCATGGAGAAGTTTCAGGAAACCTGATTCTCTTCATGCGGCAGCCCTCTGTTCGTTTATTCCGGTATTCCGGATCAGATTCTGCTTTAGTTCAGCCGTTTTTTTACGATTGTTCAGCCGGTCTTCTATTTTTGCTCAGTCGGTTTTCTCTTTCAGTCGGTTTTTCCTTTTCCCTTCAACCGGTTTTTCTCTCTCCATTCAGTTCCGCCATGGGATCCATTCCGTTGGCAAGGACAAACGTCTTGATGGCTGCAAAGCTTTCGGGACTGATGACATGTTCAATCCGGCAGGCATCATCCACGGCGGTCGTTTCATCAATGCCCAGAGCCATCAGCCATCCGGAGAGGAACTGATGTCGTTCATAGATCATCTCCGCCACCTGTCTGCCGCGGTCGGTCAAATAAATATAACCTTCCGGACGAACTGTGATCATTTCCTTCTCGCGGAGATTTTTCATTGCAACACTGACGCTGGACTTTTTAAAACCCAGTTCATCTGCAATATCCACAGACCGAACCACAGGTTTTTTGTGGCTGAGGATCAGGATCGTCTCCAGATAATTCTCAGCCGATTCATTTGACTTCGTCATCCGACACCTCCAGGGTAATCCCTTGTTTTCCGAAATAAATATAGAAATCTGATATATATAAGCTGATATGGGTTCATTATAATTTTTTCAGAAACAAGTGTCAAGGCGACCGCTGTTTTCTGCGGTATTTTTCCTCACAATAGCGGCAGCGGTAGATTTCCTTTTCTGGGTCGGCAAGGAAAAAGACATGCTCCAGTTCCTGCTCGGGTTTTCGACAGTTGAATAAGAATAAAATTTCTACAAACCGCTAAAAGGCGATTCCACATTGGGATTTTCTATTCTTGAAAAATGTCGGCACAGTCCTCCTTCGAGTCCGGTCTGTTCAAATTCATAGTTTTCGGAAAGCCACATAAAATGCTCATCAGAAATTTTGCCGTCGCTTTCCTGCCTCGCCATTCTAATAACATCATCCGTGATTGATATCAATATGATATTCTTAAAAAATGTGAGAAAATGTGCCGTACTGTAAAACATAAGCTTGTGAAAATGCTAAAAAGATGTTATCCTATTTGCCAAGATGTTTTATTACTGTATTAACAGCACGGAGATCAGATATGAAGATGAAGTTTGCCGAAAGATTAAAGGAATTAAGAAAAGAAAACGGATATACACAGGTCATGCTGGCGGAAGCTCTAGGACTATCAAAGGGAACCGTTGCCATGTGGGAGACTGGGAAAAGAACACCGGCCTATGAAATCGTAAATATAATGTCCGATATGTTCGACCGCAGGATAGATTATATTCTGGGATATTCCGATGACCCCACATCTCCCAAGCTCACGCAGGAACAGATTGAGGAACTTGGAAAATGGGAAATCCAAAGCGAACAGATTGATGTCATACGACAATTTTTACGGCTGGATGCATATGGAAGAATGAATGTCAAAACGCTGATACAGCGTGAATTCCTGCGTTGCCTTGAGCAAGGCACAGATCAGGATATTTCAAATATCAAAATTGGAATTAAAACCGTTTCCGATGATGATAAGGCTACGCATTTAGATTAAAGAATATCATGAAGCTGAGTATAAAGGATAATGGATCGACTGCGGTGCCAAAATGGCACTACAATCAATATAAATCAATCTGGGGAAAGTATGTCAGAAATCAGAGAAAATGTACTTGTGACAATAGACCATATAGAAAACCTTGTATATAAGATCAGAGGACAACAGGTAATGCTGGATACTGATCTCGCAGAAATATACGGATATGGTGAAAAACCTTAACCGACAGGTGAAACGTAATATCGAGAGATTTCCGGAGGACTTTATGTTTCGAGTAACGAAGGCAGAAATCGATGAATTGCGGTGCCAAAATGTCACCGCAAATATAAATCCGATGAGCCGCTCTCTTCCGTATGTGTTTTCGGAGCAGGGAATCTACATGCTGGCAACGGTTCTTAAAAGCGAATTGGCTGTGCAGCAGTCAATAGTCATTATGAGGGCGTTTAAGAACATGAGACACTATATTCTAGAGAATCGCCAGCTGGCGAGTAAACAAGACTTGCAGCGGATTTCTTTGACGGTAAACGACTATAAAGAAAAAACAGACCATGCCATCCGGATAATTGAAAAAAGGATAGATAAGCTAAGCGAGAATTTTATTTCAGAGTCAGATGTAAAGGATATTTTAATCTACAAAGGTCAGAAATTCGAGGCAGATAAAGCATACATTGATATTTACCGAAAAGCATAGAAAAGCATCTTTGTCATTGATGACTATGTGAATATTAAAACTCTCCATCTTCTTTCACACAAGAATCATGGAGTACATGTCATCATGTTTACGGAGAATGGTTTTGGACACAGCAGAGATTTTCTGACAGTATCAGAAGTGACAGACTTCAATCGGGAATATCCATCGATACAGATCAAGCCAAATCCGGACTGTCACGATCGTTTCATTGTGTTAGATTATGGGACAAAATCAGAGAAGGTTTTCCACTGTGGTGCCTCTAGCAAAGATGCAGGAAAGAAAGTGTGTACAATCAATGCAATAGAGAATACTTCCATAGTGCATCCAATCATTGATGCATTACTATTGAATCCGGATAAGGCTCTATAAGAAAATAGAAGACAGAGAGCTTTGCACAGAAGGACAGAAAGTTCCTGATCTTGGGACGGGGACAGGCGTGCTGCCTCGTAATATGTATAGGTATGGGCGAAATGGACAGGAACGCAAAGAGCCGGAATTCCGTATAAAAACAAGGGAATTCTGGCTCTATAATATTTTCCGGTTGTCAAAAATGAGATTATTATTTCAGAAACAAGTGTCAAGGCGACCGTTATTTTCTGCGATATTTTTCCTCACAGTAGCGGCAGCGGTAGATTTCCTTTTCGGGGTCGGCAAGGAAGAAGACATGCTCCAGTTCCTGCTCGATACTGGTGATGCAGCGCGGGTTTTTACAGTGAATGATATTGACCAGCTGCTTAGGAAGCGTGAGGATTTTCTTCTCGACGATTTCACCGTCCCGGATAATGTTGACCGTGATGGTATGGTCAATGAAGCCCAGAACGTCCAGGTTGAGATCTTCAATCGGGCACTCTACCTTGATGATATCCTTGCGGCCCATCTTGCTGCTCCGGGCATTTTTGATAATCGCGACGCAGCAGTCCATGCGGTCCAGTTTCAGATATTTATAGATATCCATGCTCTTTCCCGCGGCAATGTGATCGAGCACGACGCCCTCATTCAGTTTTCCGACATTCAGCATACGTTCACCTCCAGAAGTGTGAGTATCAGGGCCATGCGTACATATACGCCGTACTGCGCCTGACGGAAATAGGCTGCTCTCGGGTCATTGTCGACCTCGACGGAAATCTCATTGACTCTCGGGAGCGGATGAAGCACCATCATATCCTTCGGTGCCAGCTGCATCTTCGCCTTGTCCAGCACATAAAAATCTTTCATGCGCACGTAATCTTCTTCGTTGAAGAAGCGTTCCCGCTGCACCCGTGTCATATACAGGATATCCAGCTCGGGGAGTGCCTCCTCCAGACGGATCACCTCGCGGAACTCCTGGTTGTTTCTGCGCAGGACATCATCGCGAACATAGTCCGGAATACGGAGCTCTTCCGGCGAGATCAGAACAAACCGGATGCCGGGATAGCGGATCAGCGCATTGATCAGGGAATGGACGGTCCGTCCGAACTTCAGGTCACCGCACAAACCGATTGTCATATTCCCCAGACGTCCTTTAAGAGAACGGATCGTGAGCAGGTCGGTCAGCGTCTGCGTGGGATGCTGGTGACCGCCGTCTCCTGCATTGATAACAGGGATACCGGAGTGCATGGCGGCAACCAGAGGCGCGCCTTCCTTCGGATGACGCATCGCAGCGATATCCGCATAACAGGAGATGACCCGGATCGTATCGGAAACACTTTCTCCCTTCGCGGCGGAACTGGAATCGGCCGAAGAAAAACCAAGTACACTGCCGCCCAGATTCAACATTGCTGCTTCGAAACTCAGGCGGGTACGGGTACTTGGTTCATAGAATAGTGTAGCAAGTTTTTTTCCATCACATGCATGCGCATATTTTTCGGGATTGGCTTCAATGTCATTCGCAAGATCAAGCAGACGGTCAAGCTCATCGACAGTGAAATCCAGCGGACTCATCAAATGTCTCATCTCATCCTCCATAAACTGTTTTATCGGCATTCTTTTGAATTCTCTGATGTATGATATACGATGACAGAACAGATTGCAAGTGTTTTTACGGGGGGACACAGAACCGTCCCCTGTCTCCCCGGCGGCAAGGAGACAGGGGACGGTTCTGTGTCTCCTTGCCGTCGGCGCTTTACAGCCCTCATGCCCCTCCTGTTTCATAAGCAGACAATTCCGCAGGAACGAAGACAGGATCCTGTCTCCCTCCATTGCTTCTTGCAACAAGCATGCGTTCTGAGATATAATGAACGGAGCGGCAAACGGAAGCTGCGAAAGAGCGTTGTTTTTCATTGCGATGGAGGTGGTATGTATGCAAAAACATGATGGACTTGCGCTCGGAATCCTGAAAAACACCAGAGTACTGTGCGTACTGGGTGTGATGACTGCGATGGTAATTGTCCTTAACCGGGTTCTGCGGGTGGATGTCGGATTTGCCAGGTTTTCCCTGGGGAGTGTGTGTACGGTCATGGCGGGGATCTGGTTCGGCCCTGCGGCCGGCGCGTGCGTCGGATTTATGGCGGATCTTCTGGGTTCGCTTCTGCAGGGATATGCGCCGAATCCCCTGATTTGCTCCGCGGCGATATTGTGGGGCGTAATTCCGGCGCTGATGATTCGCTTTGTCAACGGCTCAAGGACGCGCAGAATCGGGATGCTCTGCCTGTCGGTCTATCTGACTTCGGTAATTTCAACGCTGACCCTCAATACACTGGGGCTGGTCCTGATGCTTGGCTATCAGTTTAAATCCATTTTTCCGACCCGGCTGGTTCAGTGGGCGGTGATGACGCCGGTACATTGTGTTCTCGTGTGCTGCCTGTACTTCAGCCCGATCGGTGATTTCCTTCAGAAAAACATGCCGACATACCGGCCGGGCCGCAGGTAATCGAAGCTGGGACAGGAATGTATTCGCGCTTCCCTGAAAAAAGGTTCTGCTAGGAAAGTGATAAACGGTAAGGAATGAATGAGAAAGAAAAAGAACTGATACAGAAACTGGATCAGACGGACCTGGAAATTGCTGCTCTTCTGGAGAGACGGCTCTCCCTGAGCGAACAGATTGCCTGGGAGAAGGCCGCCGGCGGGAGCAGGATGTTTGACAAGGTGTATGAAGGCAGGAAGATCGAGGAACTGATGGCGGCATCTTCCGAGGATGTCCACAGACACTTCATCCGGGAAGTATATTCGCTGATCCTTTCGCTGGAAAGACGGCATCAGTATCATCTGCTGAAGAAGGCAGGCGCTTCCGGCCGCCTCCCCTTTATCGAGGTTTCTTCATTGACGGAAGGAGAAAAGCCCAGGGTTGTCTTTCAGGGGACGGAAGGCGCCTACAGCCATGCGGCCATGTGCGAATATTTCGGGAACGATGTGAACGGCTTTGCCGTCCGCTCTTTCCGGGACGCAATGGAAGCGATCTCCGACGGAGCGGCGGATTACGCGGTGCTTCCGATTGAGAATTCCACCGCTGGCGCCGTCGCGGACAATTTTGACCTGCTCGTGGATTTCGAAAATTATATCATCGGGCAGCAGGTTGTGCGCTGTGAACATGTGCTGATGGGGCTGCCAGGCACCCGGCCGGAGGAGATCCGGACGGTCTATTCGCATCCCCAGGCGCTCTCCCAGTGTGAAGAATATCTGAATGCGCATCCGGCCTGGGTCCGGATTCCCTATGCGAATACAGCCCTTGCGGCACAGAAGGTGGCGGAAGAGGGAATTCCCTCCCAGGCGGCCATCGGCAGCCGTTTTGCGGCGGAGCGCTTTCATCTGGAGGTGCTTGCCGAGCATATTTACCACAATGAAGCGAACTCGACGCGGTTTATCATTGTGACCAACCAGAGAATCTTCCTTAAGGGAGCAGAGAAGATCAGCATCTGTTTTGAGGGCCGGCACTCGAGCGGTTCTCTCTACAATATTCTGTCGCACATCATATACAACAACCTGAATATGACGCTGATTGAATCCAGACCGATCCCGGGAAGGAACTGGGAATATCGGTTTTTTGTTGACTTTGAAGGCAATCTGAACGACAGCAGTGTGCGGAATGCACTGCGGGGGATCCGGATGGAGGCCAACAATATGAAAATACTTGGGAATTACTGATCCCGACGGATCCGAATGGAATGGAGCGGAATTTATGAATATCTCATCCGGCCGGCTGCTTCTTTACCGGCCATCCGAAGATTCCCTGCTCGGCAGAATGCTGTCGCTGCAGGACAATCCCTGCCGGGGGCAGCTGTACAGGGAGTGCATCGGAGATCTGATTACACTGTGCGAGGAGCATGGCTTCTCGGGAAACCTGTGGCACTGTTATCTCGCCTATTATCTTGTCTATCATGAGAATGCCTACAGCCGTTCGTGTGAAATCCGCGGAAAGGCCGGGGAAGGGATCACGAAGGCGGCGCTGTCCGACTTTGCGGAGCTGATGAAACTCTTCGCATGGGATTTTGAAACGATGGACCGGGAGAACGAATCCGGCTTTGCGGAACTGATCCGGAATTATCAGACGTCCGGCGGAAACCGGAAGACCTTCAACCGGCGGATCCGGGACCGGATTATGGAACTGGCCGTTGCCCTGGCAGGGTGTGAAAGCCCGGAGGCGTTCGGTCAGCAGGTGTCACAGTTCTACGGAGATTTCGGAGTCGGGAAGTTCGGCCTGCACAAGGCCTTCCGGATTTTTGAAGATGCCGGCGGGAATGTTTCCATCCGCCCGATCACGAACATCGCTCATGTACAGCTGGAGGACCTGGTCGGATATGAAACAGCAAAACAGAAGCTGATCGAGAACACGGAGGCCTTTGTGGCCGGCCGGAGCGCCAACAACTGTCTGCTGTACGGGGACGCCGGAACGGGAAAATCGTCCAGCATTAAGGGGATTCTGAACCGGTATTATGACAGAGGACTGCGGATTATTGAGGTTTATAAGCATCAGTTCCGGAATCTGAACGATGTGATTGCGCAGATCAAAAACCGGAATTACCGGTTCATTCTGTACATGGATGATCTGTCCTTCGAGGAATTCGAGACGGAATATAAGTATCTCAAGGCGGTGATTGAAGGCGGGCTGGAAAAGAAGCCGGACAATATACTGATCTATGCGACGTCCAACCGCCGGCATCTGATCCGGGAAAATTACTCGGATAAAGAGGAGGTCCGCGTGGACATGCATACCTCCGATACCGTCCAGGAGAAGCTGTCGCTGGTCTACCGGTTTGGCGTGACGATCTATTTCGGCTCGCCGGACAAGAAGGAGTTTCAGGAGATTGTCCGGGTACTGGCGCAGCGGAACCAGATCCGGATGCCGATGGACCAGCTGCTGCTGGAGGCAAACCAGTGGGAACTGCACCACGGAGGACTCTCCGGAAGGACAGCGCAGCAGTTTATCGATTATCTGCGCGGCACAAGGTGCATAGAATAAAGTGCATAGAATAAGCACAGGATAAGCTGCATAGAATAAACAGGGAATAAGTTGCATAGAATAAACAAGGAAGGCAGGGCAAGGCAATGAAAACATTCGCGGCCATTATGATCGGCTCCGCGGAAACAGAAATGCGCATCTATGAGTTTCTGAGCAGGGGCCAGATGCGCGAGATTGACTGTATCAGTACCAGGATGAATCTGGGGGTGGACGCGTACCGGGACGGTATGCTGGACCCGGAAAAGGTACAGGATCTGGTGGCGGTGCTGAAGGAATTCCGGACCATTATGGATGCATACGGCGTGAGCGATTACCGGATCAATGCGACCAGCGCGCTCCGGGAACTGCGCTCCGGTCTGCTCACGAGGGATTATATTGAGAAACAGACCGGGCTGAAGATCCAGATCATCAGCAATTCGGACCAGAGATTTCTGGACTACAAAGCAATCGCGTTTGTGAGCAAATCCTTTGAAGAGATTATCCAGAAGGGATCCGCGATTGTCGATATCGGCGGAAACAGTATGCAGATCTCCGTGTTCGACAAGGATAAGCTGGTCACAACCCAGAATATCCGCATGGGAAAGATCAGCTCCCGGGAGAAGTATTTTCCTTTGGCAAAGAACGCCCGGCATTATGCCGGCATGCTCACGGAGCTTTTGGAGCATGAGATGGCCGGCTTCGCCAAGCTGTATCAGAAGGACCGCCAGATTCTCAATATGATTATCCTGGACAATGACCTGCTGGATCTGGTGAGCCGCATGTCGGACAGCGCTTCCGGTGAGCGCCCGGAGAGCGGCAAAGCATCTTCCTCCAAGGAAGCCTCCTCAAAGGAACCGAAGCATAAGAACGCGGCTGCGAAGGCTTCCGGCCAGAAGGAGGGCGGTCAGAAAACGACGGACGATGTGACCTTCCATATCAGTGCGGAGGATTTCCGGCATTTCTATGACAGCTTCCTGCTGCTGCGGGACGATGAAATCTGTGAGAAATATGAGGTTTCGCCGGATACGGCCCAGCGGGTGATGCAGTCCATGATTTTCTGCCGCTGTCTGCTCGACCAGCTGGGGGCGCAGACTCTCTGGCTGCTGGACGCCGATATCTGCGACGGAATGGCCTATGACTTCGGCGTCGCCGGGAAGATGATCCGTAAAGGGCATGACTTCGACGAAGACATCATTGCCGCATCCAGAAATATCGCGAAGCGGTACAAGTGCTCCCAGGCGCATATCAAGAACATGGAGGAACTGGCGCTGGGGATCTTTGACCGGATGAAGAAGATCCACGGCATGAAAAAGCGGGAGCGCCTGCTGCTCCAGATCGCCGTGATCCTTCACAACTGCGGTAAGTACATCAGTCTGACCAACGTCTCGGACTGTGCCTACAATATCATCATGGCGACCGAGATCATCGGCCTGTCCTATGAGGAACGGCGGATCATCGCAAGCGCTGTGCGCTTCAACAATGCGCCGTTCCAGTATTACAGCAGGATCACGTCCCTCGATCCGGTGAACCGGGAGGAATACCTGCTGATTGCCAAACTGACGGCAATCCTGCGTGTGGTCAACGCCCTGGACCGCAGCCACCGGCAGAAGTGCGCCGGAGCGGTGATCGCTCTGCGCGAAAATGAACTTGTGATCAGCGTTCAGACCAAAGAGGACCTGAGCCTGGAGAAGATTACTCTGAAGGAGCGGGCGCCCTTCTTTGAAGAGGTTTTCAATGTCCATCCGGTGATCCGGCAGAAGAAGTGAGGATAAAACGAAAATGGCTGAACAGACAAAGAAAGAAACAACGGAAATCAATTATCTCAATCCGGCGTATTATACAAACCGGGAACTGAGCTGGCTGGACTTCAATATCCGTATTCTGGAGGAAGCGCGGGACCGGGAAAATCCGCTGTTTGAACGGCTGAAATTCCTGAGCATCACGGCATCCAACCTGGACGAGTTTTTCATGATCCGCGTGGCTTCTCTGAAGGACATGGTACACGCAAAGTACAACAAAGCGGATATTGCGGGCATGACACCGACGGAACAACTGGCGGCGATCTCGGAAAAGACCCACAAGCTGGTGGCGTCCCAGTATTCCACCTACAACCGTTCTCTGCTCCCGGCGCTCAAATCCCATCAGCTGGAACTGATCACCGAGCATGAAGACCTGACGGAAGAACAGGCTGCATTCGTGGATTCTTATTTTGAGGAAAATGTCTATCCGGTGCTGACGCCGATGGCGATGGATTCCTCGCGGCCCTTCCCGCTGGTGCGCAACAAGACGCTGAACATCGGCGCGCTGATCTCCAAAAAGGGAGAGAAGAAGAAAACGCAGTTTGCGACCGTACAGGTACCCTCCGTGCTTCCGCGGATCATCGAGCTGCCTTCCACCGGGGACGGCATACGCAGAGCCATCCTGCTGGAGGAAATGATTGAGCGCAATATCGGCAAACTGTTCCTGAACTATGACGTGGTCTGCGCCCATCCTTACCGGATCATGCGGAATGCGGACCTGACGATTGACGAGGATGAAGCGGAAGATCTGCTTCGTGAGATACAGAAGCAGCTGAAGCAGCGGCAGTGGGGCGAGGTGATCCGCCTGGAGATCCAGGACGGCATGCATGAAAAGCTTCTGAAAACGCTGAAGAAGGAATTCGCTGTCCACGACGACGATATTTTCCGGATCAACGGACCGCTGGACTTTACGTTCCTGATGAAACTCTACGGCATTGACGGATTTGAGGAGTATAAAATCAAACCCTTCACGCCGCAGCCGGTCCCGGCCCTGATCGGGGAGACCGATCTGTTCGAGGCGATCCGGAAACATGACATTCTTCTGCATCATCCGTATATGACGTTCGACCCGGTGGTGGAGTTCGTCACGAAGGCAGCTTCGGATCCCCAGGTACTGGCGATCAAGCAGACGCTGTACCGGGTCAGCGGCCACTCGCCGATTGTGGCGGCGCTGGCCCGGGCTGCCGAGAACGGGAAGCAGGTTTCCGTGCTGGTCGAGCTGAAGGCCAGATTCGATGAGGAAAACAATATTCTCTGGGCGAAGATGCTGGAGAAAGCCGGCTGTCATGTCATTTACGGACTGGTCGGACTGAAGACCCACAGCAAGATTACGCTGGTGGTCCGCCGGGAGGAGGACGGGATCCGCAGATATGTCCATCTGGGGACCGGAAACTACAATGATTCCACGGCGCGGCTCTATACAGACTGCGGTATTCTGACCTGCGAGGAGGCCATCGGAGAGGATGCAACGGCGGTGTTCAACATGCTTTCCGGCTATTCCGAGCCGAAGAGCTGGAATCATCTTGCGATCGCGCCGATCTGGCTGCGCCGGCGGTTCCTGTACCTGATTCGCCGGGAGGCGGAGCATGCCCGGAACGGAGAGGAAGCGCATATCATTGCAAAGATGAATTCCCTCTGTGACCAGGAAATCATTGCGGCCCTTTATGAAGCGAGCAGCGCTGGCGTGAAGATCGATCTGATCATCCGCGGCATCTGCTGCCTGAAGACCGGGATTCCGTCCGTCAGTGAAAACATATCCGTGCGCTCCATTGTCGGAACCTTCCTGGAGCACGCCCGGATATTCTCCTTCGCCAACGGCGGAAACGAAGAGCTGTATATGGGCAGTGCCGACTGGATGCCGAGAAATCTGGACAAGCGGGTGGAGATCCTGTTCCCGGTGAACGATCCGGAACTCAAAAAGCAGGTCCGCCATATCCTGGATGTACAGCTTTCCGATACCATGAAGGCAAGGGAACTGGGAAGCGACAATGTCTATGAACACATCGACCGCCGGGGCAAGCAGCTGATCTGTGCGCAGGATACCTTCTGCCGCGAGGCGGTGGAAGCGGCGTACCGTCCTTCGGACCCGATCCAGACCAGAGTCTTTGTTCCGGAAGAACCGGTGGAGGAGGAGAACTGATCATGTATCGTGAGCATACGAGAGAAGTATCCATCGGCGGCCGGGTGATCGGCGGAGGAAATCCGATCCTGATCCAGTCGATGACGAATACCCGGACCGATGACGCAGAGGCAACGGTCGCCCAGATTGAGGCGCTGACGCAGGCCGGATGCGAGATTATCCGCTGCGCGGTCCCGGATATGGAGGCGGCGCGGGCGCTGAAACAGATCCGCGAGCGGATCCGGATCCCGCTGGTGGCGGACATCCATTTTGACTACCGGCTGGCCATTGCCGCCATCGAAAACGGAGCGGACAAGATCCGCATCAATCCCGGAAACATCGGATCCGCCGACCGGGTCCGCGCGGTTGTCGACGCGGCAAAAGAGCGGGGGATCCCGATCCGGGTGGGAGTGAATTCCGGCTCCCTGGAGAAGGAGCTGGTGGAGAAGTACCACGGCGTCACGGCGGAGGGACTGGTGGAGTCCGCTCTGGCGAAGGCGGGCATGATCGAGGACATGGGATATGAAAATCTGGTCATCAGCATCAAGTCCTCTGATGTCCTGATGTGCGCAAAGGCGCATGAACAGATCGCCGAAAAGACGGATCATCCCCTGCATGTGGGAATCACGGAAGCAGGAAGCGTCTATGCCGGAAATATCAAATCTGCGGTCGGCCTGGCGCTGATTCTTTCCAAAGGGATCGGCGATACCATCCGGGTATCCCTGACCGGGGATCCGGTGGAGGAAATCCGGAGCGCGAAGCTGATTTTAAAGACCCTGGGACTGCGAAAGGGCGGGATCGAAGTTGTCTCCTGTCCGACCTGCGGCAGAACCCAGATTGATCTGATTTCCCTCGCGCAGAAGGTCGAAGAGATGACGGCAGACATGCCGCTGGATCTCAAGGTGGCGGTCATGGGCTGCGTTGTCAACGGCCCCGGGGAGGCGAAGGAAGCGGATCTGGGGATTGCCGGGGGCAAAGGGACCGGGCTGCTGATCCGCAAGGGCGAAGTGATCCGCACGCTGAAGGAGGATCAGCTGCTGGATGCGCTGAGAGAAGAACTGGAGCACTGGAACGGTTAATGAGCAAGCTATTTTTTGATGTATTTGTAGATCTGAAGCTTGGGGGCGAGGCGCAGGAGATGCTGCGCTCCGCCCGCGTGACGAAGGTTGCCATGAACAGCCGGAAGGACCGGCTGAAAGTATATCTGGAGGCGGATTATCTGATCCCGAAGCAGTACATTTATGCTGCCCAGGACGCGATCTGCAGCCAGATTTTTTCGGGTAAGGGCTGTGAGACGGTGATTCTCGAGAAGTATCATCTCTCGTCACAGTACAACGCGAAGAATCTGATGGAGATCTACCGCGACAGCATCGACCTCGAGCTGAAGCACTACAATGCATTTCTGTACAATCTGTTTCACGGGGCTCGTCTGCGGTTTTCGGATGAAAGCACGATGGAGATGGAAGTGGGAGAATCCATTATCGCCCGGCAGTATGAACCGGAGCTCATTCATGTCCTGCAGCGGATCTTCTGTGACCGCTGCGGACTGGACCTGAAAGCCCATGTCATTCTGACGGAGGAGAAGGAATGTCAGGCGAGAAAACTGGCGATTAAACTCCAGGAACAGGAAGTGGCCCAGATTGCCAGACGAAGCGGGATCGGCGTCTCTGCGGATGCGGAGGATGCTTATCTGGAGGCCGGCGCGCGCAAAGCTTCCGGAGAGAGGAAGAACGGCGGCGGTTCCGGCGCAGATGCCCGCCGCGGGAGGCAGGACGGTGACGCCGCGGCGGAATCTCAGATGGGAGATACATGGGCTGGATCCGTGAAAACGCTGGGGGATCCGGCAAGGTCTGCCGGCAATGTCGGTGCGGGTGCCGGTACTGGTGTCGGAGCAGGAGCAGGTATGAGCTCAGGTTCGGCAGCCGGTGCGGGCGGAGGCGCAGAAACGGGTTCCGGCGTGGGCTCAGGTTCAGGCGCAGGTACGGGTTCCGGTGCGGGCCGCAGGGGAAGCGCTTCTTCCGGTTCGAATCCGGGCGGGTACAGGAGAGGAGACCGCAGCGGATACGCAAGACGGGGCGAAGGACCGAATGCGTCCATGAAGCGCAGCGACAATCCGGACGTGATCTTCGGCAGAGATGTCGAGGACGACGCCATCCCGATGGATCAGATCCTCGGCGAGATGGGCGAGGTGACGGTCCGCGGCCAGGTCCTGAATATGGATTTCCGCGAGATCCGGGGCGAGAAAACGATTGTCTCCCTGGAGGTATCGGATTTTACCGATACGATGATTGTCAAGCTGTTCCTGAAGAACGAGTGGCTGGAGGAACTGAAGGCAAATCTCCGGACGGGAATTTTCATCAAAGTCCGGGGCGTGACGACCATCGACCGGTTTGACAGTCAGCTGGAAATCGGCTCGGTCGCCGGAATAAAGAAGATTGCGGATTTCCGCTCGCCGCGGACCGATACCTGGCCGGAAAAGCGGGTGGAGCTGCACTGCCATACGAAGATGAGCGACATGGACGGTGTTTCCGAAGCAGGGGATATTATCCGGAGAGCCATGTCCTGGGGCCATGAAGCCATTGCGATCACGGACCACGGCGTCGTGCAGGCGTTTACGGAAGCAAGCCATACCGTCCCGAAGGATTCGGATTTCAAGGTGATTTACGGCTGCGAGGGTTATCTGGTGGATGACCTGCGGGATATCGCGGTCAACGCCGACGGAGAGGACATCCACGGAAGTGTCGTTGTCTTTGACCTGGAGACCACCGGGTTTTCTCCGGTCAGCAGCCAGATCATTGAGATCGGTGCGGTCCGGCTGGAAAACGGAAAGATCAGCGACCGTTTCAGTACCTTTGTGAATCCCCAGGTTCCGATTCCCTACCGGATCGAGAAGCTGACGAGTATCAATGACAGCATGGTGGCGGATGCACCGCCCATCGAAGAGGTGCTTCCCCGTTTCCTGAAATTCTGCGAAGGAGCGGTGCTGGCCGCGCATAATGCGTCCTTCGATGTGAGCTTTGTGCGGGAGAACTGTGCCCGGCAGAATCTGCCCTTTGATTTTGCTTATGTCGATACCGTGAGCCTGGCCAGGGTCCTGCTGCCGCAGCTTGGACGTTTCAAGCTGGACAATGTCGCAAAAGCGCTGGGCGTTTCCCTGGGTCATCACCACAGAGCCGTGGACGACGCGGAGTGCACGGCAGGTATCTATGAAAAGTTTGTATCCATGCTGGATTCCAGAGGGATCACGGATCTGAACGCGGTGAATGATCTGGGCAGATCTTCCGCGGACCAGATCAAGAAACTGCCGACCTATCATATTATTCTGCTGGCAAAGAATGACGTGGGGCGGGTCAATCTGTACCGGCTGGTCTCCTGGTCTCATCTGGATTACTTCAGCCGGCGCCCGCGCATTCCCAAGAGCGTGCTGGCCAAATACAGGGAAGGGCTGATCATCGGCTCCGCCTGTGAGGCCGGCGAGCTGTACCGGGCCATTGTGCGGGGGGCTTCCGAGGAAGAGCTGGCGTCGCTGGTGAATTTCTATGACTATCTGGAGATTCAGCCCCTGGGCAATAACATGTTCATGACCCGCGAGAGCGAAGATGAACCGAAGACCGTCGAAGACCTGAAGGAATACAACCGGAAAATCGTGGCGCTCGGGGAGCAGTATCATAAGCCGGTTTGCGCCACCTGCGACGTTCATTTCCTGGATCCGCAGGATGAGATCTACCGGCGCATCATTATGGCGGGGAAAAACTTTAAAGACGCCGATGAACAGCCGCCGCTGTTTCTGCACACCACGAAGGAAATGCTGGATGAATTCGCCTATCTCGGGGAGGAAAAAGCTCGGGAGGTCGTCATCACGAACACGGTCAAAATCGCCAGGATGTGTGAGCGCATCGCGCCGGTGCGTCCGGACAAATGCCCGCCGGTGATCGATCATTCGGACCAGATGCTGACGGATATCTGTTTTGCCAGAGCGCACGAGATTTACGGGCCGACCCTTCCGGAGGTGGTGGAGGAGCGCCTGAACCGGGAACTGAATTCGATCATTTCCAACGGATTTGCCGTCATGTATATCATCGCGCAGAAGCTGGTATGGAAGTCCAACGCGGACGGATATTTGGTGGGATCCCGGGGATCGGTGGGATCTTCCTTTGTGGCGACCATGTCTGGAATCACGGAGGTCAATCCGCTGCATCCGCATTATTACTGCAGCAGCTGCCACTTCTATGATTTCGATTCGCCGGAGGTGCGGAAATTTGACGGTATGGCGGGATGCGATATGCCGGACCGCATCTGTCCGGTCTGCGGCAAACCGCTGCATAAAGAGGGATTTGACATCCCCTTCGAGACCTTCCTCGGCTTCAAGGGGAACAAAGAGCCGGATATTGACCTGAATTTTTCCGGAGAATATCAGAGTAAGGCGCATAAGTATACGGAAGTCATCTTCGGGGCCGGCCAGACCTTCCGCGCCGGGACCATCGGGACGCTGGCGGACAAGACGGCCTACGGGTATGTGAAGAAATATTATGAGGATAGGGGCGTTTCAAAGCGGCCATGTGAGATCAACCGGATCGTGCAGGGCTGTGTCGGCGTGCGCAGAGCCACCGGGCAGCATCCGGGCGGCATCATCGTGCTGCCCTACGGGGAAGAGATTTATACGTTTACCCCGGTGCAGCACCCGGCGA
The DNA here is from genome assembly GCA_902767335.1 of uncultured Lachnospiraceae bacterium. Taxonomy (GTDB): domain Bacteria; phylum Bacillota; class Clostridia; order Lachnospirales; family Lachnospiraceae; genus Merdiplasma. Next base: position 17,923 of record CACXHD010000050.1, read on the forward strand.
ATGACATGACGACCGACATTGTAACAACGCACTTTGACTATCATTCCATCGACCATAATCTGCTGAAGCTGGATATTCTCGGACACGATGATCCGACCATGATCCGGATGCTGGAGGATATCACGGATGTGAACGCCAGGGAGATTCCGCTGGACGACCCGCAGGTCATGAGTCTGTTTCAGAATACATCGGCACTGGGGATTACCCCGGAACAGATCGGCGGATGTCCGCTGGGCTCGCTGGGCATTCCGGAGTTCGGTACGGAATTCGCCATCCAGATGCTGGTGGACACCAAACCGCAGTATTTCTCGGACCTGGTCCGGATTGCCGGTCTGGCCCACGGGACAGACGTCTGGCTGGGGAACGCGCAGACGCTGATTCTCGAAGGCAAGGCCACCATTTCCACGGCCATCTGTACCAGAGACGACATCATGATCTACCTGATTGAAAAGGGTATGGACAGCGAGCTATCCTTTACGATCATGGAAAGCGTCCGTAAGGGCAAGGGCCTGAAGCCGGAGTGGGAAACGGCCATGACGGAACACGGCGTTCCCGACTGGTATATCTGGTCCTGTAAGAAGATTAAATACATGTTCCCGAAAGCCCATGCGGCGGCCTATGTCATGATGGCATGGCGGATCGCCTGGTTCAAGATCAACCGCCCGCTGGCATATTACGCGGCATTTTTCAGCATCCGCGCGCCGGGATTTGACTATGAACTGATGTGCCTGGGGAAAGAGCGCCTGCTGATGCACATGAAGGATTACGAGAGCCGCAGCGCGGAGCTTTCCAAAAAGGAACAGGACGAATACAAGGACATGAAGGTGGTCCGGGAGATGTACGAGCGGGGATTTGAATTCATGCCCATCGACCTGTACCGCGCCCAGGCGACGCGTTTCCAGGTGATCGACGGGAAGCTGATGCCGTCCCTTTCCTCCATCGACGGAATGGGAGACAAGGCGGCGGAGGGCATCGTCGACGCGGTCAAAGACGGGAAATTCCTCTCGAAACAGGATTTCCGCGAACGCGCCCATGTCAGCAAAACCATGACGGATCTGCTTGCGGACCTGGGGATCCTGACCGGTCTGCCCGAGACCAACCAGCTGTCGCTGTTTGATCTGCTGGCACCGGAGGGTGCGGCCGGGTGAGAAACCGGAAGGAACCGCGGAATCCCGGTCAGCCGGGAAGAGCGGAAGGAACCGCGGAATCCGGTCAGCCGGGAAGAGCGGAAGGAACCGCGGAATCCGGTCAGCCGGGAAGAGCGGAAGGAACCGCGGAATCCGGTCAACCGGGAAGAGCGAAAGGAACCGAAGGATATGGCCGGCTTGGCACGAGCGGAAAGAGGCGACTGGGGGATACCTCCAGCGGAGAAAAACGGAAAGAAAAAGAAGAAAGGAATACGCAGATGACGGAAAAAGCTCCGGAACCGTCCGGAAAACTGAGAGAAACGATTCTCCTGATCGGGTTTATGGGAGGAGGGAAGACCAGTGTCGGACAGTCTCTTGCCTTTCGCGCAAACGTCCCCTTCCTGGATACAGATGAGATGATCTGTGAAAAAGAGGGAAGAACGATCCCGACGATTTTTGAACAGCAGGGGGAGAACGCGTTCCGGGATATGGAAACCCGCCTGCTGCGCGAGTTGGTGGAGGAGAAGGAGAATGAGAAGGGGGCGCCTGAATGGACGCCTCAGGTGATTTCGGTCGGCGGAGGACTGCCCCTCCGGGAAGAAAACCGGGAACTGATGCATGCTCTGGGCAGGGTGATCTACCTTAAGGCAAGTCCGGAGGTGCTCGAAAAGCGCGTCGAAGGAGATCAGAGCCGCCCGCTGCTGCAGGGAGGAGACCGCCATGCAAAGATTCTCTCTCTGATGGCCGCACGGGAAGCAATCTATGAAGACGCTGCCGACATCAGCATTCTTACAGACCATATGACTGTACGGGAAACCGCAAGGCGGATCCTTGCGATGGCGAGAAGCGTGTAATCATTCTTTATTCACGGGAGTCGGTACCGGGTAGTACCGGTTGCCATGAACAGGGAGACATATCACTGCGGTTTCCCAGAAAACAGTTGAAAATAGCGCACAGATCATGTAAAATCTAAGAAGTTCATATATTTAGCAGGAGGAATATTTATGATTTCAGCAGGCGATTTCAGAAATGGCATTACGCTCGAGATGGATGGAAACATTTATCAGATTATTGAGTTTCAGCATGTAAAACCCGGCAAGGGCGCTGCTTTTGTACGTACAAAACTGAAAAACATCATCAGCGGAGGTGTTGTCGAGAAATCCTTCCGCCCGACGGAAAAGTTCCCGACAGCCAGAATTGACCGTGTCGATATGCAGTACCTGTATAATGACGGCGATCTGTACTATTTCATGAACGCTGAGACCTATGACCAGATCGCTCTGGCAAAGGATGCAGTCGGCGATTCCCTGAAATTTGTCAAAGACAACGAGATGGTTAAGGTCTGCTCCCATAACGGCAACGTGTTCGCCATCGAGCCGCCTCTGTTCGTTGAACTTGAGGTGACGGAGACCGAACCGGGCCTGAAGGGCGATACAGCCACCGGCGCGACCAAGCCTGCGATCGTAGAGACCGGCGCACAGGTAATGGTTCCGCTGTTCGTTGAGATCGGCGACAAACTGAAGATCGACACCAGGACCGGAGAATATCTGTCCCGCGTTTGATCACGCAGGGATGAAGCCGGTAATGATGCCGGAATAAGTCAGAGATTCACCGAAACTGAAAGGGCGGGGGAAGCACGCAATGATTATGCGTGAACACCCCGTCCTTCTTGTTTCATGTTTCCTTTTATATTCGATTTTTATTATCCGGCGGACAGGTCTTTCGTTCCAGCTGACCTTGTCCGCCTGCTTTCGCATATCCGGCGGACTGATCTTTCGTTTCAGCTGGCCTGGTTCTGAAGATTCTTCCGCGCGGTGGAGAGCATGAGCTTGATCCGGTTGAGCTGGTTGACCTCGCTGGCGCCGGGATCGTAGTCGATGGCGACGATGTTGGCCTCGGGGCAGATCCGGCGGATCTCCTTGATGACGCCCTTTCCGACGACATGATTGGGCAGGCAGCCGAAGGGCTGGGTGCAGACAATGTTCATCGTGCCGGAGTGGATGAGCTCCATCATCTCACCGGTCAGGAACCAGCCTTCGCCGGTCTGATTGCCGAGGGATACGATTCCCTGTGCATATTTTCCGAGATCCTCGATATGAGCGGGCGGATCGAAATGGACGCTCTGCTCGAATTCTTTCCGGGCTTCGCCGCGGAGGACTTCCAGGAAGCGGCTTGCCACATTTGACAGGACCGCCACGGACTTTTTCGTACCGAGCTGGGAGGCCTTGAAATTCTGATTGTAGAAGCAGTACAGCAGGAAATCCATCAGATCCGGCATGACCGCTTCGGCGCCTTCTGCTTCGAGCAGCTCGACCAGGTGGTTGTTGGCGGCCGGCGCGAATTTGACCAGGATCTCACCTACGATACCGACTCTCGGCTTGCGCTCCTCCCGGATCGGAAGTGCGTCGAAGGAACGGATGATCTCGCGGCACAGTGCCTTAAAGCCGGAGAAGGAGCAGTTCTTTCCGCCGACCAGTGTCTTGGCTTTGACCACAAGTTCCCGATGGAGGCGGTCCGCACTGCCGGGCACCAGTTCGTAGGGGCGCATCCGGTACAGGCATCGCATAAAGATGTCGCCCAGGACGCAGCCGAAGATTCCACGCTTCAGAAGAGAGTAGGAAATCGTAAAGCCCGGGTTGCTCTCAAGACCGCTGAGGTTGAGAGAGACAACGGGGATCTGTTCCATTCCGGCCTTGCGCAGCGCGCGGCGGAAGAAGCCGACATAATTGGAAGCTCTGCAGCCTCCGCCGGTCTGGGTCATGAGGATGGCCGTCTTATTCAGGTCATATTTTCCGGAGAAGAGGGCATCCATCATCTGTCCCACGACGATCAGCGAAGGATAGCATGCGTCATTATTGACATATTTCAGTCCGTAATTGACCGCGCCGCGTTCGTCCTCCCCGACGACGACCAGGTTGTAGCCGGCGGAGCGGAACGCCGCCTCGATGATCTCAAAATGGATCGGCGACATCTGCGGGCACAGCAGCGTATAGTTTCTGCGCATCTCTTTGGTAAAGACCACCGGATGTATGTTGGCGGGTACAATGGTACGCTGAATTTTCTGCTGTTCCCGGACGCGGATGGCGGCGATCAGGGAACGGACACGGATCCGTGCCGCACCGAGATTGTTTACCTCGTCGATCTTCAGGCAGGTGTAGATTTTCCCGGAATCGTTGAGGATATCCCCGACCATGTCCGTCGTGACCGCATCCAGACCGCAGCCGAAGCTGTTGAGCTGGATCAGATCCAGGTCATCCCGGGTCTTGACATAGTTGGCTGCGGCGTAAAGGCGGCTGTGGTACATCCACTGGTCCAGCACGATCAGCGGCCGCTCCACAGGGGCAAGCTGGCTGATGCTGTCCTCCGTCAGAACCGCCATGCCATAGGAGGTGATCAGCTCGGGGATGCCGTGGTTGATTTCCGCGTCAATATGATAGGGACGTCCGGCGAGCACAATCCCGCGCCGGACGTTTTCCTTCATCCAGCGCAGCGCTTCCTGCCCTTTCTCATACATTTTATTGCGGACCGCTTCCAGTTCCTTCCATGCCTTCGCGGCGGCTTCGTCCACTTCTTTTTTCGGAATCTGCGGGAAGCTTTTTTCCAGAGCGGAGGTTACCGTTTTCAGGCTGGTGAAAGCGATGAACGGATTCTCGAACCGGATCCCCTTCAGCCGGAGATCTTCCATATTGTTCTTGATGTTTTCCGCATACGAAGTCACGATCGGGCAGTTGTAATGATTTCCTGCCTCGGGAAACTCGTTGCGCTCGTACGGAATACAGGGATAGAAGATATACTCCAGTCCCTGGTTGATCAGCCACTGGACATGACCGTGCGCCAGCTTGGCCGGATAGCATTCGGATTCACTGGGAATCGATTCAATGCCCAGTTCGTAAATCTTTCTCGTCGAAGGCGGAGAGAGCACCACCCGGTACTTGAGGGCCGTAAAGAACGTAAACCAGAACGGGTAGTTCTCGTACATATTCAGCACGCGGGGAATACCGACCTTTCCGCGTTCGGCCTTTGTCTCCTCCAGCGGCTCATAGGAAAACAGCAGACGGTTCTTCTCCTCAAACAGATTCGGGATCTGTTCCTTGCTCTTTTCCTTGCCGATCCCGCGCTCGCACCGGTTGCCGCTGATATACTGGCGGCCTCCGGAAAACCGGTTGATGGTCAGGCGGCACTGGTTGGTGCATCCGCGGCATTTCGCCATATGGGTCGTATACTGCAGCGCATTGATCTGGTCAATGCTGAGCATGGTGGTTTCCTTCGGCTCCTGTGCATAGCGCTCACGGGCGATCAGCGCGGCGCCGAAAGCACCCATGATCCCGGCGATGTCCGGACGGATGGCCTCACATCCGGCGATCCGTTCGAAACTGCGCAGCACGGCATCATTATAGAAGGTGCCGCCCTGCACAACGATATGGGAACCCAGGGCAGAAGCATCCGATACCTTGATGACCTTGTAAAGCGCGTTTTTGATGACGGAATAGGCCAGACCGGCGGAGATATCGGAAACCTGGGCTCCCTCCTTCTGGGCCTGCTTGACCTTGGAATTCATGAATACGGTGCAGCGTGTGCCCAGATCGATGGGATGCTCGGCAAACAGCGCGGCTTTCGCAAAATCCGAAACCGTATAGTTGAGGGATTTCGCAAAGGTTTCGATAAACGAGCCGCAGCCGGACGAACAGGCCTCATTGAGCTGTACACTGTCAACGGTGTGATTTTTGATTTTTATACATTTCATATCCTGTCCGCCGATGTCCAGGATACAGTCGACTTCCGGGTCGAAGAAAGAGGCAGCATAATAATGGGATACCGTCTCCACCTCTCCCTCATCCAGCATCAGAGCCGCCTTGATCAGCGCTTCCCCGTAACCGGTTGAGCAGGAATAAACAATCCGGGCATTCTCGGGCAGCCGGGAATAGATTTCCTTCATGGCCCGGATCGCCGTGCGAAGGGGGCTGCCGTTGTTGTTGCTGTAGAACGAATAGAGCAGGGTCCCTTCATCGTCGACCAGCGCCGCTTTTGTCGTCGTGGAACCGGCATCAATGCCCAGATAAAGATTGCCGCAGGCATCGGCCAGGTCACCGCTGGCGACATTGTAGCGGTCCTGCCGGCGGCAGAATTCCTCATAATCCTCCCGCGTTGCAAAGAGCGGTTCCATACGCTCCACCTCGAAGGCCATTTCGATATGCCGGTCGAGCCGGTCGGCCATGCCGGAAAGAAGGTCCGGCACAGCATCCTCCGGGACATTCAGTGCGCTTCCGATCGCGGCAAACAGGTGGGAATTGTCCGGAACGATGGCATGCTCCTCATCCAGCTTCAGCGTGCGGATAAAGCATTCGCGCAGCTGGGGAAGGAAATGCAGCGGGCCGCCCAGAAACGCGACATGTCCGCGAATCGGTTTGCCGCAGGCAAGGCCGCTGATGGTCTGATTGACCACCGCCTGGAAAATCGAGACCGAAAGGTCTTCCTTCGTCGCGCCTTCGTTGATCAGAGGCTGGATATCTGTCTTTGCAAACACGCCGCAGCGGGCCGCAATGGGATAGACGGCCTTATAGTCTTTCGCATATTCGTTCAGACCGGCCGCATCCGTCTGCAGGAGAGAGGCCATCTGATCAATGAAAGATCCTGTGCCGCCCGCGCAGATGCCGTTCATCCGCTGCTCGATATTTCCCCGGTCAAAATAGATGATTTTCGCATCTTCACCGCCCAGCTCGATCGCCACGTCGGTCTGCGGCGCATAAAACTGCAGCGAGGAGGAGACCGCGATCACCTCCTGGACAAATGGCACCTTCAAATGGCCGGCCAGGGTCAGTCCGCCGGAACCGGTGATGACCGGATACGCCATATGGTCCCCGAGTTTTTCGATCGCACGGCGGATCAGGGCGCTCAACGTCTCCTGGATATTGGCGAAATGCCGCTCATAGTCCGCAAAGAGAAGATCCTTCTCCTCATTCAGGACAGCGATTTTGACGGTCGTGGATCCGATATCGATTCCGAGAAGATATGGCTTCTGAGCCGAAGCGGCCGGGGAAATTTCCGGGGAAGCTTCCGGGATTCTCTGTTGTTCTGTATCAACTGTTGTATTCATGTATCACTCTCAAAAAAAGATTTTCCGCGGAAACGGAAGAGAATAAAGCGGTTCGGTTGACGGCACGGGGCCGGCAAAACCGCCGGGTTTCGGAATAATCTAGTATTATACATCAGTTCCGCGAAAGGGTCAACGGGGACGAAAATAATGATTGACTAATCCGTCAATCGGATTATAATCAATCTGGTGAGTATAGTAACACGAAATTTTTTGTTTAGAATTGGACACGGCATTTAAGAGAGGGACAGCATTTCTATGGAAGCGGATTATATCAATAAAATGATCGGCAGCCGGATTAAGGATCTGCGGAATCAGAACGGACTGACACAGCAGGAACTGGCGGACCGGACGGAACTGACCAAGGGATATATTTCTCAGCTGGAACATGGAATTGTGGCGCCTTCGGTGATCACTCTGCTGGACCTGATCGAATGTCTGGGGACGACGCCGGCGGCCTTTTTTCAGGAGACCCAGGAAGAACAGGTGGTATTTTCCGATGAAGGGTTTTTTGAGAAGCTGGATGAAAACGGCAACAGCATCCAGTGGATCGTTCCGACGGCACAGAAAAACCGGATGGAGCCGCTGCTTGTAAGGCTGAATCCCCACCAGCAGCTGGCGAAGGACAGCCCCCATGAGGGGGAGGAATTCGGTTTTGTGACGGCGGGGAGGATTCGTCTGCACCTCGGAGAACGCACCTATATCGTGAAGGCGGGCGAAAGCTTCTACTATACGGCGGACAAACCGCATTACATTGAGAACACGACGGCACAGCCGGCCAGGTTTATCTGGGTTTCAACGCCCCCTTCATTTTAATATGAAGCGGGATGCATGCATGGGAAGGAGAAACAGGGCATGAGTATGGCAAATGACCATATCATTGAATTGAAAGACATTACGAAAACCTATCCGGACGGATTTACAGCCGTATCCGATTTTAACCTTTATGTGCGAAAGGGAGAGTTCATTACATTTCTGGGGCCGTCCGGCTGCGGAAAAACCACGACGCTGCGGATGATCGCCGGATTTGAACTGCCCACTTCGGGGGAAATCCTCTTAAACGGCCGCAATATTTCGGACCTTCCGCCGTACGAACGCCCGATTAATACTGTGTTTCAGCGCTATGCACTGTTCCCCCACATGAATGTCTACGAGAATATCGCCTTCGGACTGCGCCAGAAGAAGCTGGCGGAGGATGTGATTACAAAGAAGGTGAAGCGTGTTCTGGAGCTGGTAGATCTGGAAGGCTTTGAGCGCAGGGCGGTTACGACGCTCTCCGGCGGACAGCAGCAGAGAATTGCCATCGCCAGGGCCGTGGTCAACGAGCCGGAGATCCTTCTGCTGGATGAACCGCTCGGCGCGCTGGACCTGAAGATGCGCAAGGAGATGCAGCTGGAGCTGAAGGAGATGCATGACCGGCTGGGGATTACGTTCATTTATGTAACCCATGACCAAGAGGAGGCTCTGACCATGTCCGATACGATTGTGGTCATGTCGGAGGGGAGGATCCAGCAGATCGGCAAGCCCGAGGACATTTACAATGAGCCGAAAAATGCCTTTGTCGCCGACTTTATCGGGGACAGCAATATTTTCAACGGAATTATGACCGGGCATCTGAAGGCACGTTTCTGCGGGGGTGAATTTGACTGCGTGGATGACGTGGAGAAGGGTACCCATATCACGGCAGTCGTCCGGCCGGAGGATGTGATCATCACGCCCTGGGAGGAAGGCACGATCCGCGGCAGGGTCACCTCGGTCATTTTCAAAGGGATCCATTATGAGATCACGGTGATGTCCGGGAAGAATGAGATGGTGATCCAGTCGGTCCGTGCGCCGAAGACCGGCGATCTGATCGGCATGAAGGTGGATCCGGACAACATTCACATCATGATTGCGGAGGACAATACCAATTATTTCACGGCGGACATCAATGCGGACTTCCGCCTGGAGTTTAACGGCAAGCTGCTGGATACAAGCGTGACGAAAATTATCCCCGGAAGCAGACGCAGAGAGGACGGGACGCTGATGGACGCTGCCGGAGATGTCATTGATCCGCAGCGGACCCGCATCATTGTGGCGATCCGGCCGGAGGATATCACGATGACGGACCAGGTCGAGGAAGGTCTGGTGGGCGGTTATATCAGCAATCTGATCTATAAAGGCGATCACTACAGCTATGTGATCCGGACGGACCTGGAGCAGGATTTCATCGTCGATGATGAATATCTCTGGAATATGGACGATCACGTGGGACTGTTGATGCCGATTGAAAAGATGGCGTTCCGCCTGAAGAAGTAAACGGATGTTTCACCGTTAGGAACTGTAGCAAAATGTGCAAGTTATTTTGATACAGTTCCTTATCATGGAGGATTACAGGTATGCAAACTCTCAGGTTTTCCAGAAAAACACTGGGCATACCCTATGCGGTATTTCTGCTGCTGTTTGTGGCTCTGCCACTGATTGTACTTTTCTATTATGCCTTTACCAACGGACAGGGGCAGTTTACCTTTGCCAACCTGACCGGGTTTTTCACGGATCCCAATACGCTGGGGACCCTGTGCTACAGCTTTGCCGTGGCAGTCTGCACGACCGTTGTGTGTCTGCTCCTGGCCTATCCGACGGCATATATTCTCGCTGCCAGCCATTTCCGGAGGAAACAGGCACTCCTGCTGATCTTTATCATGCCCATGTGGATCAACTTTTCACTGCGCATTACGGCTCTCAAGGAAATCCTGAATCTGCTCGAGGGAAATCTGGCGCGGTATCCGTTTTTTAACGCGGTGATCGGCATGACCTATGACTTTCTGCCGTTCATGATCCTGCCGATTTACAATACCCTTTCCAAACTGGACGGATCTCTGATCGAAGCGGCGAAGGATCTGGGCGCGAACGATGTGTCTGCGTTTCTGAAGGTGACGCTGCCGCTGTCGGTCCCCGGGATCGTCAGCGGGGTTTCCATGGTATTTCTCCCGGCCATGACCAACTATGTCGTGCTGGACATGCTGTACAACAGCACGTATATCATGGGCAGCCTGATCGGCAGCTATTTTGCGGCCTACAACTGGCACGGCGGATCCATGATCGCGCTGATTCTGCTGGGAATCATTATCGCGTTTACACTTTTTTCCAGGACACTGGAGGATGACGGCGGAAATGCCGGGGCAGGAGGTGCATTCCTATGAAAAAATACGGAAAAGGTCTGTTTCTTCTGTTTGTGATCCTCTTTTTGTATGCACCGATCCTGATCCTGATCTTTTACAGCTTTACAACTGCGACCACCATCGGGGCGGTCCGCGGCTTCTCGCTGAAGAACTACGTGACCCTGTTCACGACGCCGGAGCTGCGGGACATGATCATCGGGACCATCGCACTGGCGGTCGGCGCGGCAACACTGGCTACGATACTCGGGACGCTGGGGGCGATCGGCTCCTTCTATTCCTCCCGGAAGACCAGTGCGCTGATCAATTCGCTGAATCAGGTGCCGGTCATCAACGCGGACGTCGTGACGGGTTTTTCGATCTGCATCCTGCTGGTGGTGGTATTCGGCCTGAGCAAGGATACCTTTGTTCCGCTGGTGATCGGTCATGTGGTGCTGTGCGCTCCCTTTGTCTATCTGTCCGTGATTCCGAAGCTCAAACAGATGGACACCAGCATCTATGAGGCGGCGTTGGACCTGGGGGCGACGCCGGCCAGGGCCCTGCGGCACATCGTGATCCCCCAGATTCTGTCCGGAATTCTTTCCGGCTTTGCGCTGGCCGTCACGCTCTCGCTGGACGATTATTTTATCGCAACGTACACGAAACCGGCGACCTTTGATACCATCAGTACCTATGTCGTCAATGCCACCAAGGGTTCACAGACTTCGATCAAAACCGCCCTCTGGGCTCTTTCGGCCGTGATCTTTGTCATTGTGGTGCTGATTGTCATGTTCTCCAATTTCAGATCCGGGGAGGATGCAGACAACGGGAGGGGCAGAAGATGAGAAGACAAAGCATAAAAAAGACGCTGACCTCCTTTCTGCTGACGGCTCTTGCGGCATTGCTTCCCGCACCCGCCTGTCTGCCGGGGCCGGGATGTGTGTACGCGCAGGAGCCCTCTTCTGACGGGGAGAAGATTAAGCTGCGGA
>CACXHD010000051.1 GCA_902767335.1 uncultured Lachnospiraceae bacterium
ACTGACTCATTTTGGCTATTTCTTTCCGACCCGAAATGGCTAAATCAAAGCGACTGTGGGTGGCTGATTTCACCCGACCCTAACACCCAGATATTTTGAAGTCAAATACAGGATCTCTTTCGCAATTAAATACAGGATCTCTTTTGCTATAAAATACAGGATTTCTTTCCCGGTTAGATACAGGATCTCTTTCGAAGCCGGATAAACGATACCTTACGAAGTCAATCCATATTATCGCTCAAAAACACGCAGAAACTGTTTCGTCCGTTCTTCCCTGGGATTTTCGAACACATCCCACGGATCGCCCTGTTCCACAATCACGCCCTGGTCCATAAACAGAACCCGGTTGCTGACGGCTTTGGCGAAGGGCATTTCATGCGTGACAACCACCATGGTCATCTTTTCCTCAGCGAGCTGCCGGATGACCTTCAGGACTTCCCCGGTGAGCTCCGGATCCAGCGCGGAGGTCGGTTCATCGAAAAACAGGATCTTCGGCCGCATGGCCAGCGCCCGGGCAATCGCGACCCGCTGCTGCTGTCCGCCGGAAAGCTGGTAGGGATAAGAGGCAGCCTTATCGGCGATTCCCATTTTCGCAAGCAGCTCCATGGCGGTCGCTTCCGCTTCATCCCGGCTGCGGTGCTGCACCCGGATCGGGGCATCCGTCAGATTTTTCAGGATGTTGTAATGCGGGAACAGATGAAACTGCTGGAATACCAGTCCGCAGTAGGAGCGGAAGTGACGGAGATTGTGATGGCTTACATACACTGCATTTCCGCTGCTGTCGGTATGCGCGGCCTTTTCCCCCATGTAAAGAATCTCCCCGCCGTCGATGGTTTCGAGAAAGGTTGCACACCGAAGCAGCGTGGATTTGCCGGATCCGGAAGGTCCGATGATGCTGACGACTTCCCCGCTGTCAACGCCGAAGCTGATATCTTTCAGAACCTCCAGATTGTCAAAACTCTTTCGGATATTGTTCATTTCTATGATCATTGTGATTTGGTTCCTTTTCTGTTGAAACGTTGAGCATATTCTTTCGCGTCAGAGGCTGCAGAAGATTGCCGCAGCCATTTTCAGCGGTAATAATCCAAAGCCTTTTCAATCCGCGCCATGGCGAAGGCTACCACATAGTTGGCGATAAAATAGAATACGCCTGCTATGATGAACGGCGTGAAAGAGGTCTGGGATGCGGAAATCTGCTTCGCCAGGGAGAAAACCTCCTGGTAAGCCAGCGTGAAGGCGAGGGAGGTGTCTTTGACAAGCGTAATGACTTCATTGGTCACAGACGGCAGAATCCGCTTGATGACCTGCGGCAGAATAATGCGCATGAACGTCTGGCCTTTTGTATATCCCAGCACTTCGGCTGCCTCATACTGTCCGACCGGCATGGATTCGATACCGCCGCGGTAGATCTCGGCAAAGTACGCAGCATAATTCAGAATAAAGCCCAGGATCAGAGAAGGAAAGCGCCAGCCGCGGATGGACCATCCGAACAGATAGTAAGGACCGAAATACCAGACCAGCAGCTGCAGCATAAGCGGCGTGCCGCGGATGACGGAGATATAGACGCCGATCAGGACACGGACAATCGTAAATCTGGACTTGCGAAGGAGAGCAACGATCATTCCGAGGGGGAGAGAACCGACCAGGGTCAGTACAAAAATCCCGCAGGTTCGGAGCATGCCTTCGGACATCGTGGACAACATGGTTGATAACGTCATTTTATTCTTTCCTCGTAATTGACTTTGAACAAGTTATTTCGCAGCACGCGGATTTGAGCTCACAAGGCGTTCAAAGATTTTATCAGTACCCGGCTGGTTGAAGGATCCGAAATCTTCGATCGGTCACGCCTCTGTTTGAGCAGTATTTACCGTTGTGCAGCAGAACAGTAGAAAACGGCCGGGCAGGCTCTCTTAAAAAGGATCGCCTGCACAGCCGCCGTGATCAGAGGATCAGGTGTATGCGAACATTATGATTCGGGTTCGACATCCTCCGCATCCTTGCCGAGGCAGAGATAATCATAGATCTCAGGATATTTCTGCCCGATTTCATCATAGGTTCCGTCCGCTACAAGGGCATCCAGCGCTGCATTGACTTTTTCGCACAGTTCGGTATCTTCCTTGCGGAAACCGATGCCATACTGCTCACTGCCGAGCGCTTCGTCGAGATATTCGTAACCGTCCTCGCCGCTCATCAGGAAATTGCCGCTGGTGACGTCGATCGCCAGTGCATCGATTGCGCCGGCCTTCAGGTCATTGAATGCAATCGTATAGGTCTCATAAACCTCAAGGGAACTGAAGGTGCTGCAAAGCTCAGCCTGACCTTCCTCGTCATTCAGCAGATCATAGGCGGAAGTAGAGGTCTGTACGCCGACCGTTTTGCCTGCCAGATCCGCAAGGGTCTTGATGTCAGAGTCCGAAGCGACCATGATCATCTGGGTATTGTCGGAATAGGCTTTGCTCCAGAGATAATCATCCTCACGGCCGTTCATTGTAAATCCGGACCAGATGCAGTCGCAGCTGCCGGCGTTCAGCTCGGCATCCTTTGCATCCCAGTTGAACGGAACCGCTTCGTATTCCCATCCGTAATAGTCGCATACCGCCTGCGCCATCTCCACGTCAAAGCCGCTGGTATTTCCTTCGTCATCGATATAGGAATAGGGCGGATAGTCCAGATCGAATCCATGTTTGAACACGAAAGTATCCTCTGCAAACACGCTCATCGCGAAACTGGTCACGGTTAACAGGGCAGCGCCGAGTAAAACGGCAGTGGATTTCTTTTTCATGCTGATTTTGTCCTCCAAATATTATGTAAAATCTGTGTCTTCACGACATGTACTGTATCATATTAGCACAGTAAAGCGATGCTGTAAAGAAGCGTTTTGGGATTTTCATGAGATATATCTATTCGCAGTCGACATAGCCGTACGCCCTCATGCCCCTTATATCTTGTTTCCTGAAGAGGGCGGGATTGTATTGAAAAATTGAAAAGCGGAAACTTTCCTGTTATCATACCTTTGACAAAGGAAAAGCCGATGACGGAGGGATCCGGGTCGGATGTAAAGGAAAGGACAGAAAATGACAGTTTTTGACGAATTTACCGAAGTGGTGCGGCGGCTGCGTGCGAAGGACGGCTGCCCGTGGGACCGGGAGCAGACCCACCAGACACTCAAAGCCCCGGTGATCGAGGAAGCGGCCGAAGTGATCTGCGGGATTAATATCTATGAGGAAACCGGAAATTCCGAAAACCTGAAGGAGGAACTTGGGGATCTGCTCCTGCAGGTCGTCATGCAGGCGCAGATTGCGGAGGAAGAGGGGATCTTTACGCTCGAGGATGTGGTCAACGGGATCAGGGAGAAAATGATCCGGCGCCATCCCCATGTATTCGGCACTGCGACAGTAAAGGATTCCGAGGAAGTCCTTGTGAACTGGGAAGAGATCAAAAAACAGGAAAAGGCCGGGAAAGAAGATGAGGGAGAATATTTATTTGCGGCCTTCGACGAGGCGGAGGCATTGATCGACAAAGCCAGGAAGCGCAAGGAGAAGAAGATCCTTCGGAAGAGCTGACGGCGAAGCCTGAGGAACCGCGCGTTCTTCAGGCTTTTTCCATGCATAAGTATTCAAAAAGAGTGACTTTGAATGGATTCTTTCTTGACCTTGGAAGATCGGAGGGATATACTTGAGTGGTGTGTGATAAATTCAGACAATTACAGCAGCTGCAGGCTGCAAAAAGAAGGGCGAAGCTATGAAACTATATTCAAAAATTATGCGAGTGGTTCTTGCGGTCGAGCACTTTGTTCTGGTTGTATCCATGATTCTGGTGCTTGTCCTGACGTTCGGAAATGTCGTTGCCCGCAAGGTGTTCCATCATTCCTGGGGATTTACTGAGGAAATCGTCGTTGCGGTTTTCGTGCTGATTTCTCTGCTGGCGGCGGGGGTTGCCGCGAAGGACGGCGGCCTGATTAATCTGGGCCTTGTGACGGATCATGTCAGCAAAAGCGTACAGAAAGTTCTCCATGTGATTTCCACTGTTATCTGTGTGATCTATTCTCTGATTTTGACATACGAAGGAATAGGACGGATCAACGCGGATCATACCTTCAGTCCGATCCTCCATATACCCAAGATGGTCTTCTGGAGTTTTGTTGTCATCGGAGGCATTTCCATGGCGCTTCATTTTATCCAGAACTGCATCCTGTTCTGCCTTCCGGAGGAGAAGAAAGTATGATTACAGCGATTTTATTTGTCTCATTTTTTGCAATGCTTCTGATTGGCGTGCCGATTGCGATCTGCCTGGGCATGAGCTCTGTGCTGACGATCCTGTATGCCAGTCATTTTGTCCGTAAATTTGCGAATTTGACGCTGAGCGTCGTTGCCACGAATACCTATACAGGAATTTCGAAATTCCTGCTGCTTGCGATTCCGTTCTTTGTACTGTCCGGAAATATTATGGCAAAGGCGGGGATTTCCCAGAGACTGGTCAAGTTCATCGACGACTGTGTCGGCCATCGCCGCGGCTCACTCGCCATTGTCTGCGTCATCGTTGCCTGCTTCTTCGGCGCGATTTCCGGATCCGGCCCGGCAACAGTGGCTGCTCTGGGCGCAGTTCTGATCCCGGCCATGGTGGATTCCGGATTTGATATTTCCTTTGCGGAAGCGCTGATGGCTACGTCGAGTTCCATCGCCATCGTTATTCCGCCTTCGATCGCCTTTGTCGTCTACGCGTCCATCACGGGCGAGAGCGTCGGCGATCTCTTCATGGCAGGCATCATCCCCGGGATCCTGATGGGCGTTGCGCTGGCCGTTGTGGTCAAGTGGGAAGCCGCAAGGAAACACATTGAGCCGGCCCATGAAAAACGCAGCTGGAGTGAGCGCTGGAAAAGCTTCAAAGAGGCTTTCTGGGGGCTGCTGATGCCGGTGATCATCCTCGGCGGAATCTACGGCGGGATCTTTACCCCGACGGAAGCCGCTGCCGTTTCCGTGGTCTACGGAATTATCGTTGCAGTGTTTATTTACCGGGACGTCACGATCCGGGACATGATTGATATCCTGATCGATTCGGCCAAGACAACCGGCGGGATCATGCTGATCGTCGCTTCGGCCTCGATGTTTTCCTACTGCTGTACGCTGTTCGGCATCTCGCAGGCGGCCCAGTCGCTGCTCGGCAGTGTATCGTCGAACAAATTCGTGTTCCTGCTGATCGTGAACATCATCTTCCTGATCGCGGGCTGCTTTATCGACGCCAACTCCGCAATGTACATTTTCATTCCGATTATGATGCCGGTGGCCCAGGCTCTTGGCTACAACATGGTTGCATTCGGAATTGTGGCGACGGTCAATCTGGCGATCGGCCAGGTAACGCCGCCGGTCGGCGTCAATCTGTTTGTCGCCCTCGG
>CACXHD010000052.1 GCA_902767335.1 uncultured Lachnospiraceae bacterium
TCCGGACCTTCCGCGCGGAAGGGTGGATCTCTTTGTTGGAAGTGTATGAGTATGGTTGAACGGGTCATCCGTATTCCGGCTGACCAGGAGCGAAATGTCTTCGGACAGTTTGATGAATTTATCCGGAAAATCGAGCGGACCTTTCAGGTCACGGTGATCGGCAGAGACGGATCCACCAGGATACTCGGCAGTGAGTATAATGCGGACCGTGTGCTCCATATTCTGGAGAATCTCGCGGAGCTTTCCCGCAGGGGAACCGTGATCACCCAGCAGAACGTGGATTATGCCATTGCGCTTGCCATGGAAGAGAAGGAGAGCGCACTGATCGATATTGACAATGATCTGATCTGTCATACGGTCAACGGCAGGCCGATCAAGCCCAAAACCCTCGGCCAGAAGGCCTATGTGGACGCCATCCGGAAGAAAATGATTACCTTCGGGATCGGTCCGGCCGGCACCGGAAAAACCTATCTGGCCATGGCCATGGCAGTCACGGCCTTCAAAAATGAAGATGTCGGCCGAATCATTATGACGCGTCCGGCAATCGAAGCAGGAGAGCGCCTCGGTTTTCTCCCGGGAGATCTGCAGAGCAAGGTGGATCCCTATCTGCGTCCCCTCTACGATGCGCTCTATCAGATCATGGGGCCGGAAAGCTACCAGAAGAATATGGAAAAAGGCCTGATCGAAGTCGCGCCTCTGGCGTATATGCGGGGCCGGACGCTGGACAATGCGTTCATCATCCTCGATGAAGCCCAGAATACGACGCCTGCGCAGATGAAGATGTTTCTCACCCGGATCGGCTTCGGATCGAAGGTGATTGTCACCGGCGACATGACACAGAAGGATCTTCCGACAGACCAGGTTTCCGGGTTGGATACCGCGGTCAAGGTACTGCACGGGATCGACGATATCTCGTTCTGTTATCTGACCGGAAAGGATGTCGTGCGTCATCCGCTGGTACAGAAAATCGTCAATGCCTATGACAAGTACGAAGAGAAGCAGCGGGAACGCAAAGCGCAGCATGCAGCAAGGAGCAGCTACAGACCATGACGCTATTCTATGAAAATGAACTGGACCGGGAGGGCGGATTCGCCCCCGCCGGCATCGATTTTGATCCGGAGCATCTGGCGGCGGAAGTGATCCGCGGGGCTCTGGACCTGCTGGACTGCCCTTACGAGGCCATGGTCAGTCTTCTGATCACGGGTGAGGATGAGATCCGGGAAATGAACCGGGACGCCCGCGGCATCGACCGCGCAACAGACGTCCTTTCCTTCCCCTTACTGGAATTTGATTCTCCCGGTGATTTCTCTTTCCTCGGGGAAGAGGGAAGCGATCTGTTTTTCGATCCGGACAGCGGAGAACTGAATCTCGGCGATATCGTCATCTGCTGGCCGAAATGTGTGGCTCAGGCAGAGGAATATGGTCACGGTGTGCGCAGAGAGTTTGCGTTTCTGACCGCTCACAGTATTCTCCATCTGTCCGGTTATGATCATATGACGCCGGAACAGGAGAAAGAGATGTTTACACTGCAGGAGGAGATCCTGCAGAAACTCGGGATCGTCCGAATTTGACAAGGAGGTTATTACATGAGAAAACTATTCAAGCTTGCAGCTGTGGGTATGCTGGCGCTTTCCATGCTTGCCGTGCCTGCTCATGCGGAGGAAACCTGCATCAGTTCGCTGACCGGTGAAGAGGTTCCTGTCTCCGTCGGGCGCAGAAGACCGATCGCTGTCATGTTCAACAACATCTATGATGCGATCCCGCAGTACGGCATTTCCCGTGCCGGTGTGACGGTGGAGGCGGAAGTGGAAGGCCTGATCACCCGCATCATGGGAATCATTGAAAATTATCAGGATGCAGGCCGCATCGGATCCGTCCGCAGCGCCCGCAACTATTACTATTATTTTGCAAGGGAATTCAACGCGGTTTACTGCCACTACGGCCAGTGCCCGTATGCGCTTCCGCTGCTGATGCTGGATTCCACGCTGCGGCTAAGTTCATCCGAACTGGATCCCGCGGAGGATATCACCTATTACCGTGCTTCCGACCGTACGCCGCCCCATGACGTATTTACGGATTTCGGACGCCTGACCGCCGGGATCGAGGCAAAAGGCTACGATCCGAATCTTCCCGATGACTATGACCGGAGCGGCAATTTCGCACTGGACGGCGAGGTGAAAAATGAAAACGGCCAGACGGCTAATGTCGTCCTTCCCGGCTACGGCTATAACCATGCGCGTTTTGAGTACAGCGTGGAAGATCACCGCTATTATCGTTATCAGTACGGCGAGCCGCATATCGACGCGGACAACGGGAAACAGCTCTCCTGCAAGAACCTGATTCTGCAGTACTGCGACTCCCAGCCCTTCGACGACAACGGATATCTCTGGACCGACGTCACCACAAGCGGGCAGGGAAAATACATCACCAACGGCAAGGCCATCGATATCACCTGGAGAAAGGCTGTTTCCAAGGATAACTCCGAATTTATCGTGGACATTGAGACGCCGAACGTGACCGTCCCGCTGTATACCGGCGATTTCACGGAAACCCTTTATTTTGACGAAAACGGCGAACAGATCAAGCTCAATCCGGGCAATACCTGGATTTGCCTGATCCGCAATTCCGCAGCCGACAAGGTTCTGATCACAGACGATTATCAGGTGTCCAGCGACGCAACCGATTATTGATCGTCGGACATTTTGACACCACAGCGTGAACAGTCAGGAACTGTTAAGAAATAACTTGCTCAAATAAGCAGGAGATTCCGTTATTTCGAACAGATCCTTACGTACGGGGAAAGAACAGTGAGCCAGAAAAAGCGCAGTTCAAAAGATTTTCTAGTGCAGGGGTCCATCCTTGCCATCGCCTCGATCATCGCAAAGATCATCGGGATGATCTATCGCGTTCCTCTTACCAACATTCTGGGTGACAGCGGAAACAGCTATTATTCCACAGCGAACGAGATCTACACCATTATTCTGATGATCTCTTCGTTTTCCCTTCCGCTGGCAGTTTCCAGGATGATGGCAGAGCGGATCCAGCGCGGCGAGTACCGGAATGCGAACAGGGTCTTTCTGTGCGCCATGCGGTTCGCGGTGATGGCCGGCGCGGTCATGGCGCTTCTGACATGGCTGCTGGCAGGCGTCTTCACCAAATATGTCATGAATTTTGAACTGGCCAAATACGGCCTGCGCGTGATTGCCCCCGCGATTCTGATTTTCGCAATTACAGGTACGTTCCGCGGATATTTCCAGGGCTTCGGCAGTATGGAGCCTACGGCGGTATCCCAGGTCATCGAACAGATCGTCAATGCAATTGTCTCTGTGGTCTGTGCGGGGCTGATGTTCCAGTACGGTCTGCGGATGGCCGCTTCGACGGGAAATGACATGATGGGACCGGCCTGGGGTGCCGCCGGAGGCACCTTCGGCACGGTGGCCAGCGTCACGGTGGCAATGATCTTCATGATGATCATGTATGTACGCAATCGGAGCAGCTTTGAGCGGAAAATGAAGAATGACCGCTCGAGCCGCAGGGAGTCGTCCCGGCAGATCTACCGGATCCTGATTGCCACCATTCTTCCGATTGTCCTGAGTACCCTGATTTACAATATCAGCACGGTGATTGACCAGGGGATTTTCAATGCGGTGCTGAAAGGGCAGGGCTATTCGGAGGACCAGTATTCGGTTATCTGGGGAATTTATACCGGAAAATTCCGCGTTCTGATGAATGTGGTGCTTTCTCTGGCTTCCTCCCTGGGACCGGCCATTGTACCCAGCATGACCGCCGCTGTCAGTGCAGGCAACCGGAAAGAAGCGCGGGAGAAAATCTCCCTGGCGATCCGTTTTACCATGATTTTTTCCATTCCCTGTGCCTTCGGGCTCGCCGCACTGGGCGGCCCGGTGATTACGATGCTGTTTCATCCCTCTAGCGGACTGCCGCTTTCGATCGGGATTATGCAGGCAGGCGCGCCGATGGTGATCCTGTATGCGCTCTCTACGCTGACGACCGCCATTCTGCAGGGCATGGGCAAGCTGAAACAGCCGATGATTCACAATGCCATCGCCCTCGGCGTCCATCTGCTGGCGCTGGTGGTCATGCTGCGCAGCTTCAACCTGAATATTTACGCCGTGATTCTGGCCAACACGCTGTTTGCGCTGATCGTCTGCGTATTGAATGCATTCTCCATCGGCCGCACGATCGGATACCGCCAGGAAGTTCTGCGCACGTTCTTTATTCCGATTGTGGTTTCTGCGATTATGGCATTTGCGGCGTATATCGTATATTCGGTTCTGCACCTTCTGTTTGGTGTGACGATTTCCACGATCATCGCCATCCTGGCAGGCGCGTTCATCTATGCCGTCGGTCTGGTCGCGTTCCGCGGCATCACGCCCGAGGAGATTCTTTCCCTGCCGAAGGGTACGGTGATTCTCCGCTTCTTTACGCGGCTCGGACTGATTCGGTGAATCTGTCGCCGCAGCCGCGTTTTGTGCGCAGACTGCCTGTGAATGCGATGTCCGGACGCGATGTCTGCATTCCCTGTCGGAGCAGAACGTACAAAGATATTTGAAAGGAAACAGACACAACATGGTCTCTGAACTTGATCTTGAACGAATCAACTATCTCGCCAGAAAATCCAAGGCGGAAGGCCTGACCCAGGAGGAACTGGTGGAACAGAAGCTCCTTCGGGAACGCTATATCGCCGCGATCCGTGCAAATCTGAGAAGCCAGCTGAATAATATCGATGTCATCGAAAAAGATGGAACCATCGAAAACCTCGGTGAGAAATATGGCGGGGTAAAAGCATGACAAATACACACCAGCATAATGACACGGCGGAGCAGGAGCGTCAGCAGCAGTACATTCTCCGCTGCGGCGAATATGTCCGGAAATTCAGACTCCGCCGCGGACGGGCGCCGCTGGCCCTTGTCAAGACCTTCGGATGTCAGATGAATGAGCGGGATTCCGAGAAACTGCGGGGGATCCTTTCCGCGGCCGGCTATGAGCTGACGGACAGGGAGGATGCCGACCTGGTGGTCTACAATACCTGTACGGTCCGGGAAAATGCCAATCTGAAGGTGTACGGCCGTCTCGGATATCTCGGGGGCCTGAAAAAAAAGAACCCGGACATGCATATTGTGCTGTGCGGATGCATGATGCAGGAGGAGACTGTTGTGGAGAAAATCCGCAGCAGCTATTCTTTTGTGGACCTGATTTTCGGTACGCATAATATCTGGAAGTTTGCGCAGCTGCTCTGTGAGATGTATGAGAAGGGCGGCATGACGGTGGATATCTGGAAAGACACGGATCAGGTGGTCGAGGATCTGCCGGCCCAGCGTACGTATTCCTTCAAATCCGGCGTCAATATCATGTACGGATGCAACAATTTCTGTACCTACTGTATTGTGCCCTATGTCCGCGGGAGGGAGCGGAGCCGTGCCCCGAAGGATATTCTCCGGGAAATCGAGCGGTTGTGTGACGACGGTGTCGTCGAGGTGATGCTGCTCGGACAGAATGTGAATTCCTATGGAAAGACCCTGGATGTGCCTGTCAGTTTTGCGCAGCTGCTTCAGGAAGTCGAAAAGATTGACGGCCTGCAGCGGATTCGCTTTATGACGTCCCATCCGAAGGATCTCTCAGAGGATCTGATCCGGGTGATGAGCGAGTCAAAGAAGATCTGCCCGCACCTTCATCTGCCGCTCCAGTCCGGCAGCAGCCGTCTGCTGAAACGGATGAACCGTCATTATACGAAGGAAAGCTATCTGGATCTGTGCAGCCGGCTTAGGCAGCAGGTTCCCGGTCTTTCCCTGACCACGGATATCATCGTGGGCTTCCCCGGTGAAACCGAGGAGGATTTCCAGGAGACCATGGATGTTGTCCGAAGGGTTCGCTATGACAGCGCATTTACATTCATTTATTCGAAGAGGACCGGAACGCCGGCTGCTTCCTATCCGGACCAGGTTCCGGAGGAGATTGTCCATGACCGCTTCGACCGGCTGCTCGCTCTGGTCCAGGAGATCGGGCGGGAGCAGGCCATGCGCCTGGAAGGGGAAACCCGCACGGTGCTCGCAGAACATGTCAATGAACAGGATCCGTCCCTTGTCACCGGGCGGCTTGCCAACAACATGGTCGTACATTTTCCGGCAGATCCGTCCGTGATCGGAACAATCCTGCCGGTCCGGCTGGATGAATGCAAAGGGTTTTATTATCTGGGAACACCCTGCATAGAAAGTCAGGTGGATTTTGGCTGAATATACCCCAATGATGAAGCAGTATCTCGAGACGAAAGAGCAGTATAAAGACTGTATTCTTTTCTATCGTCTCGGGGACTTCTATGAAATGTTTTTTGATGACGCCGTCACTGCCTCCCGTGAACTGGAGATCACGCTCACGGGAAAGGACTGCGGAATGGAAGAGCGGGCGCCGATGTGCGGCGTCCCTTATCATGCAGTGGATCACTATCTGACACAGCTTGTGGAGAAAGGCTATAAGGTCGCCATCTGTGAACAGATGGAGGATCCGAAACTCGCAAAAGGACTGGTGAAACGGGAGGTCGTGCGGATTGTGACCCCGGGGACAAACCTGGACACACAGTCTCTGGACGCAACCCGCAATCATTACATTATGTCCGTCATTTATATTTCGGATCATTTCGGCATCTCTGTAGCAGATATCACTACAGGTGCTTTTTTTGTTACCGAAGCGGACGAAGCGCGGATCCTGATCGATGAAATCACACGATATCAGCCAGCGGAGATTATCTGCAACCAGGCCTTTCTCGTCAGCGGCTGCGATCTTGAGGACCTGAAAAACCGGCTTTCCATCAGTGTTTTCGAGCTGGACAACTGGTACTTTGACGACGAGATGTGTGAGGGTGCCCTCAAAGAACATTTCCACGTATCTTCTCTGGACGGCCTGGGGCTGGCAGATTATCCCTGCGGCACCGTTGCGGCCGGAGCCATGCTGCAGTATCTTCTGCAGACGCAGAAAACCGATCTTTCCAACCTGACGTCGATCACTCCCTATCAGGGCA
>CACXHD010000053.1 GCA_902767335.1 uncultured Lachnospiraceae bacterium
CCCGTGCAGGATCCGGCGGCTCCTTATCTGAGCAGCGTACAGGCAAAGCTGGTTTCTCCCGGACATGTGCTTGTGAATGTGCTCGAGAAGAAAATCATCGGCTGTACGGTATACGGCGGATCTTATGTATATTTTGACGAAGATGCCATGGTGATGGAGATTTCCGATGAGCGGATCGATAATGTACCGCTGATTTCCGGCATCGCCATGGAGCAGCCGGAGATTTACCAGAAACTGCCGGTTTCCAATGCGGCCCTGCTTCGCACAATGCTGAACGTATCCGCCCTGGTGCAGGACTCCGGCCTGCTCGCGGATGCAATCGAATTCGATGAGAATCTGAATATGACGGTTGTGATCGGCAGCATACGGATTGAACTGGGACAGGATGAGTATCTGGAGGAGAAGCTGTCGAACCTGGTGACCCTGTATCCGAAAATCTCGGACCAGAGCGGTATTCTGAAGCTTTCTTCCTACACCGGGCGCAACGAAGATACACCGTTCCAGCAGACTTTTGAACAGGAGACAGAGTCGGAGATCCAGACGGCTTCGACGGATGCCGAAGGAAACCCGGTGATTGATGTCAGCGGCGAAACGACGGCGGATGCCGGGACGACGCAGGATCCGGCGGCGGCCCAGACCCAGACCGGAGCCGACGGCGCGGAGAATACGCAGAATCCGGAGAACGCGCAGGAACAGGATCCGGATGCACAGGAAAACAATGAGAATCAGGAGGTCCGCGGGGTCGAAGGATTTATGGTATTTGATTCCTCCGGGACGCTGCGCTATGACGCCCGGGTGGTCGGAGGCCGGGTCGTGGACGCCTCCGGAAATGATATTCCGGGCTGCAGCATCAATGAAGACGGATACGTCGTCGATGCGTACTGGAATGTGATCGATCCGATGACAGGGACGCTGGCAGAGTAAATTGATAAAGCTGCTGTTCATATCCGGCGAAACCGTACGCCCCGGGCATGAGGGCTGTGAATAGAAGCCGAAAAAAACCGGAAAATGAAAAACCACTTGATTCTTTCGGCAAATACTTATATGATTATTTATCAGGACCTGTGCCGGGCGCGGTAGATATCCGTCGCCTCAGAGCAGTTGAAGGAGGAAATGTTGTGTTAGAGATCATGTCGAACGAAGCCGAATCTGCGGCAAGAATTATTGTTGTAGGCGTAGGCGGTGCAGGAAATAACGCCGTGAACCGTATGGTGGAGGACACCATCGGCGGTGTGGAATTCATCGGGATCAATACAGATAAACAGGCTCTTACGCTGTGCAAGGCGCCGGTAACGATTCAGATCGGCGAAAAGGTTACCAAGGGACTTGGCGCGGGAGCCAAGCCGGAGATCGGACAGCAGGCCGCCGAAGAGAGCGCCGAAGAGATCCGCAGCGCGATTCAGGGCGCGGATATGGTGTTTGTCACCTGCGGTATGGGCGGAGGTACCGGGACGGGAGCCGCTCCCGTGATCGCGGGTATCTCGAAAGAAATGGGGATTCTGACGGTCGGCGTTGTGACCAAACCGTTCCGTTTTGAAGCGAAAGTACGTATGTCCAACGCGCTGGCAGGCATTGAACGGCTGAAGGAAAATGTCGATACACTGATTGTGATTCCAAATGACAAGCTGCTGGAGATCGTGGACCGCAGGACGACGATGCCGGAAGCGCTGAAGCGCGCGGATGAAGTCCTTCAGCAGGCAGTACAGGGGATTACCGACCTGATTAATCTGCCGGCTCTGATTAATCTGGACTTTGCGGATGTGCAGACCGTTATGAAGGATAAAGGCATTGCCCATATCGGTATCGGACAGGCGAAGGGTGACGACAAGGCTCTGGAGGCTGTAAAGCAGGCTGTGGCCAGCCCGCTGCTTGAGACGACGATCGACGGTGCTTCGCATGTGATTATCAATATTTCCGGCGACATTTCCCTGATGGATGCGAATGACGCCGCGAGCTATGTACAGGAACTGGCCGGAGACAGCGCAAATATTATTTTCGGCGCCATGTATGACGATACCTACGCGGATGAGGCCAGCATTACGGTCATCGCGACCGGTCTTGAGGATATGAACAAGCCGGAGAAAAAATCACCGGTACGCAGATCCTCTGTGACGGATTACCGTTACAGCAGACCGGAAACCAGACCGGCCGGCGGCTTCTCCTTCCAGAAGGTGCCGCAGACAGCGCCGTCGACGACAGCTCCGAAAACGGACGCGGGGAAGCTTCGCGCACCGGAGAGCAAGGTGGCTGAGAAGGATATCCAGATTCCGGAGTTCCTTCGCAGAAACTGAAACGGATACAGGGATGATCCGCCGCGCCGCGGCAGAATAAAGGGATACTGAAAAGGTCCCGGATCATCATAAAGACATGACATAAAGAGAAGAAATGAAAGGGCGGGATATGAGCGCATCGTCTGTGCGCGGATTTCCCGCCCTTTTTGTGACATGAGAAAATCCGATTTCCCATGTCACAAAAGCTTCCGTGAGGATGCGCACCCGCGCGTAAGGAATTATGCCGCAAAAGCGACCGCGCGCGGCGCGAGAGTCTCGCAGGCGAGACCCTTTGTAATTTATGAAAAGTAACGCTCGCGGATCAGCGGAACGGGCATGTCTTTTCCGGTCCAGATCCGGAAGGCTTCCTCTCCCTGCCAGAGCAGCATGTACATCCCGTTCATGGTACGGCATCCGGCCTGCTGCGCTTCTTTCAGCAGTCGTGTCTGCCGCGGATTGTAGATAATGTCGGATACGGTCATTCCCTCATGCAGAAGGGACGCGTCCGAGAGTGCCGATTCATCGCGGCTGTTTCCCATGCCTGCACTGGTGGCGTTGGTCAGCAGTACGCTCCGGTCCAGAACAGCGCGCATGGACGAAGTGTCCGCCAGATCGGTCAGATCGGCTTTGCAGGAGGTATGCGCATTGATTTTATCGACAAGCGCTTCCGCTTTTGTCCAGGAAGCGGAGCGGCGGCAGGCCAGATGCAGTGCGGCTGTCCCGTCCAGCGCAGCCTGAACGGCGATGGCGCAGGCGGCGCCTCCGCATCCCATCAGCGTCATTTCCTTTCCCCGCAGATCGACTCCGGCTTCACGAATGGATTTCATATAGCCGACGCCGTCGGTGTTGTGCCCGGTCAGAATCCCGTCGCTGCAGGAAACGGTATTGACCGCTCCGATCAGGGAGGCCGCCCGGCTCAGGCGGTCCAGAAGAGGGAGAACGGCTTCTTTATCCGGCATCGTCAGATTGAACCCGTAGGTGCCGATGGCGCGCAGACCTTCGACAGCTGCGGGGAGACGATCCGGCGTCACATCAAAACACAGATATACCATATCCAGCCCGAGCGCTTCAAAGCTGTCATTGTGCATACGGGGTGAAATGCTGTGAGCCACCGGTGAACCGAGAAGCCCTCCGATTTTCGTGGTACCAAGAATCTCTGCCATAACTGCTGTCTCCATTTCCAAAAATCATGCAGCTATTCACAGTCGACGAAACCGTACGCCCTCAAGCCCCTTATATCTCATAAGCTGACCCGACCCACTCCGCCAGGCTAACGGTTAACTCCGACTAGGTGTCCGGGATATTCGCGCATATGCGCCACGCTCTTACCCCGGCCGCCAAGTCTGCGTAAACCGTGGATCCCGTCTTCGTTCCTGTCGGAATTGTCTGCTTATGAGATATAAGGGGCATGAGGGCTGTGAATAGAGCAACAAATCCTATTCCCAAGTATAGCACGACTCTTGCAACAGTTCCAGAATTCTGATAGTATTTGGTGTGCTGCGCAATATTCTGGACCTGTTCAGAACGATCCGCAGGAAGGATTGTATCCCGGGCAGTTTCACACGGAGGAAGAGAAGAATGAGGAAGAAAGTCGTCTGTGTACGTTCTCTTGTGATCGGGGAGGGCAGGCCGAAAATCTGTGTGCCGCTTGTGGCTGAGAATCGGACGGAGCTGGCGGCAGAGCTGACGGCGCTGAAGGGAGTGCCCTTTGACCTGGTGGAATGGCGGGCGGATTATTTCAAAGATCTTGCCGTGCCGGACGGGATGGAAGAAGCGGCCCGCAGGATCCGTGAGACAATCGGGAACGCGCCGGTTCTGTTTACGCTCCGCACACGGAACGAAGGCGGGCTTTTTTTGGCGGGGAAAGGGAACGCCCGATACGAAGAGGTCCTTTTGCATGCTGCTTCGCTTGCGGAAACGGATCTGGTCGATGTGGAACTGTTTACGGCCGGAGAGGAGGCTGCGCATCTGACGGAAAAGATCCGGAAGTGCGGATGTGCGGTGATCGGCTCCAGTCATGATTTTGCGGTGACACCTTCCGTGGAAGAGATGCGGGGACGCCTGATCCGTATGCAGCAGGCCGGCATGGATATCACAAAGCTTGCAGTCACACCCGTGTGCAGACTGGATGTGATCCGGCTGATGGAGGCGACAGCCGAGATGGAAGCGTATTATGCGGACCGGCCCTTCATAACAATGTCGATGGGCAGCCTGGGGAGCATCAGCAGGGTTTCCGGCTCCCTCACCGGCAGTGCGGTCACCTTCGGAACCGTGCATGCCGCGTCGGCACCGGGACAGCTTCCCGCGCGGGAGCTTGTCGGAATACTGGAGCTTCTGCGCATTTAGACTCGCGAACAGATTTGAATGTCGTTTTATAAAACGACATTCCGGCAAAAATGTCGTTTTGATTTTGACAGCAAAAAGAAGGTGTATTTTGCAAAAAAGCCTTTTCAAGGGTAAAATACACCTATATTGTCGGAGAGCATGATCTTAAAGGCAAAATCTCTAAACAGAAGCGGGGTGTAACGGTTGACAGAGATTGAGCTTCTTCTCATCTCGACCGCTCTGGCGGTCAATATATTTCTGATTGCAGAATATGAGGGCTCGAATCTGAGAGCGATCCGTCCGAAATGGGTTCTGCTGATCAGCCTGATCTTTTTCGCCGGACAGATGATTTCCATGGGATGCGGATATCTGATTTCAACGATACCGTTTTTCCGCGTAAACCGGACGGAAGCCATACGGGCGCTGTGCTGCGTGATGGCAGCACTGATCTTTTTTGTCATCGGCGGTTTTATGCTGTTCTTCACCTGGAGAAGCAAGCAGCCGGAGGAGAGAGCGCGGGAAGTTCTTTACCGAAGGATTATACTGGAGGCCGCGCTGGTTGCGGTAATGACATTCGGAGCGGGAATTGCCTGCGGGTTTTTGATGGTAAAACCCATGACGATGATGATTGTCATGGCATGTCTGACGCTGGCGTCGGCTGTGGCCGGCCTGTTTGTCGGTTTCTCCCAGGGGGCCCGTTTCCGGAAGGCCGGATATGGGATCAGCGGCGCACTGTTTGTCGCAATGGGAATTGAGATCCTTGTGAGATACATCTGAGAAGAAACGGAAAAACAAAAATACGAATGAAACGGCAGAAAGCAGCTGTTTATGGAAAAAAATGTGAAAGGGAGTCGGAGAAGAATATGGCAATAACACTCAAGAATTTGACACATGCAGCGGAACGGCAGGTTTTCAGCGCCGGGATTGATCAGTTCCTGAAACATCTCGGAAGAATGGAAGACCGCACGGAAGCATATCTGAAGCTGGTGGACGCGGCAGCGCATTTCTACGGGAAAGCGGCTACGCCGGAAGCGCTGGACAAGGTCAGGGCAGCGATCCGCGATCCGGAAAACCGCTGGTTCCGGTTCATCAACAGTGTCATCGATGAGACAGATCCGCACGTGGCGAAGATGTTCCTGCTGAATCTGGGGTATGAGGCCTTTTTCCGCGGGACAAAGATGATCCGTGAAAATCGCGAAAAATACAACTGCAATATTCCCTGGCTGATTCTGTTCGATCCGACCAATGCCTGCAATATGCACTGCGAAGGATGCTGGTCCGGGACCTACGGACATAAGAGCAATCTTTCCTTTGAAATGATGGACAAGATCGTGACCCAGGGGAAAGAACTGGGTGTGTTCCTTTATATGATGACCGGCGGCGAGCCTCTGGTACGCAAAAAAGACATTCTCCGTCTGGCGGAAAAGCATAATGACTGCGAGTTTGCCCTGTATACCAATTCCACGCTGATCGACGAGCCCTTCTGCAAGGAGGTTGTACGCCTCGGAAACATCGCCTTCCAGCTTTCCATCGAGGGCACGCCGGAGACGAACGATGCCCGCAGAGGCGAAGGCCACTACAATGCGGTCATGAATGCCATGGATCTGCTGAAGAAATACGGCATTATCTTCGGGACATCGATCTGCTATACCAGTGCGAACATTGAGGCGGTGACGGACCTGGATTTCATCCGCTTTATCGCAGAAAAGGGTGCGCGCTACGGCTTCTTCTTCCACTATATGCCGGTGGGCAGCAACGCGGTGCCGGCTCTGATGCCGACCGTTCAGCAGCGCAAAGAGATGATCGAGAAGATTCGTTACATCCGTTCGGACAAATGTGATATCGGCTTCTATCCGATGGATTTCCAGAATGACGGAGAATATGTCGGCGGATGCATTGCGGGCGGAAGAAACTACTTCCACATCAATGCGAACGGAGACGCGGAACCCTGCGTATTTATTCATTTTTCAAATACGAATATTCATGACAACTCCATCCTGGAGATGCTGCAGAGCCCGCTGTTCATGGCATATCATGAGGGACAGCCGTTCAACCGCAACCATCTGCGTCCCTGCCCGATGCTGGAGAATCCGGATCTGCTCCGGCAGATGGTAAAAGAGACCGGCGCACATCAGACCAATGATGAATCCGCCGAGTCTGTGGATGAACTGTGCGATAAATGTGACCAGTATGCTGAAAACTGGGCGGAGACAGCAGAAGAAATCTGGAACAGCCAGAAGCATAAACGTCCTTCTTATGAGAACTATACGAAGGAAAAGAAAGAGCATCCGGATCTGGCGGCGTTTGAGCATGTAAGCTGACGGGTGTTGACGCTTCCGCGTGAAAAGTTTAAAATAATGCCAGGATCGGGAATGCCCGGTACTGGCATTTTTATCCGGAGAAAACGCTGATGGAATCAGCATTACCCGAAATCGGAATACAAGGAAAGGAGGCTGGCGCATGGAACTGACAAACGAAGAAAGAGATGACCTGCACAGCCTTGTGGAGCGGAAACAGTTTAAGCAGCTGAAGGATAAACTCTGCGATATGAACGAAGTGGATATCGCCGATCTGATCAGTGAGCTGAGCCCGGAGAGCGCTCTGGTGATTTTCCGCCTTCTGCCGAAGGATCTCTCCTCCGAAGTATTTGCGTGCATGGAGATCGAACAGCAGCAGACGATCATCAACAGCATTGAGGACCGTGAGCTGAACCAGATCATAGAGGATCTGGCGATTGATGATGCCGTGGACATGGTGGAAGAACTTCCTGCTTCCGTGGTGAAACGTATACTGAAGGCGGCCACGCCGGCGACCCGCAGCCTGATCAACCAGTATCTGCAGTACCCGGAAAACAGTGCCGGTTCGATCATGACGGCGGAGTATGTGGCGCTGCGTCCCTCGATGACGGTCGAGGAATCCTTCGACTATATCCGCAAAAACGGCGTGGATAAAGAGACCATCTATACCTGTTATGTGATTACGCCCGCGAGAAAACTGCTGGGCGTGGTGACGCTCAAGGATCTCCTGATGAATCCCTACGAGACCATCGTGGAAGATATCATGGATGATCATGTGATCAGTGCGCTGACGACGGACGACCAGGAGGAGGTTGCCTCGACCTTCACAAAATACGATCTGCTGGCCCTTCCGGTGGTCGACAGGGAAAACCGGCTGGTCGGCATCGTCACGGTCGATGATATCGTGGACGTCATGGAGCAGGAGGCCACCGAGGACTTCCAGAAGATGGCGGCTATGATGCCCAGTGAGAAGTCCTATCTCAAAACCAGCGTATTTACGCTGGCGAGAAACCGGATTCCCTGGCTTCTTATCCTGATGCTGAGCAGTATGGTCAGCGGATTTATTCTGAATCATTACGAGATGACCTTTGCGGCGATCCCGCTGCTGGTAACCTTTATACCGACGCTGATGGATACCGGAGGCAACTCCGGCAGCCAGGCCAGTACGCTGATTATCCGCGGCCTGGCGCTGGACGAGATTGAGCCGGGTGACATTCTGCGTGTCATCTGGAAGGAACTGCGCGTGGGTATGATCTGCGGAGTTACACTGGCCGGGATCAATTTTGTCCGGCTGGTGATTCAGTACCCGGGAAATGTCACGATCTGCGCGCTGGTTGCGGTCAGTATGTTCCTGACCATCATGCTTGCGAAGACGCTGGGCGCGATTTTGCCGATTCTTGCCAAGGCGCTGCATCTGGATCCGGCCCTGATGGCTTCTCCGATGCTGACCACCATTGTGGACGCCTGCTCTATGGTGATTTATTTCACCCTGGCTTCGAGGCTGCTTCATCTGAGGTGAGAAAACAATATGAAAACAATGCTCTTTATCTATAATCCCCGCGCCGGAAAAGGAACGATCCGCACGATGCTCTCTTATATTCTGGAAGAATTTGCCAGAAACGGGTATCAGATCACCGTGCATCCGACGCTTCGGGCCAGGGATGCCTGTGATACAATGGAGCATGAGGGAATGAATTATGATACGGTGGTCTGCAGCGGAGGAGACGGGACCCTGGACGAAGCCATGACCGGTATGATGCGCGGAGGATTTCGCGTGCCGCTGGGATATATCCCTGCGGGAAGCACGAATGATTTCGCCAACAGCCTGGGGATTCCGAAGCAGATGGCAGACGCCGCTGCGTCCATTGCAAACGGAAGAGTCTACAACTGTGATGTCGGGAAGCTGAATGACGCATATTTTATTTATGTGGCTGCCTTCGGCATGTTTACGGAAGTATCGTATTCCACCAGTCAGGAGAGCAAAAATGCCCTCGGGCACCTGGCGTATCTGCTCGAGGGAGTGAAGAGCTTTTCGACCATTCGGGGTTGGAAGCTCCGGTATGAAAGCGAGGAAATGAGCGGAGAGGGAGAGTTCCTGTACGGAATGATCACGAATTCCAATTCGGTCGGCGGTTTCCGCGGGATCACGGGGACGAATGTAGCCCTCAATGACGGACTGTTTGAGGTGACGCTGATCCATATGCCGGACAATCTGATCGAATGGCCGATGATTGCCAATGCTCTGCTGACAAATACGAAGCATGAGCGGGTGATCACATTCAAAACGGCGCATGTAGAGTTCCATTCCGACCAGGAAATCCCCTGGACAACGGACGGGGAATTCGGCGGAAGCTACTCCCATGCGGTCATGGACAACCTCAAAGAGGCGATGCCGATTATTCTGGGCGGACAGCCCAAAGAAATCGAGGCGGATCCGGAGATCCGCCTGATGTACGACCAGGAAAACGGATAATTGCCTGAGAAAGCAGGGTTTTCATCTGCGGTTCCTGTATTCTTCATTTCTTTATTCCGCCGGCTCGGCTGCCCGGCGGATTTTTTTGATCATCTCGGGATAATGTACGGTGGTGAAGTCGGTTACGTCCACATAGACAGAGTTTCCGAGCCGGATATCATAGAGCTTGCTGTCAATGTCTGCGCGGAACTCTTCGTAGGTAAGGGGCGCGGCCGAAAGGCTGCCCTCCGGGATCGGGTCGCCTTTGTGATAACAGTCCGTCAGATGCCCCGGATGGCGGTCGGTCCGCCCGTTGCGGGATACAAAACGCTTATATACCACAGACCAGTCGGCCTCCAGAAGAACGGTGACGGCGTGATAGCGGTATTTGCGGATCAGTTCCCAGAGCCGGTCCCGGTGGCGGTGGGAAAAGGGATATTCGATCAGAAGGGACTGTCCCTGCCGCATCTTTGCGCCGAGAATCAGATAAAACTCCTCCAGACAGAAATTGTTCAGACGAAGCTTTTCCGCAGCGTTGTCGAACCCGAAACGGTCCCATTCTTTTTCCTTGATGCTGTCGTAAGACAGGGACGTCAGAGACGGAAAGGCTCGCAGGATCTGATGGGCGGTATAGCTTTTCCCCGTGCCGGGCCCGCCGGTCACGATAATCAGTGTTTTTGCGGGAAGCGGTTCAGATGTTGTTTTCATTTTATCCCCCAGTCGTATATGATGATGTCAAAACCGGATTGTACAAGCGCTAAACGCAGATGAATCTGCGGCATCATCATATCATACTGCCGGAAAAGAAGCAAATCATGATGAAGGGGAGACAGGGGACGGTTCTGGAGGAGACAGGGGACGAGGAGACAGGGGACGGTTCTGTGTCTCCTTTTGGAAGCAAAAGGAGACACAGAACCGTCCCCTGTCTCCTCGTCCCCTGTCTCCCTCGCCTGTCTCCCCATGTCTTTCCCCGGACCCTCGCCTGTCTCCCCATTGACTTTTGCGGGGAACTGCTCTAAGATATTAAACGGAAAACATGCTGGTACAGCATGCATCATGTAAGTCAGGGAAACATGGATTCCATCCGTTTTCCTTAGTTCAGGAACCGGGGCGAAAAGACCGGCAAAATGTGCAGGTTGTTTTGCTGCTGTTCCATAGCTTCATGGCAGGAAGAAGAGCTGACAAGATGAAACAGTATTATTTGATCATGGACATTGGCATGACGAAAACAACGTGTGCGTTGTTTACCACAGACGGAATCTGCGTGGATGATTATTTCTATGTCATTCCGTCGCAGACAGCGTTTGGAGCGGAAGCCGTACTTGCCAATACGAAGAACGCTCTGGACCATATTCTGGAGCATTTCAAGGTGGATCCGGGCAGTGTTGCCGGGATCGGTGTCGGCGGTCCGGGACCGCTTGACGCAGCAAGGGGAGTGATTATCGATTCCCCGATGATGGGCGTGAAGAATTTTGCCATGGCGGACCGGCTCCGTGAGATCTATCATGTTCCGGTTGCGATGGACAATGACGGAAATCTCGGCGCACTGGCGGAACAGCGGTGCGGCGTCGCAAAGGGCATGTCCAATGTCCTTTATATGACGGTGAGCACCGGATGCGGCGGCGGAGCGGTCCTGAACGGACAGATCCACCGGGGCAGCCACTACAGCGCCGCAGAGTTCGGACATATCAGCATCGACCCCGAAGGGGAAAAATGTCCCTGCGGCAACCGGGGCTGTGTGGAGATGCTGGCGTCCGGTACAGCCATAACCAGGAGAATGCGTGCGGATCTGCTCGCCGGCAAAAAGAGCATGGCTTTTGAGGCGGCAGGGTACGATCCGGACAAGGTGAAGGGCGCGCTGCTCACGGAAGCGGCGGCTGCCGGGGACGAGTATGCGCTGGCGTTCTACCGCCAGGAGGGCAGATATCTCGGGCAGGCTCTGGCAGTGTATTTCAACTGCTTTGATCCGGACGTATTCGTCCTGGGCGGAGGAGTCACCAAAGCACGGGCATATTTCCATGAAGAGATGATGCGGGAGCTTCGTGAGCGTGCAATCATGGAGGTGCCTGATGATCGGGTGAAATATTCGGTCATGAATGACCGGGTAGTTGCTTACGGTGCCTACTATCTGATCAAGGAGCAGACAGCGTAAGGGAAAACGGCAGCCGCCGGGCGGCGGCCAGAACATCGAAGGAGGGGCCGGCAAGCGGCAGCCCTGCAGACAGAGTAAAGGAGTGATTACAATGGGAATGGTAACGTTGAGGGAGATCCTGAAGGATACGAGAGAAAAACACTATGCAGTCGGCGGCTTCAACATGAACAGCTATGAGGATTCGGAAGGCATGATCATGGGCGCGGCCAGAAAGCGTTCTCCAATCATTATTATGACTTCCATGGCCTGTGTCAGATACGTGGGACTGAAGGCTCTGGTTGGCATGATCCGTGGTATGGCGGATACGTACAATATTCCGGTCTGCCTGCATCTGGACCATGCGACCGATCTTGACCTGATCAAGGCCTGCGTCGGCGCCGGATTTACCTCTGTCATGATCGATGCTTCAAAGAAGCCGTTTGAGGAAAACATCGCCATCACCAAGAGCGTAGTGGAATTTGCGCATACCTACGGATGCTCCGTCGAGGCGGAACTTGGCAAGCTGGGCGGACGCGAAGAGAATGTTGAAGTCGCGGATGCGGATAAGGCCTATACCAATCCGGAAGACGTACCGCAGTTTGTCGAGGAAACCGGAATTGATGCGCTTGCGGTTGCCATCGGTACGGCGCATGGTTTCTATAAAGCAGAACCGAAGATCGATTTCCCGCGTCTGGAAGCGATCACAAAGATCACAGACTGCCCGCTGGTTCTTCACGGCGGCACCGGTGTTCCGGAGGCAGATTTCAGAAGATGCGTGCAGATGGGCATGAGCAAGATCAACGTCGGCACCCAGCTGAAGAAGGACTATACGGATGCGCTGAAAAAAGCGGTTCATGAACTTCCGGACAGCGAGTATGATCCGAGACCCTTCATGCGTCCGGTAAAAGAAGCCTGCGCACAGGCGATTATGGCTAAGATTGATATTTTTGGCAGCGAAGGAATGGCTTAATCATTCAGATGTATTTTGCCGGGATCCAGTTGCCGCCCGCAGTCCGAAGACCACGGGCGGCGGCCGTGATTCCGGCTTTTTATCTCACAGAGAATATGGATGAAGTTTCTGCGGGACAGAACCACTTTGGGCAGGAAACACGCACGCACTGCACACGGGACGAAACCGCAGCCCGTATGGAAGAAAAAGGTTTTTTGAAAGGCAGTTGCAATGGCAGAAATACTGATTATGGGGGAACTCCTGGTGGAGATTATGCGTCCGAAGGAGGATATCCCGCTTTACGAATCGGATTATTTCCGGGGTCCGTTTCCAAGCGGCGCACCGGGCATTTTTATCAGTACCGCAGCGAGACTTGGACACAGCGCTGCAATCATCAGCGGCGTCGGCAGGGATGACTTCGGGGAAAACATCCTGAACCGGCTGAAGAAAGACGGGGTCGACATTCGCCGGGTTCTGGTTTCCGACCAGGGAAATACGGGAGTGGCGTTTGTCACCTATTTTGCGGACGGAGAGCGGAAGTTCCTGTTCTATATGGACGGGTCTCCCTGCATCATGGCGAAGGCGCCGGAGGATCTGACCGGGCTGGAGGATGTCCGCTATATGCATATCATGGGGTGTTCACTGATGTCCTCTGCTGTGTTCGCGGAGGAAATCGTCAAAACCATGCACCTGATGAAGCAGCGCGGCGCTAAGATCAGCTTTGATCCCAATGTTCGGCTGGAGATGATGCGGGATCCGTCGGTGCTGCAGCTTCTCCGGGAAGTCGCCGCAAACGCTTCGATCCTGATGCCGGGCAAAGCGGAACTGAAGATGATCACCGGAGAGGAAGACATCGACCGGGCGGTGGAAAAAGCGTTTCAGAGTCCGGCGTTGGAACTGCTGGTTCTGAAAAACGGATCAAAGGGGTCTGCGGTTTATACAAGAGACGGACTTACCTTTGAACAGGGCGTTTACCGTGTGGTTCAGGCAGATGCGACTGGTGCCGGGGACAGCTACGACGCGGCGTTTATCTGCGCGCTGGCGGAAGGAAAATCGCTGCAGGATGCCGCCCGGATGGGCGCGGCCGCAGGTGCACTCAATGCCGCGGCTTTCGGACCGATGGAAGGCAATATATCCAGGGAAACCGTTGCGGAACTAATCCGCAGCCAGGAAGAATAGAGAAAGGGGAACACATATGGCTCTGGTTACATCAGAAACAATGCTGCTGGACGCACAGAAAAGAGGATATGCGGTCGGCGCATTCAACTGTGAAAACATGGAGATGGTGAAGGCCATCATCGCTGCGGCCGAACAGCTCTCGGCACCGGTGATGCTTCAGACGACACCGTCCACGATCCGCTACGGCAGTCTCGAAACCTTCTCCGCCATTGTCGCGGCGGAAGCGAAAAAAGCCAGCGTGCCGGTCTGCCTGCACCTGGACCACGGCAACAGCTTCGAGCTTGCAATGCAGGCAATGCATGCCGGTTACACGTCGGTAATGATTGACGGATCCGGACTTCCGTTTGAGGAGAATATCGCTCTGACAAAGAAAGTGGCGGATGTGGCTGCGGCTGTCGGGATTCCCTGCGAAGCGGAGCTCGGCAAGGTCGGAGGGAAGGAAGACGATCTGTCGGTGGACATCGATACCAATACAGACCCGGAGGAAGCCAGGATATTTGTCGAAAAGACCGGCGTGACGTCCCTCGCGGTCGCGATCGGTACGGCACACGGGTTCTATGTGGGAACGCCGGTACTGGACAAGGAACGCCTTTCCCAGGTGCGGCAGGTGGTCGATATTCCGCTGGTCCTGCACGGAGCCTCCGGCCTGAGCGATCAGGATGTCAGAGACTGCGTCGCCCGCGGGATCTGCAAGGTGAATTTTGCGACGGAGCTTCGCAAGGCATTCACCGACGCATGCAGAGACCTGGCGGCAAAGGATCCGAAAGCGTATGACCCGAAAGCGTTCTGCAAGGCCGGTATGGCGGCCGTCACGGAACTGGTGAAAAACCGGATGCTGGTCTGCGGCTGCGACGGCAAGGCGTGACGGCTGCGCACAGCTCTCAGCGGTAGACCGGGGGAGACAGGGGACGGTTCTGGAG
>CACXHD010000054.1 GCA_902767335.1 uncultured Lachnospiraceae bacterium
CCCGGACCCTTGCAGGAATTTTCTCATCAATCATATAGTCCTTCAGTTTTTTACGCCCGCCGTGCTGATTGATCACCAGATAATCGCCCCGTCGTCTTGTTCTCAGACAGAGTTCACCGTTCATTGTATCATATGCAAGAATTTTCGTATACTTTTTTTGTGACATCCCGGAACCCTTCGCCTCTTCTCCCCCGGGTCCCTGCAGCACTTCCGACAGAAGGTACCTGTCATTTTGCCGCGGTTTTATCTCAATCCGGACCGTCCCTTCCCCAAATCCGGCCGCCGGGCGGACCATAATCCTCTGTGCCTGACCGGTCAGCGTCACCCTCAGGTCCGGGCCGGCCTGCAAAACACCCTGCTGCGCCTTGTCTCTGTCCGCAGCGCAGCCCCTGTCCTCCGCGTCTTCCTTTTCCGCCGCATCGTTTCGATCCGCCGCATCGTTCCGGTCCGCCGCATCGTTCCGGTCCGCCGCGTCGTCCCTGTCCGCCGCATCGTCCCTGTCCGTCTGCCCGGAGCACTCCGTTTCCCCTCCGCGTTTCAGGCGGATTCGCTCGATCCGGATCGTCTCCTGCTCCCGGATCGCGCGCCAGGAGCCGGGCAGTGTGATTTCTCTGCCGCATGCTCCGTTCTCAAGAGAAAGGACCTCCCGGACATGAACCATGGTCAGATCCTTCAAGCCCACCCCCTGCCGCAGTGTGCAGAGCACTTCCCGGAGGACATACTCTCTGAGCAGGCGGTCTGCGTCCTTTTCCGCGTTCAGGTCAATGACGGCATATCGGTTGTCTTCCCCCCAGGTCACAGCCCGGCCCATCAGATCCTCTGCGCAGCCTGCGATCAGGTTCTCCGCGCGCTGCAGCAGATCCGCCGTCTCACAGATATGCTCCACCGCCCTGGGATTGATCCCCGCAAGCTCCGGAAGAATCCGGCGGCGGATCCGGTTGCGCGAGTAAATCTCCGATTCATTCGTCGCGTCCTCTCTCCAGCTCTGTCCGATCCTCTGAAGATACGCCCGGATCTGCTCCGGCCGGATCCCGAGAAGCGGACGAACCACTTTGCCGGAAATCCGCCGCATCCCTCCCGCGCCGCGGATGCCGCAGCCCCGGGCAAGGTGGAACAGAACGGTCTCCGCCTGGTCCTGCGCATGATGGGCTGCGGCAATACAGTCCGCATGCTGTTCCTGCCGGATCTGCTCCAGACACCGGTAGCGGAGGATGCGGGCTGCCTCCTCGACGGTTTTCCCCGTCGCCGCCTCGGAACGGACATCCACATGCTCCACCCGGCAGGGCACGCCGAGATCCCTGCACAGATCTGCGACGAAACGGGCGTCTTCCTCGGAAGCTTCTCCCCGCAGTCCATGTTCCACATGGACCACGGACAGCTGCAGCGGGATTTCCCCGCGCAGAGCATGCAGGATGCGCAGACAGCAGACCGAATCCGCCCCTCCGGATACCGCGGCAATCACGCGGCTTCCCGGGCGGATCAGTCCATATGTTCGGATTTCGTCGAATACCTGCCGTTCCAGCTGGTCCATTCCCCGGATACCTCCTTTTGCAGTGCTGTAAAAATATTTTTGAAATACGGAAAAGAGCTGACACATCCGAAAAATGCGTCAGCTCCTGAAAACTATTCTGCCTGAAAAATGATCTCATCCGCATACACTAATCCGAACTTTTCCCGGGCTGTTTTCTCCACAAAGGCATCGGAAGCAATGTAGTCCGGGAGCGTCTTCAGCTCCTCTGTCCGGCCCATCTCCTCCTCGATTGCCACTGCCAGCTCGTCGTTCAGCGTTTTGTATGTTCTGACTTTTTCACTCAGTGTATGGCTCATAACCAGCATGGCAATGATCAGCAGTGAGACGATCGCAGTCACTACAATCATCCCGATGATATTGCCAGTGCTCGCGCGCCGTTTTGCTCCCATCGGCATCTGATAAGACCTCCCCTTGTCTGCTCAGAATGATATATCTATTCTATTCGATACAAGATGGATTTTCAACACCCTGAATGAGATCATTTTTTAAGTTTCTGTTACATTTCTATGAGATCAAGGGTTTCTGTTCAGGCAAGGATCGGCTTCAGTGCATCCGCCAGTTCATCCTTTGCTGCCTGCGCCTGGGTCAGGTCTTTTCCCCGTGTGGTAAAATACGTCTTAATCTTCGGCTCTGTGCCGGAAGGACGTACCACAACGCTGGATCCATCTTCAAGACCGTAAATCAGTACGTTTGCCTTCGGAAGACCGGTCTTCTCCGGGCAGGTATAATCGGTCACCTCCGCAACGTTCCGGCCGCCCAGTTCCTTCGGCGGATTCTCGCGCAGGGAGCTCATGATGCCCGCCATCTTGTCCATACCGGACAGGCCCGGGAATTCATAGCTGTCGACCACGTTGAGGTAACGGCCGTACTGTGCGTAGATCTCCTCCAGGCGCTGTTTGATGGAGGAGCCGATGCTGCGGTAATATGCGGCCATCTCGCAGATCAGCATTGATCCGATGACGGCGTCTTTATCCCGGACATAGGTACCGGCCAGATATCCGTAGCTCTCCTCGAAGCCGAAGATAAAGCGGTCTTCCTCTCCTGCCGCCTCAAGCTGCGCGATCTGATCGCCGATCCACTTGAAACCGGTCAGGGTATGACGAAGCTCGACGCCGTAATGCTCGGCTACCTTGTCGGCCAGCGGCGTGGAGACAATGGATTTGACCGCAACCGGTTTTTCCGGCATGGTCCCCTGTTCAATCCGGCCTGCGCAGATGTAATCCAGCAGCAGTACGCCCATTTCGTTTCCGGAAACCAGCTCGTAGGAGCCGTCCGGGCATTTCATTGCGATGCCGACACGGTCAGCGTCCGGATCCGTGGCAAGCATGAGGTCCGCTCCGCATTCTTTTGCAAGCGCAAGGCCTTTCTCGAGCGCGGCAAAGATTTCCGGATTCGGATAAGAGCAGGTCGTGAAGTAGCCGTTCGGATACTCCTGTTCCGGAACGATTGTAATATCCGTGATCCCCATATCTTTCAGCACTCTGGTCACCGGTACCAGACCTGTACCGTTCAGCGGAGAATAGACCAGTTTCAGCCCGGCGGTTTTGCACAGACCCGGACGTACCTGTCTGGATTCAATCGCGGCATAGAGCGCTTCCTTGCAGTCGTTGCCGACAAAGCGGATCAGTCCCTTTTCGACGCCTTCCGCAAACGAAATGTAGTTCGCCCCGGTCAGCACATCCGTCTTCTGAATGGATGCATATACGACGGCAGCCGCATCATCCGTCATCTGGCAGCCGTCCGGCCCGTAGGCCTTGTAGCCGTTGTATTTTGCCGGATTGTGGGACGCCGTAACCATAATGCCTGCGTTGCAGTGATAATAACGGGTGGCAAAGCTCAGCGCCGGCACCGGCATCAGCTCGTCATAAATCATGACATGAATGCCGTTCGCAGCCAGCACGCCGGCCGCCTCTCTGGCGAAGTTCCATCCTTTCAGCCTGCTGTCATAGCTGATTGCAACCGTCTGTGTTCCGCCCTGTGTCTTCACCCAGTCCGCGACTCCCTGTGTCGCCTGACGGACAACATAGATATTCATCCGGTTCGTTCCCGCGCCGAGAACGCCGCGAAGGCCGGCCGTACCGAACTGAAGGGCCACAGCGAAGCGGTCCTTGATCGCTTCCTCATCTCCCGCAATATCGAGAAGTTCTTTTCTCAGGTCAAAATCCTCCAGCTCCGCGCTGCACCAGCGTTTGTACTCCTCAAGAAACATAATGTCCTCCTCCTGAAACCTATTGAACTGCAACTATTCCCCCAAAAACAGCAACGGATACTACAATGCTGGAACCTGCAGATGCTGTTCCGTCTACTGTAATACCCGTTGAGGATCAGATATA
The DNA here is from genome assembly GCA_902767335.1 of uncultured Lachnospiraceae bacterium. Taxonomy (GTDB): domain Bacteria; phylum Bacillota; class Clostridia; order Lachnospirales; family Lachnospiraceae; genus Merdiplasma. The sequence goes on from CACXHD010000054.1 coordinate 3,865, forward strand.
ACGAAAAAGTTCCTTCGCTTCTTCCTTTTTTGCTGTCTCCTGTACATCCAGTACTTCTGCTTTCACACTGCGTGTACCAAAAGCAATCTCAAGCACATCTCCCTGCTTTACATTATAAGAAGCTTTGGCCGGCTGTCCGTTCACCAGAACTCTCCCGGCGTCGCAGGCTTCGTTTGCGACCGTCCGGCGCTTGATCAGCCGGGAAACCTTGAGAAATTTGTCCAGACGCATAACGGATCAGTTCAGGCTGTCCTTCAGAGCCTTGCCGGCTTTGAACTTCGCATTCTTGGAAGCAACGATGGTCATTGTCTCACCGGTCTGAGGATTTCTTCCCTCTCTTGCGCCTCTTTCGGAAACTTCAAAGGTACCAAAGCCAACCAGCTGAACCTTCTCACCCTTTTTCAGTTCTTCTGCTACAACATCCATAAAAGCCTTAACCGCTTTTTCAGCATCCTTTTTGGAAAGTTCTGCTTTTCCGGCAACAGCTGCAATAAACTCAGTCTTATTCATGAATTGTTCCTCCTAATGATAATCCTCATCCCCAGGCATACCTCTGCCTCTAAAAATCAGTGATAAAGTGCCCGCAACCCGTTGATTTGTACATATTTACTTATATAATGGATACTGCCTTTTGTCAAGCGTATAACGGCACAAAAACCCTTATAATTGCGTGTCTTCAAAGACTTTCCGGATTTGTGTATATCCGTTCTTCTCCAGGGTCTCCACCTGGAAACGGGCATTCTTTTTCAGCGGCTGTACCGTCACCACTTCTCCGTCCCCGCGAAGCCGGGTCGCCAGAGCAAATACCTCCATCAGTTTCCCGGCGGATGCCTTCTCGTCCACCAGCAGCGCCGTCTTTCCCGCCGCATGGTCCTCTTCCTTCCATCCCAGATCCCGCAGGATCGTGATGATGCGTTCGAACCCGATGGAGAAGCCGCAGGCCGGAGCGCTCTGTCCCATAAACCGGCCGATCATATCATCGTACCGGCCGCCGCCGGCAATCGAGAAATTGTACCCGTCAATACTGATCTCAAAGATGGTTCCCGTATAATACGACATTCCCCGGACCAGCGTCGGATCGAACACGAGGTGTACGTCCGGAGAAATCATCTCCCGTACGCTTTGGAGAATGGTATTCATATTCTCCGCCACATTCCCGTCAAGAGCCTTGCCGCAGGTCCCGGAGCAGTATTCCCGCACATCCGGCTCCCCGGAAAGATCCCGGAACATCCCGATATACCGGTCGACGGCTTCTTCGGCGTAATCCTTCGCGAGCATCGCCTCCCGCACGCCGTCCAGACCGATCTTGTCCATTTTGTCAAGAAGAATGAAAACCTCATCATACTGTTCCGGTTCAAACCCGGCTGCGGCCGCCATCGCCTTCAGTATGCGGCGGTCATTGATATGAACCGTGAATTCCCGGATGCCGACCTCCGAAAAGATCCGCGTCAGCATGCCGCTCGTAGCTGCGATCAGTTCGATCTCCGCCATGATGGACCCGTCGCCGATAATGTCGATATCGCACTGGGTAAACTGACGGAAACGTCCTTTCTGCGGTTTGTCCGCACGCCAGACATTCCCGATCTGCAGTGCCTTCAGCGGCGTCGGCAGCTCATTGCGATTGTTTGCATAATACCGGGCCAGCGGAACCGTCAGGTCATAACGCAGGCCGCTGTCTGCGATCTCTCCGCTCGCAAGACCCTTCTCCAGATCCCTGCCGCGCTTCATGACTTTAAATATCAGTTTTTCATTTTCTCCGCCGATCTTTCCGGACAGATTCTCGATATGCTCCATAGCCGGCGTCTCGATCTCATCAAAGCCGTACTTTGCATACGTGTCCCGGATCAGCCGCAGCACATGCTGGCGCAGGCGCATTTCCTGCGGCAGAAAATCATTCATTCCTTTCACAGGGGTCGCAATAAATTTCATAAAACGTCCAGTCCTTTCATTTTCCGTGTTCTTCCGCCCCCCCCAGGGGCGTCACAACGATTATAAAGCATGCCGGCATTTCTGAAAAGGAGTTTTTACTGCTGTTTCGCTGCCATTCACAACCAATGAGGGCTGTGTATTGTAAGGCAGTTTCCTTTAGCGTAAATCTTCATAAATATAATATCCGAAACGGAAATCTTTGTTCACAATTCCCATCGTTTCCTTGACAGTCAAACGCTAAAGTAATATAATATCGGAAGATGTGCAGATATAATACGCACGATCTTCAGGAAAATGATGCGTTCCGCATCGTTTTCGGGAAACATATTTTTAGTTATTTTGCATGGAGGTACCTCATCATGAACACGGGGAAAGTAAGGTGGTTTAACAAAACCTTTGGATTCATTACCGGAGAAGACGGATCGGATGTCTTTGTACATTACACTGCGATCCAGGGTGATGGATATAAGACTCTGGAAGAAGGCCAGGAAGTCAGCTATGACCTGGTCGAAGGTCCAAAGGGAGTTCAGGCTGCCAACGTTGTGAAGCTCTGATTGCTCGGACATACAGCGTATCCTGTATCCATAAAAGAAAAGCCGGCGGCGCCGGCTTTTTTTATTATTCGGATATTTTATACCTGCCCGTAGATTTCCGGCGGAACCAGCGCCGTTATCCGGATCCCGTCCCCGGTATATTCCAGGTCCAGGATTCTCCCGCATCTGCGGATCAGGGCCTCTTTTCCCGCATCCTTGTAAGCGTAGACGCGCTCGATCCGGATCATCCGGTTGTCCAGGATTTTTCCCAGCGTATCCAGGAAGGAATCCAGTCCTTCCCCGGTACGGGCACTGCACAGAATCGCAGCGTCTGACTGGGGATCCCGCAGGGACGGCCTTGTCCCTTCCGTCCGGTCGGCTTTGTTGAACAGCGTTATGACCGGCTTCCCGGTCACGCCCAGCTCCCGGAGGGTCTGATACACTACATACATCTGCTTCTCCATCATCGGGCTGGACACATCCACGACATGGATCAGGCTGTCGGCATAAAGCGCTTCCTCCAGCGTACTGCGGAATGCCCGGATCAGGGTATGCGGCAGTTTCCGGATAAAGCCGACGGTATCCGTCAGCAGTACCTGCGCGCCGTCCGGCAAAGTCAATACCCGGGTCAGCGGATCCAGCGTCGCAAACAGCTGGTCGGCCGCATAGGCGCCGGCATGTGTCAGCCGGTTCAGAAGGGTGGATTTGCCGGAATTCGTATATCCCACCAGCGCAGCGGTGGGCATGAGTCCCTCCCTTCGATGGCTGCGCAGAAGCGTCCGGTGTCTTCGCACTTCCTCCAGCTCTTTTTTCAGCCGGGTAATCCTCTCCCGGATCCTTCTCCGATCTGTCTCAAGCTTCTTTTCCCCCGGGCCTCTCGTTCCGATTCCTCCGCCCTGGCGGGACAGCATTTTCCCCATCCCCGTCAGATGCGACAGCCGATAGGAAAGCTGTGCGAGCTCTACCTGAAGTTTTCCCTCGCTGGTCCTTGCACGCCCGGCAAAGATATCCAGAATCAGAAGTGTCCGGTCCAACACTTCAACCTCCAGTTCGTTCTGCAGGTTTCGCATCTGCACCGGTGTCAGTTCATCGTCGCAGATCACTGCGTCCGCCTCTTCCCATTCAACCAGGTCCCGCAGTTCTTCTGTTTTTCCGCTGCCGATATAAAATCCCGGATGGCCTCCCTCCCCGGTCATTTTCTGCATCAGGCGGCCGGCGCAGACCGCTCCGGCGGTCCTGGCAAGCGCTTCCAGTTCATCGAGGGATTCCACGCAGTCTTTTTCGTCCGAGGTATAAATCCCGACAAGAATGACCCGCTGTGAAGTTTCCCCAGGCAGTTCCGTCTGCGGATCCGCAGATCCCCGGACAGCGGCAGGTCCCGCTGACGGGGTTTTCTCGGGCTTCAACGTGTCCGCAGGAAGGTCAGCTCTTTCTTCCCGCGCTCATCGGACGGATACAGTTCACAATAGGACTCTGCCTTGACCAGGGCCGAGGAAAAGTCCAGTTTCTTTTCGTAAGCAACGATCTCATTGAAACGCAGTTCCTGCTTTCCTTCCTCCTCTTCCAGTGCAAGCCCCCGCTCGATCCAGTCGATCGCCGTATCATAGTCGCCGGAAGCAATCGCGCAAAGGGCCATGCCGTTGCAGGCCGCGGGGCTTTCCCCGTTCTGCTCCAGCAGCGTATGGAACATTGCGTTCGCATACGTATAATCCTGCAGTTTCAGATAGACCTCCCCCATCAGCAGAAGCGCCGGCTCATAGCCTTCCTCCACGGGAGACTGCAGCACTTCCTTCGCTTTATCGTACTGTTCCAGATAATAGTAGATCCTGCCGATCTCATAGCGGTCTTCCGAGGTTTTCGGCACAATCCCCAGTGCCGTCTGAAGATATTCGTCTCCGACCGCTGTCAGATTATGCTGCTCATAGCATTCGTAAATCCGCAGATACAGACTGTAATCCCCGGGTGCGAGCGACAGCGCCTGGTCAAAGTATTCTCTGGCGGACGCCTGGTCCTCTTTTCCCAGGGAGGAGGCCGCAATCAGGAAACACACGTCCGGACTCTTTTTTTCTTCGAGAAGTTCCAGGCCGGAAGAGATCACCTCGTCATACTGCCCCATCCGGTACCGGGCACTGTCCTGATAAAGACGGATGTCCCGGACCGTATCCGGCATTTTTTCATCCGCCGCGTCCAGGGCTGTCTCGAACGCCGACACCGCTTCCGCATATCTGGCCTGACCCATCATCGCAATCCCCATTCCGCGCCAGAGCAACACCGGATCTTCTCCGTCTGCCCGTGCTTCCTCGAAATACGTGAGAGCTGCCGTCGTGTCATTTTCCTCAAGGGCGCGCATTCCCAGACGGGTTTTTTCTCCGCCTGCGGAGGGCTTGACACATCCCGTCAGCAAAAGGCTGACCGCCGCAGCTGTCAGCCAGAAATTCATCCATTTCTTCATTCTGTTTCTCATTTCAGCGCGTCCGAAGCGCCAAGACTCTGTTTCTCCTCAATCTCCATGATCATGTCCACTCTGGTCTGATGCCGTCCGCCGAGGAACTCGGCATCCAGCCACTCATCCACAATCATTTTGGCCAGTTCACTGCCGACCACTCGGGCGCCCATGGCAAGCACATTGGAATTATTATGCTGCTTTGAGAGCTTTGCCGTATAGGGCTCGCTGCATACACAGCACCGGATCCCATGCACCTTGTTCGCTGCCAGGGAGATCCCGACGCCCGTGCCGCAGATCAGCACACCCCGATCCGCGCCGCCTTCCGCAACCAGCTTTGCCACCCGGTATCCGCTCACAGGATACGGAAAGCTCTCCGGGCTGTCCGTGCCCAGATTGACAACTTCATGTCCGAGTTCCTGCAGATGCGCCAGTATCTCGTTTTTCAGTTCAAGACCTGCATGATCATTTCCGATCGCTATTTTCATGATTCGCCGTTCCTTTCTTCAAACCGGATCCGGATATAGTCGCGGATCGCACGTACGCAGCCCTCAAATCCCAGACGTTCACTGTTCAGGCACAGATCATAATTTCTCGCGTCATTCCAGACATGTCCGGTATAGTACCGGTAGTACTCCGCCCGGCGTTTATCTGTCTTCTGGATAAACCTGTCCACATCCCTCGGGTTCTGGGAGCCCCGCTCGATCGCCTGAATCCGGCAGTAGTCTTCCGGCGCATGAATAAATACGCTGACGACATTGGGATAGTCCCGGAGGATATAATCCGCGCAGCGGCCGATAATCACACAGCTTTCCGTCTCCGCAAGCCCCTTGATCACCTTTGCCTGGTAATTGAACAAATTCTGATTGGAGAGGAAGTCGTCGCTCTCCGGCGGGATCAGTTCACCGCGGTACTCTCTGCGCATGATCCCGAACAGTGTCGTCTGTTTCAGCTTTTCATCCACCTGATTGAAGAGAGTCTCATTGATCCCGCTGTCCTCCGAAGCCAGCTTCAGAATCTCGCGGTTGTAAACCGGAACACCCATTTCCTTTGCGAGCATCGTACCGATCGTTTTGCCGCCGCTGCCATATTGCCTGGCAATCGTTACCACAACCTTATCCATACATACCTCCCTTCCTGCTGCACCGGATCCGTGCCGCGTCATGCGCACATCTCCCTGAAAAACCAACTCCGTGGGTTTACTCTCCGAGATACGCTTTGCGGATGGCATCGTCGTCCATCAGCTC
>CACXHD010000055.1 GCA_902767335.1 uncultured Lachnospiraceae bacterium
ATCAATTGCGCCACCTTTGTGGGTTATCGCCAATATGGTCTGAAAGGCGCGGCAGCGGCGACCATTGGCATGGTGCTGCCGTCTTTTCTGATCATTTTCTTCATTTCGCATTTTCTTGACCATTTTCTGGAAATCGGGTGGATTTCCAGTGCGTTCAGGGGGATCAGGCTGGCTGTCGGTCTTCTGATCCTGAACGCAGGCTTCATCATGATGAAAAAGATGAAAAAGATGCCGTTCCAGATTATAGTTCTGGCTGCGTCCCTTGTGGTTATGATGATGGTCAACCTCTTTTCCATTCATCTGTCCTCGATCGTTCTGCTGCTGACCGCTGCCGTGGTCAGTCTTGTCATGTTTTCCGTAAAGAAGAAAGGCAGGGTGAAGGGATGATCTTGCTGGAATTGTTCTGGGGGTTTTTAAAGGTCGGTTTTTTTGCCTTCGGCGGAGCGTATGGCGCGATCCCGCTGATCCGGGATGTCGTTTTGTCTTATGGATGGCTGAATGATGAAACGCTTACGTATATGATCGGAGTCAGCGAAAGTACGCCGGGACCGATCATGGTCAACCTGGCCACTTATGTCGGGAGCAGCCAGGCAGGGCTTTCCGGTGCGGTCATCGCAACAACGGCTGTGGTGCTTCCATCCTTTTTTATCATTCTCCTGATCATGGCTGTTTTGAAAAACACCATCAGAAATCCTTATGTGCAGGCTGTACTTCGGGGATTAAAACCGTGTATGATCGGTATTGTTCTGGCAACGGGTATTTGTATGGTGCTGCATCATTGCCTGCCTGCGGGAAAACCGGATCTGCGCAATATCGTGGTCACGGCAGTTCTGGCTTTTGGTTTTTACGGGAGTGGTTTCGTGTTTAAGAAGAAGATGTCCCCGATCCTGCTTATCATTGTTTCTGCGTGTATCGGGATAGCAGCCTTATGAAAAACGGAGATTACCGATGACGTTAAGAAAGAAAATCGTTCTGCTGAATATACTGACAGTCATACTTCCGATCGTGCTTATTCTGGTCGTTTGGGCAGGATAACAGGAACGAAACGTTAAACGCAGTGGTATCTCTTGATATCCGCGAGATGCAGAGGGTATTTATGAACCTGTTTGAGAATACTGTCAGGTATCGGGCGTCAGATCATTCCAGGGTAGAAATGTCTGTAAAGTCAAGGGCAGATCAGCTTGAGATACGGTTTGAAGATGACGGTCCCGGTGTCAGTTCCCGTCACCTGGATCACCTTTTTGAGAGCTTTTATCGTACCGATGAATACCGCACGAACCCTGAAAAAGGAGACAATGAACGTTGAAGAAGATTCTGATCGTTGAGGATGATAAACTGGCCGCTGACCTGGAACGGGATTATCTGGAAGCATCCGGTTTTGAAACTGAGATTGCCTGGAACGGCCTGGACGGACTGAGGCTGGCGGAATCAAAGGATTATGACCTGCTGCTTCTGGACGTTATGCTGCCCGGAATGAATGGTTTTGAAATATGCCGTGAAATCATAACCAATGCTGCAAAGGCTTCACGGTACAAGGAGGCAAAGCGCCTGCTGGAAGTCGGCGACCAGGCAGGTGCATACTGCCTTTTCCAGCTTCTCGGTGATTACCGGGACGCCGAAGATCAGGCAAAATACCTGGCTGGTGGTTCAAGGGATGGGATGTGTGGTCGAAAGAATGGTGGTGAAGTAAGTGGGGAAGTCCAGTGCAAGTGGAAGATTGAGATTTCTCTTTCAGCATAGTATAATGTATTTGGCCCGAAATAATAACAATAGATGTGAGCATATTAGGGGGCTGGCTTTGAACGAAACAAATATTCAGATTAAAGAACGTGAACATCAGGAAGACTTGGCAAGACTCCGTGGCCTTAGACCGATCGATGATGATTTCATGAGGTGCATTTTTCGCGAGAATATCCCTTTGGCACAGCTTGTGCTGCGTATTTTAACGGGAAAAAATGATCTTATCATTACACAGCTTGAAACACAGATGGATATGAAACGGCTTGTAGGAGCCAGATCAATCTGTCTGGATGCATATGGAACTGATTCACTCGGCAAAAAATATGATCTGGAGATACAAAGGGCTGATAGAGGGGCCCGAAAACACCGTGCGAGATATCATGCAAGCTGTATGGATGTGGAAAATCTGGATGCCGGACAGGATTTTGAGGAATTACCGGAAACATATACGATTTTCCTTACAGAGAATGATGTATTTAAAATGGGAAAGGCGCTTTATCAGGTAGAACGAATTAATCTGGGTACCGGCGAACTGTTCGATGATGGAGAACATATCCTTTATGTAAATGGTGAATACAGGGATGATACGGATTTGGGAAAACTGATGCATGATTTTTCGAGCTGGGATCCCGAAGATATGTATTTTGATCTGATGAAGAGCGTTACACGGTACTATAAGGAAGATCCAAAGGGGGTTGAGATAATGTGCAGAGCGTTTGAAGAAACTCGAAACGAAGGTGCTTTGAGCAAAGCGATAGCGATCGTTAAAAATCTTCTGCAGGAAGGATCTATGTCATTAGAGGTTATATCTAAAGTTACGGAAGTTCCTCTGGAAAAGGTAAAAGAGATAGCAGAAATGAAAACAGTGTAGTGTTTACTTATTTGGTAAACATTTGGTGAACAAAGCCATGAAAAAACACAAAAAGCGACAGGAAGATAGAAAAAGCCAGATCTGAAAAACAGCGTATTTACAAGGAAAAACGGGATAATCATGATAAAACATGCGGTTATAATCGCTGCTGGACGATGTGATAGCTTCGTCCAGCATGGCGTTTGCCTTCAGCCAGTTGCGTTTTGTCGCTTCCAACCCGGTGGGGAGATCTTTTGTTGAATAGCGTTTCATGCCATCAGACAGGGTCTCCACGAAATTCAGACGCATATAATACATCTGTTTATCTTTTTTCTTTACTTTAATTACTCTACCGGATCCACATTCTTTCATCGGCTCACATCTCCTTTCTTATGATCCGGTGAGCCTTCCATGACAGCATTATAACATCCCTGATTCAGATAGGACAGGAGATATTTTTTAGGGATACGGTACTGCCGTTCGATTTTGAGGGCAGGAAACTCTCCGGTTTTTAAAAGCTGGTACATTGTATTGCGGCCGATATGCAGAAATGCCATAACATCTTCAACCTGCATGACGTCCGGCAGATCATCAAGTCTCATATTTTTTCTCAAGCTAATCACCGCCTTTCCCGCCGGGAGAGAGATGATTCCTTTCCCGACAGATGTTTCGTCTGTTTAAATGTGCATAAAAGAAAGGCATATGACGGTCAAGGAGCTGTCAAGACAGGCAGGTATCAGCGCTACCACTTTATACTCAGTTATTTCAAGGGATTCCTCTGTCCGTTTTGATCATGCGCTGCGTATCGCAAATGTGCTGGACATCAATACAGATCTGATCTGCAAAGAAAACCCACTGTCTGATGGAGCAACTTTGCCTGAACTTCTTCCGGAAGCGGGAGGATTATTGACCGGTACAAATAAGCGCAGTTATATCAAGCATCGTACAACGGATATTCTTTCATCCACAATAAAAAAACATTCTGACGGGACCCGAAAACGGAAACTGAAGAAGGTTTAAAACATACTCTTGTATTCTTCTACAGTTGTTTTCTGTGAAACATTATGGATGTGAAAGCTGAATTGGATATGATATAATATTGCCGACATGCTAAATTCGGACAGCTGCGCTGTTTCACGCCAAAAGGTTCAGTCAACAACAGGGGGGGAACCTCTGTTGACAGGTAAAAACATGGACAAGAAACAACACAGTGAGCTTTCCGTCATCACTAAAGCAAAGGGATCCTGTTCCGTTTCGTTGAAACTTACGGGTTTCTTCGGAAGAACACATGCTGTCGGTGCTCCGGACGCAGACGGGGATTTCGTGGCAGATCCCGGCAGAATGCTTTCGCCAGTGTGGAGAGACTGTGGCTGAAGCATTTTCAAAGGGAATATGCAGCCGGAAAAATCGGTATCCGTGATATTACGCCAGGTATTGCCAGTTATAATGGCCATCTCCGGCATGGTCACACCTGGAAGCTGAAAAAAGAGATTTTCCGGCGGTTTGTGCTTAACCGTTCAGGCAGGGCCGGCGGGGAATGCACGGGAAAGAGGAGGGTGTACTGCAATGAAGACAAAACGACGGATTGCTGCTTTGTTATGCATGCTGTTGCTGGGAAATTTGTTCCCGGCCAGTGTGCTTGCGGCTGAAGAAGCGGAGGAGGATTTCCCTGTATTCATCGATACGTTCGATGAAGATATGCTTGATGAAGCATCGGAAGAGAGTGATTTTTATGGAGCTGCCTTAACACTGGAGGTAAGGAATACGATTCCTGCTTCCTGCACGGTCACGGTCCTTTCATCACCTGAAGCAGGCGGTACGGTTTCAGGCGGAGGGGAATATGATGCCGGAGCTTCTGCTGCCGTTAAGGCCACGGCAAATGACGGCTATGATTTTGCAGGCTGGTACGAAGGAGAGACTCTTGTATGTGAAGATGCCGTTTATTCGTTCACAGCGGAAGCCGACCGTAACCTGACGGCCATCTTTCAAAAGCTGCCTACCTACACCGCCATCTGGCTGGATGGAGATGGCAGCGTACTGGACAGCAAAGAGTATGTATTCGGAAGCGAGGAAGAACCCGCAACGGAGAAGGTACCCACAAAGGCGGCGGATGAAAATCATACATATACCTTCTCCGGCTGGGGAGAAGGTGAATGGTTTGAGGACGAAAACGTAACGACATGCACCTTTACGCCGTCGTTTACATCTGTTCCCATTGTTAAGCAGCATACGCTGACGGTTTCTTATGTATATGCCGACGGCAGCAAAGCGGCGGAGGCACATACAGAAACATTGAAGGAGGGGGCTGCCTATTCGGTCGCTTCTCCGGCAATCACAGGCTTTACGCCCGACCAGGCAACCGTTGCCGGCACCATGGGGACGGCCGATGTGAAGGTGACGGTCACCTATAGTCCGGTGAAAGCTGATGTAACACCAAAGGCCGCAAAGATCGTACCCTCGGCAGCCAGCATCACAACAACCTATAATGTATCAAAAAAGATATCAGTTGTGATCAAAGACCAGGCCGGACGGGTTATGAGCGGCAGGAAGGTCACCTGCAAGGTTAACGGAAAAACCAGTACCGGCACGACAGATGCCAAAGGCTCGGTGACATTTAAAACACCTGCTTCTCTTGCACCCAAAACAAAACCATATATCGTAGCGCTCAAATGTGACGGCCTGTCTGCAACTGTTAAACTGGTGGTTAAGAAAGCGGCTGTAAAGCTCACGGCAGGCAGCAAAACCTTTAAGGCCAAAACGAAAACAAAGAAATATACCGTCACGCTGAAGGATAACAAAGGCAAACCTCTCAAAAAAGTAAAGCTGACCATGAAGGTAAATTATAAGACATATAAGGCAACAACGAACTCGAAGGGCAAAGCCATCTTCAAGATCACAAAACTGTCGAAAAAAAGAAAATACAAGGCGACGATTAAATTTGCGGGAAATAAGAACTATAAAGCCGTGAGCAAAAAAGTAAAAATCACGGTAAAATGAGCGCCATGAAAGAGCACGAAGAATTATGAGAGGAAAGCCCATTCAAAAGTACAAGCTTTGCAGGGAGCCGGAAAACAGCGGGCAAGATATCATTCAAGCGGTATGGATGTAGAGAATCTGAATGTCGGACAGGAATTTGAAGAACTTCCGGAAACCAACACGATATTTCTAACAGAAAATGATGTTTTCAAAAAAGGGAAGGGTCTTTATCCGATTGAACGTATGAATATGGCCACCGGAGAACTCTTTAATGATGGTGAGCATATTCTTTATGTAAATGGAGCCTATAGAGATGACTCAGATCTGGGAAAGCTTATGCATGATTTTTCCTGCTGGAATCCTGATGAGATGCATTTTGAGATGTTGAAAGATATAACCCGATAAAACAGGCAGGAATATGCATGATGATGAGACGCAATAAGGAGAAGAGGGTATGACGGAACGGAAAGAGATCCGGAAGAGAGCAAGACATGTATTGAAGGCACATTACTGGATTTTTGTGGCAGCGTGTCTTATGGCTGCCATTCTGGGAACGGAATATACGAATTCTCTTCAGTTGCTGCAGCTGCAGAGGAGAGCACAGGAGAGGCTGACGGATACAGGCGCTCCTGCGCCGGGGGTTGGCGCTCTTTCCGGGGAAATGTCCGTGTTTAATGATGTTGTCAACGGGGATCTGGATCGTGCGATTCGTTCTGTACAGCACCGAATGGATGTGTATACCGGCGAGGATACGTATATCGGGGATATTGAGCTGGGTCATTCCAGAGGCGTTCTGTCCTCTGTTGTGAATTCGATCGCATCCGGGGCATTGCTGTTTCATCTGCTGACATTGATCGATACCATTCTCGGAGCACGGGAAACATCCGTTATTCTGCTCTCCGTGCTGGGATTTGTTCTGATGCTGGCTTTCTGGCTGTTCATCAGCAACGTTTACAGAGTGGGTTACAGCCGGGTCTTTCTGGAAGGACGCCTTTATGAGAAGGTTCCGTTTTCACGATTTGTGTTTCTCTACAGGATCCGAAAGCATGTGAAGGCTTCATTTACAATGGCTTTGTATATGCTTCTTTCGTATCTGTGGCTGTTTACCATTGTCCTGTTTCCCGTCAAACGGTATGCGTACCTGCTGGTGCCGTATATTACTGCGGAGAATCCGGATCTTTCCGCCATAGAGGCCATCCGTCTGTCACAGCGCATGATGAAAGGACATAAATGGGAAGCGTTTCTGCTGGAATGCTCGCTTTTGCCCTGGACGATCCTTTCCCTTGCGACCGGAGGAGCGGCGGGCATCTTGTTTGTCAATCCTTACAGGGAAGCCGTTTTTGCGGAGTATTATGCCTGCATGAGGAAAATTTCCATTGAGAATAAGGTGGAAGGAACGGAAAAACTGAATGACCGTTATCTGTTTGAAATGCCAAAAGAGGAGGCACTGACCGCCGCCTACGCGGAGATTGAAAAACTCTCGCATGCATCTCGGCCGCAGCCGCAGGAGCGAAAAGGCTTCTGGGGTTTTCTGGAGAAATACTTCGGGATTGTGCCTTCGTATGACCGGGCGGAAAAAGAATATCGGGAATGGATGAAGACGGAGCAGACGATCGGAGTCTATGCCGATGCATTGGGAGGAAAAACCTATCCGACCAGACTGTTCCCCATACCGGAAAGGCATAGGAGAAAGAAATCGGAGGACGGGGGATATCTTCGCCATTATGCCGTGACCTCGCTCATTCTGCTGTTTTTTATCGGATGTGTATTTGGCTGGAGTTGGGAAGTTGTACTGCACCTTCTCCAGACCGGTGAATTTGTAAACAGAGGCGTGCTTCATGGCCCGTGGCTTCCCATCTACGGGGGCGGTCTGCTCCTGGTCCTGGTCATGCTTTACCGCTTCAGAAAGAACGCCTTCCGGCAGTTCTGGCTGATCGTGCTGCTCTGCGGAATCGTAGAATATATGACTTCGTGGATACTGGAAATTCTGCATGATGGCCAGCGCTGGTGGGATTACAAAGGATATTATCTGAATCTGAACGGGCGTATCTGTGCAGAGGGCCTGCTGGTCTTCGGGATTGGCGGTATGGCTGTGGTTTATATAGCGGCGCCTTTGATCGATGATCTGCTCGAGCAGGTGAAGCAGCGGATCCTGTGGCCGGTCTGCGGAGTCCTTCTGGCGCTGTTTGCGGCAGACGTCGTGTATTCTTCGGTTGTCCCGAACACAGGGAAAGGGGTCACTGCATCGAAGGCAAGTGAAACCGCAGCGGATGAAACCGCAGCAGATGAAAGCGTGAGGCAGACGGAGTCAGAGACATAACAAGCAGAGTCTGCGCCGGTCGAAGCGGCTCAGATCCCTTACAAAGCGGGAATCTGCGATAAAGGATAACGAAATACGAAAAGCCGGGAGTCGTCATGTGGATTTCCCGGCTTTTCTGCGTATATAGATGTGAAACGTGAGACAACCGGGACGGTCAGGCAGCCGGGTGTGGTGGTCCGCGTGTGAATTATGAGAATACGACAGCGATATATGAAAGGAGCTATAAATTATGTTCAGAAAATTTGCGGGAAGTATTATGCTGGCAGCAGCGCTGATGGCGGTTCCGGCGATTGCAGGTGAAACTGAGGATATGGAAGTTGCATCGAATATGGAAGCCGTCTCGGAAGAAACCGAAATGGCGGTAGGGACAAAGGTGACAACCGAAAGGGAGGACGGCGTTCTGACCATCCGGATCGAGGAAACTGAGGAGGTGCAGGATCCGGACTTCTGGTGGGAATTCTATACCGGAGATAAGGGAGACGCTTCCTGTGTCGAACTGCTCACCCAGTCGACGGATGACGGCTGCGCCTATGCCGGAAGCTTTCGGGCCATCGACGACGGGGAGGACGTGATCCGGCTCGTCCATACCAATGGTCATTACGTCACAGAGTATATGGATTTCAATGTCACCGCTTCGGACGGTAAGATCGGGGAGATCACCGGCGGAGGCCAGGGATATGGGTCGACCGGGGAAACGCTTGCTCCGTTCCTGGAGGGCGTCTGGGAGGAGTTCGATGGCGCAGGCAGATTCATGGAGATCGCCCTAACAGAGGAGGGAGGACTTTCCTTTGTGATCTCCGACGGCAGCGGAAGAGACGGAGAGACAGCCTTCTATACGATGACAGCATACTATGACGCTGTGAAGGAAGCTCTGGTGTACTGGGACGGAGAAGAAAAGACGGCACAGATCGAAACTGAGGACAGTGCACAGCCGGCCGAGGAAGAAGCACAGTCTGAAGGCGAGGGAACCGGGCTGTTCGCGATGGAAGTGCAGGAGGACGGAAGCTTCGGGATCCTCTGGAAGGATGATACCTTCGGCAACACGAATGTCGGAACCTTTTTCAAGACAGCAGACTGAAACTTTAGACAGCAGCCTGAAATGGAATAAAACAGGGACGGGATAAACGTGCGTCTGTGCGTGAATATCCCGTCCTTTTTTGATGGCCTGAGCAAATAATCGTATCGGTATGGACAACGTCCCTATTGACTCACAGCCCGGGTTCCCACCGCGGCCGGGTGATCCAGGCCCCGTTCGTAAAGTCGGGGAATGCGGCGGGCATGCCCCCGGTACAGATACTCTGTTCCGAGAGGGGGGTAACGGCCATCAGGGCGGCGGAATCATAGGCGTCGATCGGGGTCTGCCGCTTCTCCCTTACCGCATCGAAGAAGGCTTTGAAGACCAGCCAGTCCATGCCGTCGTGGCTGCCCCGGACGCCTTCTTTCTGATACCTCTGCCAGACCGGATGATCATACTGCGCATAATAGCCGGATGCGTTGTCCCAGTTCTTTTTCCATTCGAACTCGTCGGCATTGTCCCGGCCGTCCATGAATATGCTGTGGTTGTCATCCATGTACATCGCCTTAGTTCCATGCACCTGGAAGGCGCGGGTATAAAAGCGCGGCAGCGTCGTATCCAGTGTGATCGAAATGGTTTCACCGTGGGCACAGGTAATCACTGTATTCACGACGTCCCCCTGGACAAAGCGAAGATCTGCTGCGTCGGGGAATTCTTCCTGTCTGCTCATCATGTATTCGCGCAGACCCGCACTCTTCGAGGCGACCGACACGAGTGAGACCATCCGGTTTCCGTGCCCGATATCCAGTACATTGCAGATCGGCCCGAGCTCATGGGTCGGGTAGTTCTCGCAGTTCCGGTTCAGGTAATTGCGGAAGCGATAGTGGCGCCGCTCCCGTCCGGTCGAGATTTCCTCGCGCAGGTCATGACGGTATCCCCCCTCGCAGTGGACAACCTCGCCGAACAGACCCTGACGGACCATGTTCAGAACCATCAGTTCATCGCGCCCGTAGCAGCAGTTTTCCATCATCATGCAGGGCGCGCCGGTGGACTCGTAGACATGGACCAGTTTCCAGCAGTCCTCCAGGGAGTAAGCGCCGCCGACCTCGAAGCCTGCGTATTTTTCCGCCTCCATTGCCTCGCAGGCGATCGGGATATGTGCCTCCCAGGCTGCCGTGATCATCACCGCATCGATGTCCGGCATCTCCAGGATTTTTTTATAATCATCCGTTTTCAGCGGGCTTCCCTGCCCGGCGTCCGTGATGATCTTTGCGGCAGCTTCCCGCCGGTCCTCATACATGTCGCAGACCGCGGCGACACATACCTTCTGCGGAAGAATGACCTGTTCAAGAAGCGAAATGCCGCGATTGCCCAGTCCGATCAAACCAATTCTGATATCTCTGCTCATACATGCTCTCCCTGCTCAGTTTCCTGTACCTTTCCTGTACCGTTTCGAAATGAAACCGGCACTGCTGCTTTTTGCGTTGATTCTTTTTCGAGTATTTTATCCCTTGATGCCGGTCAGCGCAATGCCTTCGATGAACTGCCGCTGGAAAATGGCAAACAGAATCAGCAGAGGCAGGATCGCGATCATGGCTCCGGCCATCATTTCCGGATAATTGGTGTGGTATTGTCCCTGCATATAGGCAAGGCCTGCCGTCAGTGTCATCTTCTCCTGGGATGTATTGATGATCAGAGGCCACATCAGGTCATTCCAGGCGAAACGGAGGGTCAGGATCCCGAGGGAGACCAGTCCCGGTTTTGCCAGAGGCAGCATGATCCGCCAGTAGGTCGAAAAGGGTGTACATCCGTCCAGGGCTGCCGCATCCTCCAGATCCGACGGCAGCGACATGAAAAACTGCCGGAGGAGAAAGGTGCCGAAGGCACTGAACAGATTGGGCAGAAACAGTGCCGGAATCGTATTCAGGAGCTTCAGCTTCTGGATGATCAGATACTGCGGCAGAATGAAGAAGGAGGACGGCACCATCAGAACGGCCAGCAGCGTCACGAAGATGACATCGCGGCCGGGGAAGCTCAGCTTTGCAAATGCATACGCAGCCATCGAACACAGCAGGAGCTGGCCGGCGACTGTGACGACCGCAGAGATGATCGTATTGAGATACATCCGTGCGTAGGGAACATCCTTAAAGACGTCCGCATAATTTGAAAATACCGGTTTTGCAGGGAAGATCATGGGCGGTATGCGAATAGCCTCCGACTGCGTTTTCAATGATGTAAGCAGCATCCAGAGAAACGGCAGAAGCGTGATCAGCACCCCGGACAAAAGGATCACATATACGGCGATATGGCTTTTGTTTATTTTCTTCGTTTTGTTTTTCATAATCGTCCCTCTGTCACTGATCGTAATTGACCCATTTATTCTGCATTTTCATCTGGAATACCGTAATCAGCATAATAATCAGGAACAGAAAGATCGCAATCGCTGAAGCGTAGCCTTTTTTCGAATATTCAAAGGCGTTCCGGTAGAAGTAAAGTACGATGCTCTGCGAAGCTTCCTTTGCCAGACTCTTGGAACTGATCATCATGTAAATGACATCAAAGATCTGGAACGTTGAGATCAGGGTTGTGATCAGAACAAAGAAGATCGTCGGTGTCAGCAGCGGAAGTGTGATCAGGCGGAACTGCTGGAATTTTCCGGCTCCGTCCAAAGAAGCGGACTCGTAATAAGTCCTGGAGATTCCCTGCATGCCTGCCAGCAGGATGATCATCTCGTACCCGACATTCATCCACACCGCGACAATGGAAATCGCGATCCAGGCGGTGCTCGGACTGCTCAGCCACTGCACGCCCGGAATACCGACTTTTGAAAGAGCATAATTGATAATGCCGAAATCGCTGTTGAAGATCCAGCGCCAGATCATGGAGATTGCCGTACTCATCGTGATCGCGGGAATAAAATAAATGACCCTGAACACGGATCGCCCTTTTATGCCGGTATTCAGGAGCGCAGCAATAAGAATCGAAAGCGCCAGCGTGAACGGGACGATCACGAGGACATAGCGCAATGTGTTCCACAGTGTGGACCACATCACGGAATCGCTGATCATGGCTTTATAATTGGACAGGCCTGCCCAGGAGGTCCGGTTAAAGGCGCCTACGACGTGAAAGCTGTCAAAAAATACTTTGAAAAAAGGATAGAAATAAAAAATCCCAAGCCCGACCGTCAGCGGGGCGATCATGAGATATCCATACAGAATATGGCTTCGCTGCCGTCGGCTGATCCGTTTCCTTTTCATGAGAAATAAGCTCCCCGTTTTTTGGAAATTCCTGAGACAGGCACGGAATCCATCCGTGCCTGTCTGAATACTTCATACAACTCTATGGGGATGTCGGGGTTATTCTGCCGCGAGCACTCCGTTCATCTGCTCTGCCAGTTCCGCGCATGCATCCTCGACAGACACATCCAGACTGAAGGCTCTCTTCAGGCAGTCTGCCTCATAGTTCTGCCATTCCGCAGTGTTGGCGCTGGCCGGATACGGATAGGAGTATTCCTCGGAAGAAGTGATAAAGCTCTTGAGATTGATGTCCGGAGTAGCTTCCACCCACTGATCTGCCGTTCCCGCGAGGGCAGGGATTGCGGCTCCGGTCTCCGCGGAAATCCGGTTTGCTGTCTCACCGGCGAGGAAGGAAACCCATGCTTTTGCGGCATCCGGAACCTTTGTGTCTGCATAAATGCAGTTGCCAAGGCCGTGGATGACGGTTGCCTTTGTGCCGTTGATGGAAGGAAGTTCGACAACATCGATATCCTCCAGGATGTCGGAGGTCTTCACCGCGCCGAGGAACCAGGAACCGCCCCAGTACATGGCAAGGCGGCCGGAGAGGAACTGCGTGTCTGCCGTGGTCTCTTCCAGAGACGCCTCGCTCGGGCTGACGCCGGCTTCCATCAGATCGATCCAGCACTGGACGCCTGCCTGGGTCTCCGCCAGATCGTAGCCGGAGGATTTCTTGTCTTCGGAGATCACATAACCTCCGCAGGCATAAATCGTATTGTAGATTCCGCACTGGGTATCAAACCCCGCGCCGATTCCATAGACCGAACCGTCTTCTTTTGTCAGCTGTGCTGCCTTTTCGGCCATGTCTTCCCAGGTCCAGTCATCCGTCGGATAGTCTACGCCGGCCTCGTCAAAAAGGGCCTTGTTATACCATACGCCGATGGTATCGAAATCCTTTGGAAGCGCATATTGTGCGCCGTCAATGTTATACAGGGAGACCAGGCCGGCAGGATAGTCTGCCGTGTCGATTCCCTGCTCCTGGATCATGTCGTCGATCGGCATCAGGATTCCGCCCTCTGCGTATTTGGTAATGTTCGGACCGTTCATCCAGAAAACATCGGCGATGCTGCCGCCGGTTGCCGCAGCTTCCAGTTTCGTCCAGTATTCATCCCAGGTGTTGGGTTCCAGAGTGATCGTTACATTGGGATACACTTTGTTGAATTCTTCGATACACTGGTTGATGTAGGGGGTCTGGTTGTCATCCCAGTAAGCGTAGCGCACCTCACCGGAAATATCCGCGTTCTCGTCTGCGAAGACGGCTGTCGTGCTGCCGGTCAGCATGATCCCGGCCAGAACTGCCGCAAGCACCGCTGCTGCCCATTTCCTGCTTTTTTTCATAGTGTTCCTCTCCTTTCTTTACCGATTCTCCGTTTTCGGAATGCCTTTCCACGCACGTGTGTCCCGGCGGTTCCGAACTGTTTGCCTGATATTGTATATTTTAAACGATAAAATATCGAATTTCAATGATATTTTATGCAATATTGTTATAAAAGCGAGAAAAAAATTTTGAACAAATCGTAAATTTGTCGTGGTCTGCTTGCTATCAGGACCATTTTAGTGTAAGAAGAAACCCTACGATTATTCAGTTTTATTCGGAAAGAGGAAAATGAATAATGAAGAGAGGAGCGTGAGAAATGAAGCATGAAGTATGAAGCACTGATTAAACAGCTGACTCTGGAGGAAAAAGCCGCACTCCTGGGAGGCAAGGGAGAATGGGATTCGAGGGATATCCCCCGGCTGAACATTCCGTCCATGATCATGTCGGACGGCCCCCACGGTGTGCGCAGACAGGCCGGCGCGGGAGACCATCTCGGACTGAACGCTTCTCTTCCGGCAACCTGTTTTCCGACGGCCGCCACGATGGCAAACAGCTGGGATGAACAGCTGGGCGAGGAAGTCGGCAGAGTGCTTGGCGAAGAAGCCAAAACGCTGGGGGTTCATATTCTTCTCGGACCCGGGATGAATATCAAGCGGAGCCCGCTGTGCGGAAGAAATTTTGAGTACTTCTCCGAAGACCCTCATCTTGCAGGGAAAATGGCGGCCTCCTATGTGCGCGGGATCCAGAGCCAGGGGGTGTTTTCCTGTATCAAACATTTTGCGGTAAATTCCCAGGAAGAACGCCGGATGGCGATGAACGCGGTCGTGGACGAACGTACCCTGCGGGAAATCTATCTGACCGGGTTTGAGATTGCAATTGCCGACAGCCATCCGGGATCCCTGATGACCTCCTACAATCAGGTGAACGGGGAATACGCGAATGAGAGCATGCATCTGATCCATGATATCCTCCGCGGCGAGTGGGGGTACGACGGATTCGTCGTTTCCGACTGGGGCGGGGCCAACGATCATGTGGCTGCCGTCAAGGCAGGAGCAGATCTTGAAATGCCCGCACCGGGGCTGGGATCCGCCAGGGAACTGGTCGAAGCCGTCAAAAACGGCTCTCTTCAGGAAAAAGACCTGGATGAGCGGGTCGATGAACTGCTGGATGCGGTGTTTACCACAACGAAGGCGGCGAAAGACGCGCCGCAGCAGTTCGATGTGGAAGGACATCACGCGCTGGCAAGAAAAGCGGCTGCAAACTGCGCTGTCCTCCTGAAAAATGAAGATGCGGTTCTTCCCCTGAAACCGGGCGTTTCCGCGGTCGTGATCGGAGATTTTGCCTTTGAGCCCAGATATCAGGGCGCCGGTTCCTCCATGGTCAACACGACAAAGCTGGAAACCATCGAGCAGCTGATTCAAGAGGAAGATTCGCTTGTCGTCGGCGGAATGTGCCGCGGCTACCGGAGAAACGGGGAACCGGATCCGGCGCTGCTGGACGAGGCAAAGCAGGCGGCGAAGGATGCGGATGTGGTACTGTATTTCTTCGGGCTGGATGAGATGAGCGAGTCCGAAGGCCTGGACCGGACCCATATGCGGATTCCGCAGGTCCAGATCGATGTACTGCATGCGATCGCCTCGGTCAATCCGAATGTGATCGGTATCCTGAGCGCGGGTTCCTCGATCGAGATGGAATGGGAAGGCTCTCTGAAGGCGATCCTGCACGGATATCTCACCGGACAGGCCGGTGCCGGCGCGATTCTTGACCTGCTGACGGGCAGAGCCAATCCCTCCGGAAAACTGGCAGAGACGTATCCGCTCCGATATGAAGATACCCCGTCCGCACCGTATTATCCGGCAAAGGAGCGCAACAGCGAATACCGGGAAGGCATCTTCGTCGGATACCGCTATTTTGACACCGTCGGGATGAAGGTGCGCTACCCCTTCGGATATGGTCTCTCCTATACGACGTTTGCATATTCCGACCTGAAGGTTGCCGCGGATGGCGTGACGTTCACCCTGGAGAATACCGGAACGAGAGCCGGCGCGGAAATCGCGCAGCTGTATGTGGGCATGAAGGACTCGAAGGTTTTCCGGGCAAAACGGGAACTGAAGGGATTTGCGAAGGTCTGTCTCGAACCGGGAGAAAAGAAGACGGTACATATTCCGTTTGATCAGCGAACATTCCGTTTCTGGAACCGTGCGCAGAACCGCTGGGCCGTAGAGGGCGGAACCTACGAGATCTATGTCGGAGCCAGCATTGCGGATCTGCCGCTGGAGGGCAGCATCGAAGTCGCGGGCGAAACGATTCCGGCACTGTATGATGCAGCGGCCATCGCTCCGTATCTGTGCGGAGATGTGTCCAATGTGCCGGATGCGGCGTATGCGGAACTTCTGGGCTATGCGATTCCGGACGGAAGATGGGGGCATGTACTTACACCAAACGACGCAATCTGTCAGCTGCAGAATGCAAAAAGCGGACTTGCCAGACTGGTATACCGCCAGCTGAAGAAAAAGAAGGACAAGGCGGACCAGTCCGGAAAGCCGGATCTGAATATTCTGTTCATTTACAATATGCCGCTGCGGGCGATCAGCAAGATGACCGGAGGCATGGTGGACAGCCATATGGTTGACGGTATGACGGATCTTGTAAACGGTCATTTCTTCAAAGGGGTCGGCAAAGTGATCGGAGGTTTCTTCGGCAACAAGAGTGCGAACAAGAAATACGAGAAACTTCTCTCCGGGCAGAAATGACAGGGCAGACGAGGGGACAGGCTTTGCCTGACCGTCTGCGCGCCGGATCTGCGCGGCGGAAACCGGCTTCCTTAATAATGAGGTGAAAGACAACATGAAATTTTTTGAGCAGTTCAGCGAAAAGCATCCGAAAGCAGCGCAGTGGATCCGGGAGGGCGGCCTCTTTCTGATCTTCAGTTATGTCGTCACGTTCATCAAATACCTGATGCTGACATTCCTTCCGGGCTTTTTCCAGGGGATTGTCGGACAGACGGAATGGACCTGGCCCGGAATTCAGGTGCAGATGTTCGGCGTCCCGTTTACACTGTCGGTGATCGGCAACAGCCTGGCGGACGGCGGTCTGGCCTTTACGCTGGCCAATTACACCTCGATCCTGCTGGGCGAGTGCATCAACTTTCCGCTTCAGCGGAATGTGACGTTCCGCAGTCATGGACCGATCCTCCCGCAGGCCCTCTGCCATCTGGGAGGAACCATTGCCGTCATGCTGATCATGAACCTGTTTACCTGCATCTGGAATCCGGTGACGGCAGCCTTCGGCGTACCGGATGCGGTCCGGAACATCGTGACGACGGTTGCTACCGGCGGCGTGGCGATGATTATTATATTCGCGGTGGATAAAACCATTTTTGCTCCCGGCTTCGGGAAGAAGAAGGAAGCATAAACCATGATTCCCATCAATCATTTACAGACAGGAGGATGACGTATGCAGAAGAAATACCTGAAAAGAGCGCTGGCTTCTTTCATGGTTCTGTCTCTGGCAGCCGGTATGACAACAGCCTGCAGCAAGAAGGCGGCGGACACGGATACCGCTGCGCAGGCAGGCGGCGGCACTACCGCTGAGACGGATGCAAGGTACAAGCTGGTTCTGACGGAAGAGCCGAAGGCAGGCGGATCCGGTCAGGCAGCAGCGCCTGCGGCGGAAGCGGGCGGACAGAGCGCGGCCGCGGAAGATCCCTACAAGAACAATGATCCGTATAAGAATGCGGATGGCGGCGACGCGGCGGCAAACGATCCGTATAAGAACAATGACCCGTATAAGAATGCGGGCGGCGGCGATGCGGCGGCGAACGACCCGTACAAGAACGCGGGCGGCGGCGACGCGGCGGCGAACGACCCGTACAAGAACGCGGGCGGCGGCGATGCGGCAGCGAATGATCCGTACAAGAACGCGGGCGGCGGAGAGGCCGTTGCGCCGGAAGCCGAAACGGAAGAACCGGAGACGGCTGCGGAAGCTTATATGCCGGTCCCGGGCGAAGACGCAAAATATACCGCCGAGCTGACGGACGACGGCTGGATCAAAGTGGAAAATGAGGATGGAGAAGTGCTCGGACTTTCCCAGACTTCCGGTGTCAGGATCATTGAAGACGACGGATACGCCTTCAAGGATCTGAACCAGAACGGCGAACTGGATGTCTATGAGGACTGGAGAAAATCCTCGGAAGAGAGAGCGCAGGATCTGGTAGACCAGATGCAGGGCGCTGAGCGGGCAGTGATCCTGGCGCACGGCGGCTGGGACGGCGACTTTACGACAGAGCCGCTCACAGCGGAAGACGCTTCGGCCGTTTACCTGAGAAACGGCGGGCGCGGAGGCGTCACCAGGGCGATCGCCAACGGCGGAGGCGCCCATGCGAAATGGACGAATGCGCTGCAGGAAGTTGCGGAGAGCTGCTACTACGGTATTCCTGCGATGATCTCCATTGACCCGTGCAATATTTCCGGAATGATCGAGACCCTGTCCCTTGCATCCACAATGGATCCGGAACTGGCGGCGGAAATCGGAAATGAGACGGCGAAACAGTATCGCGCAGCCGGTGTGACGGCGCTGCTGGGACCGCAGGTGGATATCGCTTCTCCGGTGATGAGCCGTGCGGACGGAACCTACGGTGAGGATCCGCAGCTGACGCTGGATATTGCAACCGCGTATGTCAACGCGATGCAGTCCACCTACGATGAGAACGGTGAAGATCTGGGCTGGGGCGACGAATCCGTATATTGCTTCACGAAGCACTTCGGCGGCGCCGGCTCGACAGAGGGCGGCCGCGATGACCATACCTATGCGGGACGCTATGCGATTTTCCCGGGAAATAATCTCGAGGCGCATTTCATCACGTTCTTTGACGGTGTATTCAAACTTCCGGGCAAGACCGCTTCTTCCGGTCTGATGACACAGTATGCCATCGACGTAGACGGAACCGGCGAGCCCTTCGGCGGTGAATGGGCAGGCGCTTACAATCCCTTCCTGTACGGTCTGCTTGCAGATTACGGCTTTGACGGTCTGAAGATCACAGACTGGGGCGTTTTCGGCGGACTGGGACTCAAGACCGGCGGCCTGTGGGGCACCGAGGAAATGTCCGAGCCGGAGCGTATTGCACTCGGATTTGAGCGCGGCATCAATCTTCTGGGCGGCTACGGCAGCACAGAGAATATTACAGAAGGCTACAACCTGCTGGTGCAGAACGTCGGCCAGGAGAAAGCAGACGAGATCGTCAGCAAGGCTGCTTACAATTATATTCTCGTCATGATGAACCTGAACATGTTCGAGGAACCGTACAATGACAGCGCGTACGCGGATTCCATTATCTTCAGCGAGAGCGCGATGGCGTACGGCGCCGAGACACAGCAGAAGTCGGTCGTCATGATCAAAAACGACGGCACGATCAAAGAAGGCTCCGATAAGGAGAAACCCAAGGTTTACATCCCCTACGTCTACAGCACCGGATTTACGGCGAACTGGATGTTCGGCATCAATCCCGGAACGCCGTCCTGGCAGCCGGGTCTGGATCTGGATGTGATGGGACAGTATTTCGAGGTTGTGACAGATACACTTGGAGATCCGACCGGAGATCCGGACTTTAATGGTAATCCGACCTATAAGAAGGAAGACCTGACCCGTGCTTCAGAAGAAGACATTGCAGCCTGCGATTATGTGCTGGTCGGCATGACGGCACCGTTCATGGATTCCTATTCGTCCTGGCTGACAGCGGCCTTCGGTCCGCCGACCGAGCCGGAAGGGGATGAGGTATACTATCCGCCGACACTGCAGTACGAAGCGTATACGGCTGACACTGCAATCGATCCGTCGATTTCCGGCTGCGTTGTCGACGGCGCGAAGGAAAACCGGACCTATAAGGGCGTTACGGCTCCCGCAGATCCCAACTACGGTCATCTGGAAGCGCTGCAGTACGCAGCATCCGCGGCAGGCGACGTTCCTGTGATCGCTTCTGTCTGCATGAAACGCGGCATGATCTGGACCGACGTGGAACCGCTGTGTGATGTCATTCTGGTTTCCTACAATGCGCAGAAGCCGGATGCGGTTGCGCAGATTGTTCTTGGACAGGCGGAACCGAACGGACTGCTTGTATTCCAGCAGCCGGTTTCCATGGAAGAGGTTGAGGCGCAGACACCGGATGTACCGCGCGATATGGAATGCTATAAGGATGCGGCCGGCAATACTTATGATTTCGCATTCGGCATGAACTGGAGCGGCGTGATCGACGATGAACGTACGGCGAAGTACACGGCGGCTCCGCTGGACAAGATCCAGAGCTTTGACTTCGGAACGGTCTTCCTCGGCGCAGGCGGCGAGGATGTGGAAGATGCGACGGAGGCAATAACGGAAGAGATGACAGAAGATCTCACAGAGGAAGCAGGCACGGAAGAAATTGCCGGATGAGTCCTTTGACGGATTCATCTGAGGGAATGCGGATTTGCTCTGTGTTTCCTCAGATCTGACCATCTGACCATCGCCGTGAGGCGAGATCCGGGGGGATGCCGGAATGGGGCATTTCCCCGCAGACAACACAGGGAGGAAGAAAGATGATTAATTTTCTGGGATCTTTGCTGTCCCCGATTTTTGCCCCGATGGGCGTAAGTGAAGCAGATCTGCTCTCTTATCTGAATATGCTTCAGGGATATGTGTGGGCGATCCTGCTGATCATCCTGGCAGTCATTGTCATCATGATTGCGGCGCACAAGGCGAAAAAAGGAAACAGACATGTCATTCGATGGATCGCCGGCCTTGCGGGTATTGCAGGGATCGTCGGCATCGTGAATGCCATCTGCTTTGGACCGATGTACAACAATGTATCCGGTTTTCTCAATGCCTCCAAGGTGGAGCTTTCGGAGGAAACGGTAGCACAGAGTAAGGCGACCGTACAGAAGGTCGGTGAAGAAGGCATGGTCCTTCTGAAAAATGACGGACTTCTCCCGCTTGGGGAAGATGTGAAGAAGCTGAATGTATTCGGATGGGCTTCCACCAACCCGCTCTTTGGCGGTACCGGTTCCGGTTCTTCCGATTCCTCGACGGCGGTCGGCATTCTGCAGTCGTTCAAAGATGCCGGCTATGAGACAAACGACGGACTGAGCGCCATGTACCGTGAATACCGCGCGGAGCGGCCCACGATCGCAATGGCGTCCCAGGACTGGACGATTCCGGAACCGCCGGTCAGCGTCTACAACGATGATCTGATGGCGGCAACCCATGAATTCGCCGACGTGGCGGTCATCGTCATCGGCCGTTCCGGCGGTGAAGGCGCGGACCTGCCCACCGACATGCTTTCGGTCATCAACGGAACCTACAATCCCGCGGGCCAGGTCTCCGCACAGCCTGCAAACTATAACTATATGAACGCCACGTACACCAACAATGGCGCATACGACGATTTCGAGGCAGGCGAGTCCTATCTGGAGCTGTCGGTCACGGAAGAAAATCTGGTCGAGAAGGTCTGCTCGGAGTATGACCGCGTGATCGTTGTCATTAACGCAAACAATGCCATGGAGCTTGGCTGGGTCAACGATTACGAGCAGATCGGCGCAGTGATTCTTGCCCCGGGTTCCGGCATCAGCGGATTTGCAGCGCTGGGCGAGATCGTCAGCGGCGCGGTGAATCCCTCCGGAAAACTGGCGGATACTTATGTGAAGGATCTGATGAAGACTCCGTATATCAATAACATCGGAGAACATTCCTTCACGAACGTGGATGACCTGAAACAGGCGATCGCCGCGGCAGACGGAGCCTACGAAGGTACGATTGCGTTTGCAAACTATGTGGAAGGCATCTACGTCGGATACAAATACTACGAAACGGCTTCCGATGAAGGCGCCATCACATATGAGGATGAAGTACAGTATCCCTTCGGCTACGGCCTGAGCTATACAACCTTCGAACAGAAAATCGAAAACTTCTCGGATGACGGCGATACCGTTTCCTTCGACGTGACCGTGACCAACACCGGGGACGTGGCAGGCAAGGACGTTGTGGAAGTATACTTTACTCCGCCGTATACCGACGGAGGCATTGAGAAGGCTTCGGTCAATCTGATTGATTTTACAAAGACGGGCCTTCTGGACGCAGGCGCTTCCGAGACCGTCAGCTTCACGCTGAACAAGGAAGACATGGCGGCCTATGATTCCGAAGGCATCAAGATCGAGGGCGGCGGCTATATCCTTGAAGCCGGGGACTATGCGATCTCCATCCGTTCGGATTCCCACACCGCACTGGCGGAAGAAACCTTCACCGTGGCGGAAGACATCGACTACAGCAAGGACGGACGTGAGAGCGACAAGGTTACGGCAGTCAACCAGTTTGAGGAATATGCCCGCGGTGACTTTGAAGTTCTTTCCCGCGCCGGCGCATTTGCGAACTATGCCCAGACCTGCGGACGTGTCCTTGAAGGC
>CACXHD010000056.1 GCA_902767335.1 uncultured Lachnospiraceae bacterium
CCGGAGACGCGGCATCAGCTTTTTTTGATCGTTTCTCCAGCAGATCCGGGATCCAGTGGATATTGCTGATCAGCCAGCTCAGGAACAGCAGTACAAGGAATACTGTGCCAAGTCCCATGAGCGTATTCAGAGCAGCTTCCCCGAACAGCTTTCCTTTCGGATAAGAAACTTCAAAGTCAATCTTGAACTCATTTGTCCGCTGATTGAGTGTCACGGTATCCACAACCTTTGTGGAATCGGACACCCCGTCGTATTTTACATCGCTGACAACGGTATAGGTTTTTCCGTCTTCGCTGAGCGTCACCTTCTGATCACCGATCTCCACCGGCTGGCCGATCTCTTCGGCAATCCCGTCCCAGTTTGCAATCGCGACCTTCCAGGAATCGCTTCCCGTATCCCGCAGTACATCCAGATCTTCCTCCGAAGCCTGGGCCAGGCGGAAAATCAGAGTCTCCGCAAATTTTCTGGCACTCTCCGCATTCTGCTCGTCTTCACTGACCTGGGCCGCTGCTTCCGCTTCCACGGCAGCTTCCGCTTCCGCAGCGGGAGCTTCCTGTACGGGTGCAGTCTCCTGCGCCATAACCGCGCCGGTAAATACTCCCAGAGTAAGTCCTGCCGTCATGAGAAGAGCACTGATCTTTTTCTTCATCTGTTCTACCTCTCTTCGCAGCTGTGAGTGCAGATCATTGCTGATGCACTTCACAGTCCTCTGCTGAATTTTGTCATTCCGTTGCTTGATCTATGGAAAACGCCCGGCCGCAAACGCCTTCGGACATTTTCCGGGCGGTCCGGGGAACCCCCGCCCCGCCTCTGCAGGGACAGCCTCCTGCAAGATCCGCTGTCCCGAAAATCAGTTGACGCCCGGTGTCTTACAGGGCACCGTGTTTCTTTGCAGGAACCATCTCGTTTTTGGAGAAGAGCATTTCAAAGGCACCGATCAGATACTTTCTGGTATCTGCGGCGTCAATGATCGTGTCCACAAAGCCTCTGCGGGCCGCGGTGAGCACATTGTCCTGCAGTTTATCATACTCGGCAGCCTTCTTCAGGATCTCGCTGCCCTGCTGGTCCGCGTACATGATACCGGCCGCCAGCTTGGCGTCCATCATACCGACGCGGGCATCTTTCCACGCATACGTGAAGTCAGCGCCGATCGCCTTGCTGTTCATGACATTGTAGGCATTGCCGAACGCTTTTCCGGTGATCAGATTCACCTTGGGAACAGTCGCTCCGGCAAAGGCGCCGGTCAGTTTTGCGGCCGCTCTTGCGATCCGTTTTTCATTCTCGACATCCGCCTTGAATCCTTCCGCGTTTGTAATGGAAAGAACCGGGATCTCGAACGCATCGCAGAAATTGATGAAATCCGCAGCCTTCTCACATCCGTCTGCACTCAGAACCGCGTCAAAGCTTTCCTTCTCCTGTCCCTTCGCGTCGTAGATCTTCGTACGGTTGGCGACTGCGCCGACCGTCTGTCCGTTCAGGCGGAGGAAACCGGTCACCATGTCTTTCGCATAGCCGGCTTTTGTCTCGATAAATGCATTGTCATCGGCAATCCTTGCCAGCACGGCAGCCGCGTCTCCCGCGACCTGGGCAAGATCCGGGCAGACCCGGTTCAGGTCATCCGCGCATTCTGCGTAGGAATTGTCCTCATTGTTTTCCGGAAGGAAGGATACCAGCTGACGGATTTTGCTGAAAATCTCTTTCTCTGTTCCTGCAAAATCAACGGTTCCGGCCTCTTCACTCTGGAATGCGGCGCCTGCCGTATCATTCTTCTCAGCCGTATTGCCCGCCAGTGCATTCGGTGCGCTGACAAACAGTTTCGCCGACTTTGCTTCCATGAACGTAAAGTCGGAAAGCTGCGAAGCCACTGCCATACCACCGCCGCAGGTGCCGAACACCGCTGTGATCTGCGGGATCACACCGGATGCCAGAGACATCTGCCGGTAGATTCTTCCGAATGCATCCAGTGCATCCGTCGCTTCCTGCAGTCTCAGTCCGGCGCAGTCGATCAGACCGATCACCGGGGCACCCATCTTCATGGCCATGTCATACAGAGATGTAATTTTTCTCGCATGCATCTCGCCGACGGTTCCGCCCAGCACAGACGCATCCTGACTGTAGACATAGACCAGGCTGCCGTCGATCACACCGTACCCGGTGATCACTCCGTCAGAAGGCGCATCAGCAGACATGCCGAAATCGGTCGATCTCGCAGTGATATCGCCTCCGATTTCAACGAAGCTGTTGTCGTCAAGCAAAGAACGAATTCGTTTGCCTGCCAGGCTTTTTGCTGTATTACTCATCCTATCCAGC
>CACXHD010000057.1 GCA_902767335.1 uncultured Lachnospiraceae bacterium
AATGTATTATGTCAATGAGAGATGGCTCGGCGGCATGCTGACCAACTTCAAGACGATCCAGAGCCGTGTGAAACGTCTGAAAGACATTGAAACCATGGAAATGGACGGGACCTTTGACGTACTGCCGAAGAAGGAAGTCATTGCACTCCGCAAGGAGATGGAGAAGCTGAACAAGAACCTTGGCGGCATCAAAGAGATGAAGAAGCTTCCGGATGCGATTTTCGTTGTTGACCCCAAGAAGGAGCGCATCTGTGTACAGGAAGCTCATACGCTGGGCATTCCGCTGATCGGTATTGCGGATACGAACTGTGATCCGGAGGAACTGGATTATGTAATCCCGGGCAATGACGATGCAATCCGTGCCGTCAA
The DNA here is from genome assembly GCA_902767335.1 of uncultured Lachnospiraceae bacterium. GTDB lineage: Bacteria > Bacillota > Clostridia > Lachnospirales > Lachnospiraceae > Merdiplasma. Next base: position 370 of record CACXHD010000057.1, read on the forward strand.
ACTGATTGTCTCCAAGATGGCGGACGCCGTGATCGAGGCAAAACAGGGCGCTGAGGCTGCTGACGCACAGGAAGCGGATGCACAGGATGAATACACGGAAGAAGCTCCGGTGGAAGCTCTGGCCGAGTGATCAATAGCAGGAGGAAAACGAACATGGCAATTACTGCAGGAATGGTAAAAGAACTCAGAGAGATGACCGGTTCCGGTATGATGGACTGCAAGAAGGCCCTTACCGCAACGGACGGAGATATGGACAAGGCAATTGAATGGCTGAGAGAAAAAGGCCTGGCAACGGCCCAGAAGAAAGCCGGAAGAATTGCAGCGGAAGGTATCGTGAAGCTCCTTGTCTCCGACGATGCCAAAAAGGCAGTCGCTGTAGAAGTAAACGCCGAGACGGACTTTGTCGCAAAGAACGAGAAGTTCCAGGCGTATGTTGCGCAGGTGGCAGAGCAGGCGCTGGAAACAGACGCTGCAGATATCGATGCATTCCTTGCTTCCCCGTGGAAATTTGATACTTCCAAGACGGTTGCAGAAGAACTGGCCGGACAGATCTCCGTGATCGGCGAGAACATGAAGATCCGCAGATTCATCCAGGTGAAGGAAGACAACGGGTTCGTTGCGGACTATACACATATGGCCGGCAAGATCGGTGTCCTGGTGGATGTTGAGACGGATGTCGTCAATGATGCCGTAAAAGAGATGGCAAAGAACATTGCCATGCAGATCACAGCCATGAAGCCCCAGTATGTTTCCGACGCAGAAGTTTCGGAAGAATACAAGGCGAATGAGATGCGTATCCTGGCTGCAGAAATCGCAAATGATCCGAAGATGGCCGGCAAGCCCGAGAAGGTGATCGAGGGTGCTGTAAAAGGCCGCCTTGCAAAGGAACTCAAAGAGATCTGCCTGCTGGATCAGGTTTATGTAAAGGCCGAAGACGGAAAGCAGAATGTCGGCGCGTATGTTAAGGAAGTTGCCAAGGCAAACGGCGCAAACATCACCGTGAAATCCTTTGTCCGCTATGAGACCGGCGAAGGCATCGAAAAGAAGCAGGAAGACTTCGCAGCAGAAGTCGCCAAGCAGATGGCCGGAAACTAAGCGAGAGCGAGCCGGAGGCGAAGATCGAGCCGTATGTTGGAGGCTATACAGCGTTGCTTAGCGAGCCGGAGCCGGAGGCGAACGGGGAGGTTAGCAACAGTCGTATGGCCGGAAACTAAGCGAGAGCGAGCCGGAGGCGAACGACGTATTTAACAACAGATGAGTACTAGAGGCTGTCACACCCTGGCAGCCTCTTTTCTTACATGGTACTGCTTTTGCAGCAGACGAAGCAGATTGAGGGAGATGGCTTATGGATATCATGAAGAAGAGATGGCTGATACTGATTGCCAGCTGCTTTGTGACCTTATGTGTCGGATCGCTGTATGCCTGGAGCGTGTTTGCATCGCCGATGGCACAGTATCTGAGCGAGATGACCGGAAAAGAGATTGCATCGCTTGCAATCGTCTTCACGGTGGCAAATTCGGTCGGACCGGTCACGATGATCAGCGGCGGGTTTTTCAACGACCGTATCGGTCCGAAGTGGGTGCTGGTTGTGGCCGGCGTTCTGTTCGGGCTTGGAATGATCGGGTCCGGTTTTGCGAAATCGGTTCCGATGCTGATCCTGACCTACGGTCTCGGCGTCGGGCTGGGATGCGGTATGGCGTACGGCACCATTGTTTCGAACGCGGTAAAGTTTTTTCCGGACAAGAGCGGTTTTGCCGGCGGACTGACGACCGCCTGCTACGGCGGCAGCTCGATCCTGATTCCGGTGATCGCAAACGCCATGCTGCAGAGGATGCATGTGACATCCGCATTCCGCATTCTCGGGGCGGTCATGGGGGCGATTATCATTGTCTCTGCCTTTGTCATTGAGGCGGCTCCCTCGGGATTTACCGCGGGCATGAAGCAGCCGACGGGAGCGAAGGCACAGACGCGGGATCTGAACTGGAGACAGATGCTGGGGGAGAAGAGCTTTTATCTGATGCTTCTCACACTGACCTGCGGTGCTTTTGCCGGGATGATGATTATTTCCCAGGCGTCTCCGATTGCACAGCAGATGATGGGCTTCACGCCTGCCAGGGCTGCCGGCGTCGTGTCGCTGCTGGCACTGTTTAATATGCTCGGACGCCTTGCCTCC
>CACXHD010000058.1 GCA_902767335.1 uncultured Lachnospiraceae bacterium
TACTCCCCTCGAAAAGCCGTCAGCTCCCCTGGCGGCTTTTCACTTTATGAAAAAAGAAAGGCGGTGATTTCCCGTGAAGATCATGATCGCTTCCGATATCCACGGTTCGGCCTCCTGCTGCAGACAGATGCTGGATCTGTATGAAAAAAGCGGTGCTTCCCGGATGCTTCTGCTGGGCGACATTCTTTACCACGGTCCCCGCAATGACCTGCCCGAACAGTACAGTCCGCGGGAAGTGATCGAAATGCTCAATCCCCTAGCCGATGAGATCTGGGCCGTCCGGGGCAACTGCGAAGCCGAGGTGGACCAGATGGTTCTGGACTTTCCCTGTATGGCGGACTACTGTATCCTTCCGCTTGCACACAGTGAAAGAATCCTGTATGCTACACACGGGCATGTCTTTTGCGAGGACCATCTGCCCCCGATGAAAAAGGGCGATGCGCTGCTGTACGGACATACCCATATCTGGACGGCGCGGGAAGAGAGAGGATATTATTTCCTGAACCCGGGATCCGTATCCCTTCCGAAAAACGGAAATGAACGTACGCTGGCGTTTCTGGAAGAGGATGTATTTACCATTGTGAACCTGGAGGGAAACCCCATACGGCAGCAGCTTTTGTATGCCAAATCCGAATAATCGGACAAAGAGAGAACATCTATGAATTATATTGAACTGATTGCCCCCTGCCACTTCGGGCTGGAGTCGGTGCTGAAACGGGAAATCACAGACCTGGGATATGAGGTCAGCCGGGTGGAAGACGGCAAAGTGACGTTTCTCGGCGACTGGGAAGCGGTCTGCATCGCCAATGTTTTTCTCCGGACCACGGAGCGCGTCCTGGTGAAGGCGGGCAGTTTTCAGGCAAAAACCTTTGATGAACTGTTTGAGAATACCCGGGCGGTCCCCTGGGAAATGTATCTTCCGGAGGATGCGAAATTCTGGGTGGCAAAGGCCAATTCCGTCCGCAGCAGCCTGTTCAGTCCTTCCGATATTCAGTCCATTATCAAGAAGGCGATCGTTGAGCGGATGAAGGGCAAATACCACAGATCCTGGTTTGATGAGACCGGTGCTTCGTTTCCGCTGCGGGTCACGCTGATGAAGGATGAGGTGACGCTGGGGATCGATACCTCGGGTGTATCGCTGCACAAGAGAGGCTACCGCAAACTGACGGCGAAGGCGCCGATTACGGAGACACTGGCTGCCGCCCTGATTCTTCTCACGCCCTGGAAAAAAGACCGTATCCTGGTGGATCCGTTCTGCGGGAGCGGTACCTTTCCGATTGAAGCTGCGATGATCGCTGCAGGGATGGCTCCGGGGATGAACCGGACGTTTCTGGCGCAGCAATGGACGAATCTGATTCCGGAATCTGCCTGGAGCAGCGCTTTTGAGGAGGCGAGGGAGAACGTCGATCTTTCCTTCCGCCCGGACATACAGGGATATGATATTGATCCCGCTGTGATCCGCGCCGCGAGGGAAAATGCACAGAACGCCGGTGTCGACAGCCTGATCCACCTGCAGCAGCGGCCGGTATCCGCGTTGAGCCATTCCGGAAAATACGGTTTCATTATTACAAATCCCCCTTATGGAGAAAGAATCGAGGAAAAAGAAAACCTTCCTTCTCTGTACCGGGAGATCGGAGAGGCGTTTTCCCGCCTGGACACCTGGTCCAAATATCTGATCACTGCCTATGACCAGGCGGAACAGTATCTGGGGATGAAGGCGGCGAAAAACCGGAAAATATACAATGGCATGATGAAGACCTATTTTTATCAGTTTCCGGGGCCGAAGCCGCCGGCAAGAGGTGCGAAACGAAATGTACAGGAAGCTTAGCGCAGCCGGGCGGATCCTGATCCTGGGACTGCTCCTCTTTTTGTGCCGGAGTCAGAACCTGCCTGCAGCGGAGGAAAAATACGACTGCAGAGACGTCGGAAAGGCACCTGCAGTACGAAGTCAGGGAAGATTCGGCACCTGCTGGGCGATTACGGCGTGCAGCGCGCTGGAGGCCTGCCTGATGCCCGACCGTCAGATGCTGTTTTCTCCGGACCATCTGTCCCTGAACAACGGGTTTATCATTTCCCAGGCGGAGGGCGGCGACTATCACATGATTATGGCGTACCTGAGCGGATGGAGGGGGCCGGTACTGGAGAGTGAGGATCCCTACGGAGACCAGAGGACGACCGACGGACTGCTGCCGGCGGTCCATGTACAGGAAATCCGCCTGCTGGATGACTGTTCGGAAGAAAAAATGAAACAGATGATCCGCACCTATGGACCGGTACAGACCTCCCTGCGGATGACCCGCCGGATGACCTCCCGGGCCGGGGGCTATTACAATGAGAAAACCTTTGCCTTTTACGATCCCGCGGGCGGTGCAGTCTGCCATGACATTCTGATCCTTGGGTGGGATGATTCTTTTCCGAGAGAGAGCTTTACTGTGGATCCCGGAGAGGACGGAGCCTGGATCTGCCAGAATACCTGGGGAGAAGGGTTTGGCGACAAAGGCGTTTTTTATGTGTCTTATAAGGACAAGACTATAGCAAAATCCGGACTGGTTTACACGGTGGTCGAAGAGGAGGACAATTACGGGCATCTGTATCAGAACGATGTCTGCGGCTGGCAGGCGCGGCTCGGATACGATGACGAGAGTGCCTGGTTTGCCAATGTATACACGGCGGGCTCGGAGGAAACTCTCCGGGCGGCCGGCTTTTATTCTACCGGGGAGAATAGCGGATATGAACTCTGGGCCGTCCATGATTTCAGCGGCGCGTCTTCCCTTGGATACAGAGAAAAAATCGGCAGCGGTACCATCTCCGGGAAAGGCTATTATACCGTGCCTGTGACAGAAACCTTCGATCTGGCCGGCGGGGAGCGCTTCGCCCTCATCGTTCATATAACGACCGAGGGCGCAGACAAGCCGGTGGCTGGAGAGACCGCAAAGGATGAATATACGGTCAATGTAAGCCTGGAAAACAGGGAAGGATATATCAGCCAGGACGGCGTCCTCTGGGATGAGACGGAGTCGGTGTATGCGGCGAATATCTGCCTCAAGGCATATACGGACGACCGGAACTGAAACGACAGCAGAAACGAAATGTGGAGAGAAACGATGGAGATACTGTTTGCGACCGGAAATGAAGACAAACTGAGAGAAGTGCGGATGATCCTGCGCGAAAGCGGAATTACGGTGCGCTCCATGAAAGAAGCGAACATCCGGGCGGATATTCAGGAAAACGGAAAAACCTTTGAAGAAAACGCGCTGATCAAAGCGCGAACGGTTGCCGCCGCTTCCGGAATGCCGGCAATGGCCGATGATTCCGGCCTTGAGGTGGACTGCCTGGACAAAGCGCCGGGGGTGTATTCGGCCCGTTTCCTCGGAGAAGACACTTCTTATGATATAAAGAATACCTGGATCCTCAACCGGCTGAAGGGTGTTCCGGATCCGGAACGGACGGCCCGGTTCGTCTGTGCGATTGCCTGTGTGTTCCCGGACGGGAAGGAGCTGATCTGCCGGGAGACCATGGAGGGAAGAATCGGGTATCGCATTGAGGGAGAGAACGGATTTGGCTACGACCCGATCTTTTACCTTCCCGAATTCGGATGTACCAGTGCACAGCTGACGCCGCAGCAGAAAAACGAGATCAGCCACCGGGGGAAAGCCCTGCGGAAAATGCGGCAGATGCTGGAAGAGAACCGGGCATAAAAGGGGTCGGAACCGATGATGAAAAAAATACTTGTGGTCAGCGATTCACATGGAAGAAACAACAATATCCGGCGGGCAATCGAACGGGAAGCGCCGCTTGAGATGCTGCTTCATCTGGGAGATGTACAGGGGGATGAGGAAGAGATCGGGAAAAACGCTCCCTGTCCCTGCGTGTTTGTCGCCGGGAACTGCGATCTTTTCTCCGACCTGCCCTCCGAGACGGTGGTAAATGTCGGAACACACCGGCTGTTTCTGACGCACGGACACGGATATCAGGTGTTCGCCGGGACAGGTTTTCTCAGAGAAGAAGCGCAGCGCCGCGGATGTGACTTTGCCCTGTTCGGCCATACCCATGAGCCGATGATCGATTTCTCGGATCCCGATGTGACTGTGCTCAATCCGGGAAGCATCTCTTTGCCCCGGCAGCAGGGAAGACGGCCGACGTACATTGTGATTGAAGAAGATGAACATGGTAATCTTCGCCCGGATGTCTATTTCCTCTGAAACCTTCCAGCGCCTTTTTCGCGGCCCGAAAAATTTTTTTAATTTGTGATTGACAATCAGGCTTTCGGACTGTATAATCGGTCTTGCGTTCGAGAAAGGACGGCAACCACAAACCGGGGTGTGGCTCAGTTTGGCTAGAGCGCCTGGTTTGGGACCAGGAGGTCGCAGGTTCGAATCCTGTCA
>CACXHD010000059.1 GCA_902767335.1 uncultured Lachnospiraceae bacterium
CCGACCCACTCCGCCAGGCTAACAGTTAACTCCGACTAAGAGGCCGGGGTATTCGCGCATATGCGCCACGCTCTTACCCCGGCCTCTTAGTCTGCGTAAACTGTGGATCCCGTCTTCGTTCCTGTCGGAATTGTCTGCTTATGAGATATAAGGGGCATGAGGGCTGTGAATAGTAATCATCAAAAGCCAGGTATGAATGGCTCCGTATGAGGCGTGATCGTGAAGCTAATGAAAATTTCATGCAGCGCAATCATAGTAATACATTATAAGACGTCTGTCAAATAGTTGAGATAAAAAAATCCAGAAAAGTGTTGATTGTAATATAACGTTATGATACAATATGGACGCAGACAGGTTTTCCTAAAAGGTTGGGAAGACATTGGACGATGTTTTTAGATGTCGATGAGACGGGAGGTTGCGGCTATGTTTAACTTTCATGAGGAAGCGATTCGAAGAGAGCATGAAAACGGATTAAGTATTATTGCCAGCACACAGGAGGCGGTCGATCGGATCTGTGCGGAAGGATATGAGAATATTTTCTATATCGGTATCGGCGGAACGATTCTGTATGCGGGACAGTTCGGACACATTGTCAAAGAAATGGGATCGACGCTTCCGCTTTTCCTGGAGAATGCGGCGGACTTTAATGTTGTGGGAAATCCGTTTTTCTCGGAGAAATCCATTGTTGTCATTGCTTCTATCTCCGGAGATACAAAGGAAGTGGTCGAAACGGTTGACCTGGTTCATTCCATGGGGGCAAAGGTGCTCGGATATGTGGAAAAGGCCGGCAGTCCGCTCTTTGAGAAATGCGATTATGTGGTTTCCACCACCGGCGGCGAGTATTATTTCTGGTATGCCGTTACGCTTCGTTTTCTGGCAAATCGGGGAGATTTTCCGGATTATGATCAGTTTATGGAAGAACTGAAGAATATGCCGGATAATGTGGTCGAGATCTATAAAAAATCCGATGCGAAGGCAAAGGCCTTTGCCGATCAGTACTGCGACAGTCCGCTGACCTATCTGGTCGGTTCCGGCAATCTGGAGGACTGGGCCGTCTGCTACGGGATGTGTATTATGGAAGAGATGCAGTGGATGCCGACCCGCCCGATTTCCGCGGCGAATTTCTTCCACGGAACGCTGGAAGTCATCACCCGTGATATCCCGGTAATCCTGATCAAGGGAGAGGACAAAACCCGTCCGCTCATGGACCGTGTGGAAAAATTTGTAAATACGGTCAGTGCCAATGGCACCGTCTTTGATACCATGGACTATGAATTGAAGGGGATCAGCGACAAATTCCGCTGGATCCTTGCTCCGATCGTGGCCAGAAGCTCCTTCCAGAGAGTATCCGTTCATCTGGAGCACAACCGGAGACATCCGCTGGCGATCCGCAGATATTACAGGAGACTGGATTACTGAAGACTGGATTACGGAAGACTTGATTACAGAAGACTGGATCACTGAGCAGATGAGGAAATATGCTGTAATGTAAGCGGTTTGAACGGCGGCTTTCGACGGACATGGCCTTGTATGAGAGTGTATAAGATGATATAATCATTATCAGATGTATTATTAAAAACAAGCAAATTGTTTATACAAAGAATCATACATCGCAGGCGTGTGTCCGGATTTGCATCAGTAGTATGCCGTCGTTGATGGCCAGACCCGGAACATCAGGCGGGAAAGCGTTTTCCCGTCTGAAATCTATACTTTTCAGGGGGAACGGCACAGATGAATAAGTTAAACAAAAACAGCAGTACCGCGCTTTATCAGCAGTTGATCGATGAAATCCAGAATATGATTTTTCAGGGGGAACTCTCGGAGGGGGACCGCCTGATGACAGAGACGGAACTGTCCGAAGCATACGGCGTGAGCCGTATTACGGTGCGCAAAGCGATCGAGTTTCTTGTAGAAGAAGGGATCCTGATCAAGAAACAGGGAATCGGAACCTTCGTTGCCCAGAAGAAGCTTCGCAGAAAAATGGATGTCTTCATGGGCTTTACGAGAAGCTGTGAGCTGGACGGAAAGAAGCCGGGGACGAAGCTCCTGAGCACAGAACTGGCCAGAGCGGACGCGAAGGACAGGGAAAGACTGAAACTGCACGGATCGGAGAAGATTCTGAAGATACGCAGGATCCGGCTCACCGACGATGTGCCAGTGATCATTGAGGAAAATCATTTTCCGCAGAAATATGCCTTCCTGCTGGGAGAAGATCTTGAAAATTCGCTCTACCAGATGCTGTCCGATCATGGCATTCAGATGGGCGGCGGCAACCGGAGAGTTTCCATCTGCCCGGCTACGGAGGAAGAAGCGCAGATCCTGGGGGTCGCGGCGGGCGACCCGCTGCTGTTCATGCAGGACTGGTGTGTGTCTTCCGAGGGCGAACCGGTGCATACGTGCAAGAGTGTGATTAATCCGCAGCGCTATGTGCTGGAGATCAATACGGTGCCGGAAGTGCTCTGACACACAGGCGCCCGGGCGCCGGAGAGGATGGAGAGACGGGCAGATAATGGCGAAGCGACGGTAAAGGCAGGAAGAACGTAAAGGCGAAAAGACGGTAACCGCAGGCAGAGCGCAAAGACAGGGCAATGGTAAAGGCAGGAAGAACCTATGTCAGAGATTAAGAGAAATCAGATTGCGGCAATGAATATCCAGTACCGGTATTTTCCGCTGGAAACCTTTCTGGACGATGCGGCCGACTGCGGACTGGTCAATGTGGAACTGTGGGGTGCTTCTCCGTTTTTTCATATTGAAGACGCAACCTATGCAGACGTGGTGCGCGTGCGCAGAGAAATTGAGCGCAGGGGGCTGCGGCTGGTCTGTCTGACGCCGGAGCAGTGTGTCTATCCGATCAATCTGGCGTCATCTGTGCGGGAAGAACGCAGAAGAAGCCTGAAATTCTTTGAGGATCATCTGCGGGCGGCTTCGGAGTTGGGAACCGACAAGATGCTGGTGACGACCGGGTGGGGATACTTTGACGGAAGCAACCGCGAAGAGGCCTGGAAATGGGCCCGCGAGGGGATCCATGAACTGGCGGATCTGGCGCGGTTTCACGGGCTGAAGCTTGCGCTGGAAGTGCTGCGCCATGATGAGAGCAATCTGGTGTACAACCTCCCGACACTGAAGAAAATGCTGGATGAGCTTTCCCACCCGGCGATCGGCGGGATGATTGATACCATTCCGATGGCCCTGGCAGGGGAAAGTCCGAGGGACTATCTGGATGCGCTCGGCAAAAATCTGATCCATATCCACTTTATTGACGGCGCTCCCAGGGGACATCTGGCCTGGGGAGACGGAACGCTGGACATGAGGCGCTATCTGAAAGAACTGGAAGAGGGAGACTATGAAGGATTTCTGACGCTCGAGATCACGGACGGCAGATATTACATGGACCCGGGAGCTTCGCTGCGGCAGAGTGTGGAAGCATTGTTCGACGCCATCCCGCCGGAGACGTGATATACGGCAGGGATGCTCCGGCAGCGTGAAGAGAATCCTGTTTCCGAATAAAATTCGATAAAAACCCCTGTCAGATTTTTAAAATCAGAACTTCGGGAGACGGCCATCCGGATCCACATATTTCACGGCCAGACCGCCTGGCGGTGAAATGTGGGAATCCGGTTTTTTGTGTCATAGGAAATTGTATCATAGGAAATTGTGATTTCCCATGACACAAAAATCCTCCGGGAGGATGCGCATTCGCGCGTAAGGAATTCTGTCGCAGGAGCGACCGCGCCCGGCGCGAGAGTCTCCGGGAGGATGCGCACTCGCGTGTTAGGAATTCTGCCGCAGGAGCGGCCGCGCCCGGCGCGAACGTCTCGCAAGAGAGATGCCGGAACGTTTTTTTGTAGGGAATGTATAATTATGAGAGAAGCATTTTGTCTAGAATTCATAAAGATTCAAAAAGGCGTTGCAATAGATTCTATAACGTTATATAATGAATTACAACAAAGGAAAACGGAGCGAAAACAATGATTTCTGTACTTGGACTTGGCGACAATGTCGTTGACAAATATATGCATACCAGGACGATGTATCCCGGCGGCAATGCAATGAATATTGCGGCGCTTGCGGCGATCAGCGGGATCCGTGCCGGATACCTCGGAGTTTTCGGGGATGACGCGGCCGGGCGGCATGTGTACCGCACGGCGAAGGAACTGGGGATCGATCTGTCCATGTGCCGTTTCTTTCATGGAGAGAACGGATACGCAATGGTCCGGCTGGACGATGGCGACCGGGTGTTTATCGGGTCCAACAAGGGCGGCGTGAGCAAAGAGCATCCCATCGGGCTGAATGCGCTGGATGAGGAATATATTGCCGGATTTGATGTCTGCCATACCAGTATATTCAGTTTTGCGGAGGAAGCCCTTCCGGCTATCCGCAGAGTTTCCCCCTTCGTCTCCATGGATTTTTCCGACTGCTGGGACGACGCGTATCTGCAGCGGTGCTGTCCGTACATCGACATGGCGGAGATTTCCTGCGGACATATGGAACGGGAGGAGATCCTTGAGATCATGAAGCGGATCCGCAGTTACGGATGCGCGCAGATCGTGATGGCCACCCGCGGATCGAAGGGCGCATTCATGATGGTGGGAGAGAAACTGTACGAACAATCTCCCTGCCTGGTGGAAGCCGTCGATACCATGGCTGCCGGCGACTCCTTCATTACCAGCTTTCTGATCCATTATCTGGACGGGATGAAGGCTGCAAGAGATTTTCCGGAGGGTTCCGGAAACCGGGGGATTACCGGTCGGGAAGCGTATCAGGACATTCTGATCCGGGAGAGCCTTTACCGGGCAGCCGTTTTTGCGGCGGAGAACTGTATGAGAGACGGATCCTTCGGGTTTGGGACCTCTTTCTGAAAACGGGAAAGGTTCCGTAAGTGAGAGATTGAAGGCCGCGTTAAAAGAAAACAGCGGTTTTTGATAAAAAGAACTGTTGAAGCTGTAATTGTATGTTCAGAACAGGGAGGTTTACAGATGAAACGTACAGCGAAGATTTTTGCAGCAGCAGCGGCAGGTGCCGTTCTGGCAGGACTGACCATGATTTCCGCAGCTGCGGAAGAAACCAAGCAGATTAAGTTTTTCCACAGATTCCCCGACGAGCCCTTCAATAGTTACATTGAGCGCAAGCTTGCGGAATATGAGGAAATGCATCCAGAGATTGACTTCGTGATCGAGAGTGCGCAGAACGCTCCGTATAAGGAGAAACTGAAAGTCGTTGTCGGCGGCGATGACTGCCCGGATATCTTCTTCAGCTGGTGCGGCGAGTTCACGGAGCGGTTTATCCGTCAGGACCTGATCCTGGATCTGACTCCGTATCTGGATGCGGATCAGGAGTGGAAAGACTCTCTGATCGAGTCCCAGATGATCAATTACACCACAACGGACGGCATGGTTTACGGTATTCCGTTCCGCCTGGATGCGAAGGTCATGTTCTACAATATTGACATGTTTGAAGAAGCCGGCTGCGAAGTGCCGACCACATGGGATGAATTTCTGGAAGTCTGCCAGAAGCTGCAGGATGCCGGCTACACGCCGATCTGCTACGGCAACCAGGATCTGTGGCCCTCAGCTCACTATATCGGAACGCTGAATCAGATGACCGTATCGGATGAAGTCCGCGCCGTGGACTATGAGCCCACCACCGGTGAATTCACCGATGAGGGATATCAGAAAGCCATGGAACTGTACTGCGATCTGATCCCGTACTTCAACGAGAATTCCAACGGTATCACCGCAGATATGGCCCGTTCGAACTTCTGCATGGAGATGGGCGCAATGTATTATGCCGAGCTGATCGAGATCCCGTATATCTCCGATCCGACCACCGGCCTGAATGCAGACCTGAACTACGGCATGTTCGTATTCCCGGAAGTGGAAGGACCCGGCAACCCCGGTATCCTGACCGGTGCTCCGGAAGGTTTCGTTGTTTCCTCCAAGACCGAGTATCCGGATGAATGCGTAGAATTCCTGAAATGGTTCCTGGGACAGGAGAGCGGTATTGACGAAGCACAGTCCATCGGCTGGTTCGACGCTGCGAAGGACACCACCGAAGGCGTTACCGATCAGATGCTTTTGGACGGCTACAACATTATCATGAATGCAGAGCAGATGGGACCGTGGTTTGACAACGTTCTGTATTCCACAGTCTGCGACGAATATCTGACGGCTGTTTCTGACCTGACGAACGGTGATGTCACGCCGGAAGAGGCTATGACAAAGATCCAGGCGAAAGCGAAAGAAGCGCAGACGCTGGCAGCGCAGGCAACCCCCGAAGAATAAACGCTCATACGGAGCAGCGCCGGATCGGCCAGGCTGCTCCGGCAGAGGATACGAATATGGGCGGGATCTTTCCCGGAGCGGAAAAGGTCCCGCCCTTTTTCTGACAGAAACGTCATAAAAAAGCAGATCTTTGGGGAATACAGATGTTTTCCGCCAGGCCGCGGCCGGCAGAAGATATGTGCCCCGGCAATGTTGGAAAGGCAGGTGACTCTTTCTTGAGCGCGAAACGCAGAAAAAAGCTGGTGCCATATTTTTATATGGTTCCCGGACTGATTATGGTACTGGTATTTGTGTACATACCGGTTATAGCGAACTGTGTCTACAGCTTTTTCCGGCTTTCCTCCTACTCGCAGGGAATGACCTTCGTCGGTCTTCAGAATTATATCCGGTTTTTCAAGAATGAGACATTTCTGATTATGATCCGGAACAATTCACTGTACTGCATCATTTCTCTGATCGTTCAGGTCGGGTTTGGAACCGTTGTTGCACTGCTCCTGGAGAGCAAGCTGGTGGGAAGCAAAGCGCAGAGTTTTTTCCGAAATCTTTACTATGTACCGGCGTTGATTTCTCTTACGGCGGTCGGCCTCATGTTTACCTTTGTCTATGAACCGAATCTGGGCCTTCTCAATTCTGCGCTGAAGGCGCTCGGAATGGGAAACCTGACGCAGTCCTGGCTGGGAGATTCCAAACTGGCGATTTACTGTATCATTGCCATGAGCCAGTGGCAGTTTACCGGATATATAACACTTCTGATGGCAGTCGCTTTCCAGAATGTCAGTGAGGACTATATTGAGGCAGCGATTGTGGACGGTGCCGGTCCGGTGCGCAGAGCGATCAGCGTCATGATCCCCCTTGCCAAGGAACAGCTGCTTGTCTGCTCGATTATTACCGTGATCGGAGCGTTCAAACTGTTCACAGAGGTGTATTCCACAACGGCCGGCGGCCCCGGCAACAGTTCCCAGGTACTGGGCCTGTTCCTGTATCAGAATGCATTCCTGCATGACGATCTTGGCATGGCGGCAGTGACCGGTGTGTTTATCTTTGTGATTACGATGGTTGTCTCGATTTTCCAGCTTCGGGTAACCCGTTCCGGAGAAGTCTGATGGAGGGGAAGAAGATGAAAAAAGCTACGGTACTGAAAATTCTTCTTTACGCATTCTTTATCCTTCTGGGGCTGATCATTCTTCTGCCAATGGCCTGGATGATTATCAATTCGATTAAGACCAATAAGGAGCTGTTTCAGAATTCACTGGCACTGCCCGCGGTTCCGCAGTTCGTGAACTGGGGAAAAGCCTGGATGTCGGGACTGTATAAGTATTTCGGCAATTCGCTGCTGGTCAGCGGTGTGTCCCTGATCGGCATTCTCTGCCTGTCCTCTCTGCTGGCCTACGGTCTGACCCGTTTTTCAAGCAAAGGCGGAAACATCATTTTCCTGATTGTGCTCGGAGGCATGGCATTGTCGGAGCAGGTCGCCCTGGTTCCCCTGTACAAGATCCTGAAAGCGGTCAAACTGTACAATACCTATTTTGCAGTGATTCTGCCGTACATTGCATTCCGTATCCCGTTCACCGTTTTTCTGATGCGTTCGTATTTTCTCGGAATTCCCAAGGAACTGGAAGAGGCAGCGGTTGTGGACGGATACAACAGCCTGCAGATTTTTACGAAAATCGTTGTTCCGATCAGTAAACCGGTATTCGCAGCCAGCGCGATCGTCAGCCTGAACCATGTGTGGAATGAATTCCTGTTCGCAAACGTGTTCCTTGAGAGCAAAAAGATGATGACCATACCGATCGGCCTGATGACCTTCAAGGGGGACCTGAGAGCAGATTATACAACGATGCTGGCAGGCATTATTCTTGCCTCTCTGCCGTTGATCATTCTGTTCCTCTGCATGTCCCGTCAGTTCATCCGCGGCCTGACCGCCGGTGCGGTAAAAGGCTGAGAACGTGATGGACCAGACAGAAAGGACCGGCTGCATGAACATAAGGCAGGACTATCATGTGCACAGCCACATTTCGCCCGATGGAAAGAGCACTATGCTTCAGATGTGCGAGCGGGCGCTGGAGATCGGACTGACGGAAATTGTGTTCACCGATCATTACGAATGCTTCAGCAGTCATGTGCGCAGCAGATATTTTGACCGTGATTATCTTGACCGGTATTTTACGGCGCTGGAGCAGTGCCGGAACCTGTATGCAGGAAGGCTTGTGATTGGAAGCGGAGTGGAGCTGGGGCAGTCCCACCTGGACGAAACGGAACGGACAAAGGTACTGAAATGCCCCTTCGATTACGTGATCGGATCGGTCCACAAGCTTGGCAATGTGGATCTGGCCTGGATGAACATGACGGAGAAAAATCAGGACCTGATCGGGGATTCCTATTATGCGATGCTTCTTGAGATGACCCGTTTTGGAGAGTTCGACTGTATCGGGCATCTGGACTATTATAAAAAACATTGCGCCAGATGCGGGCTGGACGGACGGTTTGAACGTCATGAACGAAGGATCCGGGAGATTCTGCATATCGCGGTTGAGCGGGGAAAGGGCCTGGAGATCAACACATCCGGCCTGGGAAGTGTTCTGGAGGAAACCATGCCGGATCTGCCGATTCTGGCAATGTACCGGGAGATGGGCGGGGAAATCCTCACGGCCGGCTCCGATGCGCATCACACAAAGCGCCTTGGCTATGGCTTTGATGCCGCAGCACAAAAAATACGGACCGCCGGGTTTGCAGGCACAGTCCGTTTCCGGAACCGGACCGTTGTCCGGTAAAAAGAAAAGAATCCCGTTGACTTGATGTATTATACATAATATAATGTATGCATACAATATAGAACAATGCAACATCCTAAGCTGCGGACAATGGCCCGGCGAAGGAATCAGACAGGGAATTCCCCGGCTGAAGATTAACTTTAATGGAGGAGACCAGAATATGGAACCGAAACAGATTATCGAGAGTATTAAAGCAGAACGCCCTGAGATCCGGACACTGTATTTTGTTGGCTGCGGTGCTTCCTCTTCGGAGCTGTATCCTGCAGAATATTTCATGAACGCGAACGCAAAAGTGCTTCGCACCGGTTTCTATACTGCAAACGAATTCAATTATGCAACGCCGGCAGCGCTGGACGAATCTGCAATCGTCATCGCCTGCTCTCTGGGCGGAAATACGCCGGAGACGGTGGCTGCGGCAAAGCTTGCGCGCGAAAAGGGCGCAAAGGTCATTGCCATCACGCACAAAGCGGACTCTCCCCTGGCTGCGAACTCCGATTACCAGATCGTACACGGATTTGAGAAGAACTATGCCGCAAAGCTGGAGAAGATGAACAATGTTCTGATGCTGGCTGTGGAAGTGCTCAACCAGTATGAAGGTTATGACCACTATGAGGATATGGTGGCCGGATATAAGAATATCTACGATGCAATTGAGGACGCCGTATCCTATGTGACGCCGACAGCCCGCAAGTTCGCGGAGGATTATAAGGATGCTCCGGTGATTTATGTCATGAGCTCCGGTGCGACCGCCAAGGTGGCCTACTCCTTCTCCATCTGCCTGCTGATGGAAATGCAGTGGATCAATTCCGGATCCTTCCATGACGGTGAATTCTTCCACGGTCCGTTTGAAATCGTGGAAAAGGATGTTCCGTTCCTGCTGTTCATGAATGAAGGAAGAACCCGCGCGATGGATTCCAGAGCGCTGGATTTCCTCAACCGTTTCGATGCAAAAACGACGGTTGTTGACGCGAAAGATTATGGCCTGACAAACTATGTGCCGGCAAGCGTCGCGGAATATTTCAACCCGATGCTGATTACGGGCGTTGTCCGTGTGTATGCGGAGCAGCTGGCGATTGTCCGCAATCACCCGCTCAGCCAGAGACGCTATATGTGGAAACTGGAGTATTGATGAACTTCCCTTGTTCATAGCTCACCGGGGCAGAACGCCGCGGTGAGCAAAAGCCTGCGGCCTGCGACAGACCGCAGGCTTGCGAAGAAGCCGGAGCCCGGAAAGGGTTCCGGCTTCTTTCTGCCGGGGAGACCTGTCTCCTCACCCTGACGCATTGACAATGCCTCCCAATCACTGTAAAATCAGGGGAAAGAACAGAATGTGCCATCCCAAGGATTCTTCGGGTGTTTTTATATCAATCTCTGCGGAGGAAAAAGATGAACCCATTGCCGAATTTTGACCCTGACAAATTGCCGCTGCGCCGTTTTATCCGCTGGCTGATGGACAATGATCTGAAAAAGCGGTATCTTGTGATCATCGAGGCGGTTCTGCTGGCATTGCTGGCAGTCTGTATTTTTTTGTATGTACGCTAAGGAACCGTATCAAAATAAGTTCCTAAGGAGAGGCCGGAAGAAGAGCGCGGCACGGGGCAGGTGAAAGAAAAGCCTGCCTTTTTGCAGTTTTTGGAAAGGATTGTTTAGAGCATGCATGACACAATCGTCAGATTAAAAAAAGGCGCCGGACGCTCCCTGAAAGGGGGCGGACTGTGGATTTACGACAATGAAATCGCTTCCGTTTCCGGAACGTTTGAGGACGGGGATATTGTCTCGGTGGAAGACTTCGACGGCTATTTTCTCGGATATGGATACTACAATCCCAAATCGACCATCAGCATCCGGATGATGTCGCGAAAAAAAGAGCACCCCGTGACCGAACAGCTGCTGCGGCGCCGGGTGGAGGACGCCTGGAATTACCGGAAGGATACGGCAGATCTTTCCTGCACCCGGGTGATTTTCGGGGAGGCGGACTTCCTTCCGGGCATTGTCGTCGACAAATTCGGGGATGTGCTTGTCGTGGAGAGTCTGACGCTGGGAATCGACCGCCTGAAACATCAGATTCTGGATCTGCTCTGCGACGTGATGGAGCGCGACGGGTTCCCGGTCCGGGGAATCTATGAGAGAAGCGATGCGAAGGTACGGCTGCAGGAAGGGATGGACCGGGTCTGCGGCTTTATCGGAGAGCCCTTTGACACGAAAGTTCCCATTGAGGAAAACGGCGTACGCTATTATGTGGACGTGAAGGAAGGGCAGAAGACCGGCTTCTTCCTGGATCAGAAATACAACCGGGCCGCGGTCGCGCGTCTCTGTCCGGGGAAGAAGGTACTGGACTGCTTTACGCATACGGGATCCTTTGCTCTCAACGCGGGCAGGGCCGGTGCCGCTTCGGTGCTGGGCGTGGACGCTTCGGAACTGGCAATTACACAGGCGAGGGAGAATGCGGCCCTGAACGGACTGGAGCAGACCGTCCGTTTTGCATGCGCAGATGTTTTTGACCTGCTGCCGGAGCTGGAGCGGCAGGGGGAGAAGTTCGATGTCGTGATACTGGATCCGCCGGCCTTTACAAAATCCCGCAGTTCCATCAAAAACGCAGTCAAAGGATACCGGGAGATCAACTACCGGGGTATGCGTCTGGTGAAAAACGGCGGGTACCTGGCCACCTGTTCCTGTTCCCATTTTATGGATCCGGATCTGTTCGCAAAGACGATTGCCCAGGCGGCCGGGGCGGCCCACCGGCGGCTGCGCCAGGTGGAATTCCGGACCCAGGCCTGCGATCACCCGATCCTCTGGGCGTCGGATTCTTCCTATTATCTGAAATTTTATATCTTTCAGGTAGTGGAGGAAATATAGCCCGCATGACAGACAGGATCAAGGAGACGTTGTTCACTGCAGTTCCTTAATGAAGAAGAGGATAAACAAAGATGTCAGAATACTATATTGCCAGCTGCGTTTTTACATCTCAGTTTCCGGAACTGAGCAAAAAGATTCAGGACTATGTTCGTGAGCGGTTCGGATATGAGATCGTCCGCTGCTGTGTTTCCAGATATAAGATCAGGGAATTCGAGGAAAAGATGCCGGAGGGCTCTCTCAGAGAATGCTGGCGCGGACTTCCTGATTCGGGGCAGTTTAAGGAAAAGGATCATGTGTATTCCCTCTGCCATAACTGCAATAACATTATTGAAGAGATGCATCCGGGCGTGCAGGTCTATTCGCTGTGGGAACTCCTGGATTCAGATGAGCAGTTCCCCCTGCCCGATTTTTGCGGCAAACGGATGATCCTACAGGACTGCTGGAGAGCAAAGGACCGCAAGGGAGAACAGGATGCAGTGCGAAGCCTGCTTGGGAAGATGCATGTAGAGATCATCGAGCCGGAGGAGAACCGTGACCGTACCCAGTTCTGCGGCGCGTCGCTCTACCGGGCACAGCCGCCCAGAAATCTGAAACTTGCCCCAAAACATTATGTGTGTGAAGCTGTCGGAAAGTTTGTGCCGCATACGCCGGAAGAACAACGAAAGATCATGGAAAACTACTGCAGGAAATTTGGCACAGAGCGGGTCGTCTGCTACTGCCATTATTGCCTGGAAGGGCTGAAAATGGGAGGCGTCGACGCTGTGCATCTGGCGCAGATCCTCTTTTGATGAAACGAAACAGATAAAAGAGCAAGAGCCGGGAACGCCGTAAGTGACTTACATACGTAAGCTGCTTACGGCGTTCCTGCGTCTCTGGGTATGCGCGGAAATGCAGCGGTTCCGGTCAAAGAAATGCATTATAATAACGTTTCAGTGTTTCAGACGTTGTCTGCCACTTATTATCCCCAATAAAATAATCCGCCAGCTCATCGATGCAAAGCTGCAGTTCACCGACAATGGAGCTGTTTTTGGGATCTCTTATGGAATTATCCGTGAGAAGGATGTATACTTAATCGTGTTGTTTTAAGGGGATTACGGCAGAAGAACAGTGGAAACCGTTCTCTGCACAAATTGTGGAAAGATCTGTCTGAAAGGAGACAAGAATATGATGAGGAAACATTTACTTGCATGGACACTTACAGGGACAATGGCTCTGGGAATGGCATTTTCGGGACCGGCATGGGCCGGAGAAACGGAAGCGGAGACGGAAGAGAGCTCTTCTCTCCTCGGTCTGATCGGATCTCTGGTTTCCGAAGAGGGGGGTCTGAATGATCTGCTTGGCGAGAATGCGGATCTGGACAGCCTTCTGAACGGAGAGGGAGGCCTTGGCAGTCTTTTGAGCGAGGAAGGCGGTCTTGGCAGTCTGCTGAACGGCGAGGAAGGGCTGGAAGAACTTCTGGGCGAAAACGGTCTTCTGAGCAGTATTCTTCCGGAGGGCGTACAGGTGGAGGAACTGCGGGAGACGATTGACGAGATCGCCGGAGAAATGGGGATCAGTGCAGAAGAGGCTCTGCAGGTACTTTCCGGTGCTTTATCCGGAGAGGATGGTTCTTTGAATCTCGGAACGCTGCTTCAGCTGGGCGCCGGCATGATGCAGAACGGTGACGCCGTTTCGGACTGGGCAGCATTTGATGATTTTGCGTCATCTGCCTTCGATGTCGCCAGAGCGTATGTCGCAGAACAGAACGCGCCGTATCTTGAGGAGGGCGATGTACAGACGATCATCTTTGAAACCGCCTATCCGGGGGTGATGGACGACGGATCTTACAAGCTCTTTGGCACAATCTGCGAAGTGAACTTTACGGCAGAAGGGACCGATCTGAAAGAGAAGAACAGTGCGGTTGACACCATGCTCCTGACCTATGAGAAAACAGAAGACGGCACCTACCAGGTGATTGATGTGAAGAAAGCGGAGGACGGGGAAGGTTTCGAGGCCAGCCTGAATGCAATGTGTGAGGAAGTCGGGATCACGTCGGACTTTTATTATAACACCATGGGACTTGCCGATATTTCATATCTCGAAGGACTTCGTGACTGCCTGCAGGAGCATACCGATTATGAACGTGTAGAATATATGGGAGAACTGTGCACGTTGGATGATCTGAACAACCGGATCGAAGAGGCATACACTTCCCTTTACGAGGAGGAAGCGCTTACCGAGGAAGCACTTACAGAGGTCGGGGAACCGGCGACGGAAGAGACATTATAAATCTGTCAGGTAGAGCAGTGAATGGAAACAGAATACAGGAAGGATGACCATAAAAATTGTATAAAGAGGATGGAAAAACCACGTTTGATACCGCTGTCTTTGATCTGGACGGGACACTTCTGGACACTCTGGAAGATCTGGCCGGCAGTGTGAATCATGTAATGCGGACGCTGGGCTATCCGGAGAAGACACTGGATGAGGTACGCAGAAGCGTCGGCAACGGTGGAGCGAAGCTGATGGAGCGCGTGCTGCCCGGGGGACGGGAGGATCCGGCATATGAGCGTGCCGTACAGATGCATACAGAGTACTATGAGGCGCACTGCCGGATCCGGACGAGACCATATGACGGCGTGATGGAAGCGCTGGAGCAGCTGAAGGAAGCGGGAGTTAAGATGGCGATTGTCTCCAACAAAGGGGACGGAGCCGTGAAAGTTCTGGCCCGGGAGTTTTTCGGAGACTTGATTCCGATTGCCGTCGGCGAGAGAGAGGGAATCCGGAGAAAGCCGGCGCCGGACACTGTGGAAGAGGCCATCCGGCAGCTTGGGTCGGCAAAGGAACATACCATTTATGTCGGAGATTCCGAGGTGGACGATCAGACTGCCCGCAACGCAGGGATCCCGTGCATACTGGTCGCGTGGGGGTTCCGCGGCAGGCAGGAGCTGGAGAAACAGGTCCATCCGGCGCATCTGATCGATGCGGCATCGGAGCTGCCTGCGTTTTTCTTCTGAGGGGCTCTGCCATCTCAAAGGGAAACCCGTCCGATACTATTTCGGAATGAACGACAGACGGCAAAGGAGGTTTTCCTTTGACGAATGCCTGCAATGCATCTGGGAACAGACAGAAAGGAGACGAACACAATGAAACACATGAGAAGAATCGTACTTGGCCTGCTGATTATGGCAGCGGCAGTGACTGGCAATTTTACTATTGTGATGGCGGCGGGTCCGGTCAGCATCAAGCCATGGACACAGTGGATCGGCGATGTACAGGGCTCTACACATTCGCCTAACGATGGATATCTGGACGTTAGCTGTAAGTCGGAAGAAGCCATGAATGACATCAGGATTGTTTCCGTAAAATCGTCGAACAAAAATGTGTTGAAAGTGAAAAAGGAGGGTTCAAAGCTTTTTCATGGGGTACGTCTGATACCGAGGAAAAAAGGAAAAAGCAAGGTTACGCTTACGTATAAATACGATGGCAGGAAATATAAGGCGACAGCGGTTTATACGGTGAAGAACCCGGATATCTTTAACTGGATTAAGGTAAATGGAAAGAAAATCGATCTTAAAAAGAATAAGGACCGATATTGGAAGACCAACTATAAGAAAAAGAAGCTGAGGGTTAAGTTCTCGGCGAAAAAGGGCTGGAAGATGGATCGCCTTGGAAGTGAGGTGACATTTGAGGACGGGAATCCGGCTGTGAAATTCAAAAATGGAATGACGATTCAGATGCCTGATCATAAGATATTCATCAATTTCCTGATGAAACGGGGAGAATACGAGTGGTATTATTATAATTTAGGCTTTACCCCGGACGATATGTTTTAATAACAGGAAAAGTGGGACAGAGAACCTGTCCCATTTTAGAGATGAATACAAGAAGGACTTTTCTTTTCAATATGCCTGCCTTATAATATGGTCAAGAAGACCAACATAGATCGTTTGACCGGCATTGAGGAGGAGAGAAAATGCAGGTTAATATTCTGGAAGCAAAAACAAATCTGTCTAGTTTAGTGAGGCTGATAGAGACTGGTAAAGAAGAGCGCATCATCATCGCCAGATATGGAAAGCCAGTCGCTAAGATGGTCGTCTATAATGAAGCGCCTGTATCAAAACGGATCGGTGTGGCAAAAGGGAAGCTCAAGTCACCGGAGGATCTCGATCAATATAATGATGAGATTGATGAGATGTTCGGAGGTACGCCATGAATTTGCTTCTGGACACTCACATCCTGATCTGGGCACTGAATGAAGACCCGAGGCTGCCGGAAAAGGCGAAGGAATTGATTATGGATCCGGATAATGCGATTTATTACAGCTCTGTTTCCATCTGGGAGATATCCATTAAGCATACGAATCATCCGGAAAATGTGGAGTTTACAGGTAAAGAACTGTCGCAGTTCTGTCAGGAAGCGGGTTTTTTACCGGTGGAAATGCGGGACAAGCACGTATTTGCCCTGGAGACGATTGAGAGAGAAGAAGATGCGCCACCGCACCGTGATCCATTCGACCGGATGCTGATTGCGCAGGCGAAAGCGGAAAATATGTCGTTTATTACGCACGATTCTCTTTTGCCATTCTACGATGAGAAATGCATCATCCTGGTATAAACCGCATTATCAGAAAACGTTTTGGACGGTTAACATTCAATGACAGCTTCGATAGCTTAATAGGAGGAGGTACAGGAAGATGGTTGTAGTGATCAATGATGACCGGGTGAAAGACGTGGAAGCATATCTGCCATACGCCAAAGCATTTGCGGCGGATGCGGTCGCAAATGACAAGGGCTGCATTTCCATGGAAGTGCTCGTGGATCCGAAGGTTCCGGGGAGAGTTCTTTATCTGTCTCACTTTGAGACGGAAGAAGATTTCCGGGCTCATGCGATGGGAGAAACCTTTCAGAAACATTTGCCGCAGCTGGGGAAATATTTCATTTCCGCGGAAGATACGATCCTGACGGTGGGTTAGGAAACCGGGCAGCCAGGCCGGGATGGAGCCGGTTTCTTCGGATACGGTGTACCGGGGATTGCAAAAAATAAAAGAAGAAAGGAACCGGGCCCGCTGGCCTGGTTCCTTCTCCTTTTCAGCAACATCAATCCCCTTCGGGATTGTCACAGCCAAAGTATAGACGCAGGGATTACTGCGCATCCATCTGAATGCCGGATCCGCAGAACGCGCACTTGGTCGCTTCGATGTTGATCTCGGACTTGCAGTACGGGCAGATCTTTGTGGAAGCGGGAGCTTCTTCCTCCGGCTTTTTCAGCTTGGAGCTGGCAGCGTTGAATGCTTTGACAACACTGAAGATGCAGAGGGCAATGATCAGGAAGTTAATGATGGCCTGAATGAAATTGCCGATCATAAGCTGTGCGCTGCCGACGGTGATGGAAAGGCCGGAAAAGTCGATGCCTCCGCAGATCATACCGATCACCGGTCCGATCACATCGTCCACCAGAGAGGTGACGATGGCGCTGAAGGCTCCGCCGACCACAACGCCGACTGCCATATCCATGACATTACCACGTGAGATGAATTCTTTGAACTCCGATACAAAACTCATACTGAATACCCCTTTCTGACAGTAACCGCGCTTTTCGAATGGCAGCGGCCATTCGGTTTTTCCGCAATTCTGCAATAATGATTTATGTCCTCTTTACTATATCACAGCTTTGAAACACAGACAACTGCTTCATACATGCATCCGGCGGGTTATTCACCCTTTTCGTACGTGTAATTCTCCACATTGACCTTGTCCACTTCCTGATAGGGAGCCAGTGTGGAAACCATGCGTACCGGCCGGTCATAGGAGTTGATGCAGTAGTGAACTTCACCGGGCTCGACATGGATCATCTGTCCGGGGGTCAGATGATTGACTTTTCCGTCAACGACGATGTCGATCTCACCTTCCAGAATAAAGAAATTCTCTTCCATGATGTTGTGGTAGTGCGCGGCGAAATCCTGTCCGGGCATAAACTGTACGAGCGCGAAATTCATCCGCGGACCTTTCATCAGATACTTGGGTCCACTGTCGCCGAACCGGTATTCCCTGTCTTTTTCATCTACAATATACATATACGTCCTCCTTTCAAAGCCCCGGTGCGATCCACATGGGTTTCGTAACGCCCTCATTGACCAGCTGCAGCTGCGCGTCATAGATCCTGCGCCAGACCGGATACAGACTCTTATATACCTTGTGGTTTTCCATATTGGGGGTAAAAACCTGATCCCAGCGGACGCATCGTGCTGCGCCTGTTTCAATGTCGGGATAGATCCCGACGCCGCAGCCGGCAAGGATCGCCGCCCCGAGGGCTGTGGCTTCCTTCACCTGCGGAACACGGACCGGCATACCGATCACATCCGCCAGAATCTGTGCCCAGAGCGGGCTCTTGGAAGCGCCGCCCGCGAAGATGATTTCCTCCGGCATATTGCCGGTGGCTTCCCGCACCAGTTCCATGTGCCCCTTGACGAGGTAGGCGGTATTCTCAAGGATCGCCCGGTAGAAGGTATACCGGTTGAATTTGACCGGATCCAGCTCAAAATTGGTGAAGGTCGGGGATGCATGCTTCCAGGAGATGAAGTTCATGACATCGCTGAACGTACACATCATCCCGTAGGAGCCGGCCGGGATCTTCGCGGCTTCCCGGTTCATCAGATCGTAGGGATCGGTACCCTGTGCGGCGGCCGCTTCTTTTTCCGGCTGGCAGAACGCATCCCGGTACCAGCGCATGACAAGTCCCGGCTTGAAGGCCAGAGCCTCATACTGCCACACCCCCGGAACCGCCTGGCAGTTTACCCGTACACGGCATTCAGGATCCGTCTGTCCGCTGGCGGTGTTGAACTCATACTGCCAGAAGCTGCCTCCGAATACGACGGCCTGATCCGGGCGGGTGGCTCCGACACCGATGGTGCCCAGCTGGCAGTCCCCGCCGCCGACCACCACCGGGGTTCCCTCTTTGAGGCCGGTCTGTGCAGCTCCCTGGGCACTGACGGGAGCGATCACCTCGCCGCATTCAATGACATCCGGGAAAATATCGCCCCGCAGACCGCAGCGTTCCGCGATCGTTTTGTCCCATTTCCTGCTTTTCAGATCAAAGAGGCCGGTTGTCGATCCGTTGCTCGGCTCCACTGCAAGACGGCCGGTGAGCTTCTTGATCAGCCAGTCGTTAAACATGCCGACCGCGCCGATCTTTTCGTAAATTTCGGGCATCTTGTCCTTGACCCAGAGGAGACGGGGCAGTGCCCCGAGAGCATAAGTTTCTCCGCTCTGCAAGTAGATTTCCTTCTCCAGAGCCGGATTCATCCGGATCAGCTTGCCGACTTCATCCGTGCTGCGGGCGTCCACGTTGGCGCATGCCCAGATCTCCTGCCCTTCCTTGTCGTAAAGCACGATGCCTTCCCGCATGCAGGTCGTGGACACAGCGGCGATATCCTCCGGCGCAGCGGACGTTTCCGCCAGGACGCCCCGGATACATTCACAGGCAAGCGCCCAGCCATTGACCCAGTCAAAGTCCATACTTCCGGGGAAACGGGGATCTTCCTTATGTTCCCACTCCTTCTGCACGCAGCCGATCTGGTTTCCGTCCGTATCAAACAGGACAGCACGCACACTGCCGGTGCCCGCATCTACAGCCATCAGGTATTGTTTTCCCATAACTTTCCACCCTCCGTCGGTTCACAGAGATGAATACACAAATCCTTATAAAGTTTAACATGGAGCAAAGCGCTTGTCAATCCGGACGCTGTCTGAAATAACGAAAAACACGATAAAAAACAGAATAGTATTAGACAGAATGACCAATAGAAGACTTGACATTGATTTCCTGAAACGGTATATTATAAACGGTGTATCAGACTCCGAAGGAGGATATCTGCTGCAGAAAACATTCTTCCGCGGCCGCCCCCTCCTTCCGGAAGGTGCTGCATTTGATGAGCAAAACAGGAACATTCAGGAAAAATTACGATTTCCGGGAACACAGAGAGGAGTACTATGGCAGATACAGATGGATTGAAAGTAGCAAAAAATTATCATGTAAATGAACCCTTTGCCAATCAGGACGGTTTCTATGTAAAAGGGGCAAACAGTCTGGACTGGGGGATGAAAAAACATCTTTCCAATATCTTTGACCCGAAGAGCGGAAATACCGTTATGTTTGCGTTTGACCATGGATACTTCATGGGATCCACGGCTGGACTGGAACGGCTGGACCTGCTTCTGCCGACCCTTGCGCCGTACGTAGATGTATTTATGGGTACAAGAGGCGCGATTCGCAGCTGCGTTCCTCCCCAGATCACAAAGGGGATCGCGCTTCGCGTTTCCTCCGGATCCTCCATGCTCAACGAAGATCTCTCCCATGAGGTCGTCGCCGTGGACATCGAGGACTGCATCCGGATGAACGCCGACTGCATGGCCGTACAGACCTTCATCGGCGCAGACGGCCAGCTGGAGAGCCTTGACAATCTTTCGAAAGTGATCAATGCGGGCATGCGCTACAGCATCCCGACCCTCGGCGTCGTAGCCGTAGGCAAGCAGATGGAGCGGACCGACCGGTTCTTCAAACTGGCGACCCGAATCGTCGCGGAGATGGGTGTCCAGCTCGTCAAGACCTACAACTGTGAGAACTTCGAAGAGATCGTGGCAGCCTGCCCCGTACCGATCGTTGTGGCCGGCGGCAAGAAACTTCCGGAAAAAGACGCGCTGAACCTGGCCTACACCGTAATGGCAAAAGGCGCCCACGGCGTGGATATGGGACGAAACATTTTCCAGAGCAACCATCCGATCGAAATGGCCCAGGCAATCCGCAAAATCGTACACGAAGGATACACAGATACCCAGGCATACGAGTTCTATCAGGATATGATCTCGGATCACGCGAAAGAGTGAGACGACCCAGAAAGCCGGCGCGGGATCTGCTTTCCCGGAAAATCATTCGAGAAAGCAGGTCCCGCGCCGGCTGCCGTCCGTCCCCACCAGATTGACAATTAAGATGAAACAAAAAGAGCCAGGGGGCGTTCCCCTGGCTCATTGCCGCTTATACAGACTTGCCGTGTTTGCTCAGGAACCGGTTGATCCGGTCAATCGGGTCGATCAGTTTGCTGACCGATCCGTCGTGATTCATAGTGTCGATGATCAGCGCCAGATATTTGCTCATCCCGCAGCTCACATAATACGGGCGGGAGAGCAGCTCCGGAGACTGATAAATCAGGTCCGTGGTGAGCAGGGCATCAAACACGCCGTCCTCATATGCCTGATCAAAAGGTGCAAGTCCCTTGGTAAAAACACCGAAGGTCGAGCAGAGGAAAATCCGGCCGGCCTTTCTCTGCCGCAGTTCGGTTGCCACTTCGATCATTGTAGCCCCGGAGGAAATCATGTCATCCGTAATAATGATGTCCTTGCCGGCAATGTCCGAACCGAGAAATTCAAAGGCCACAACCGGGTTCCGCCCGTTGACCATACGGGTATAGTCACGTCTGCGGTAGAACATGCCCATGTCGATGCCAAGTACATTCGCCATATAGATGGCGCGTTTCATACCGTTTTCATCCGGGCTGACGACCATCAGACGCTCCGGATCCACCTGCAGGTCCGGCGCTGCTTTGAAAATCCCCTTGATAAACTGATAGGCACTCTGATAGTTCTCAAAACCATGAAGAGGAATTGCGTTCTGCACCCGGGAATCATGGGAGTCAAACGTGATGACCTGGTCGACGCCCATATTGACGAGCTCCTGCAGAGCATTGGCGCAGTCCAGAGATTCGCGTCCCTCTCGTTTGGACTGGCGGCTCTCGTAAAGATAGGGCATGATGACGGTGATTCGCCGCGCCTTGCCGCCGATCGCGGAAATGATGCGTTTCACGTCCTGAAAATAATCGTCCGGGGACATGCGGTTCGTGATCCCGTTCATGTTGTAGGTAATGCTG
The DNA here is from genome assembly GCA_902767335.1 of uncultured Lachnospiraceae bacterium. Classification (GTDB taxonomy): domain Bacteria; phylum Bacillota; class Clostridia; order Lachnospirales; family Lachnospiraceae; genus Merdiplasma. Next base: position 21,810 of record CACXHD010000059.1, read on the forward strand.
TAATTGCAGACATCCACAAGAATATAGATATCCAGGCCGCGCACGGAGGAAAAAATCTGCCCTTTGGCTTCCCCGCTTCCGAAGCGCGGCGTAGCCACCGGGATCAGAAAGGATTCCTTATTGTATCCGTGCAGATGAGGGGAACCCTTGTGTGCGTGTTCTCTGCGGGAGCGCCAGTTGACGATATGACGGTCGATGCGTTCTCCCATGGCCTGACTGCTGCTCAGAGCGATAATGCCGAGTTCGCCGATGGGCATCAGTTCACTGTTTTTTTCCTTCACAGAGTACATCTATGCTCTCCTTTCAAGCTTTTGTGCAATCCGGATGTCATCCCCGTAAAAGCCCAGCAGCGTAAAACTGCTCAGCAGGCGGGAAGAAACCCTCTGCGTATACCGGTCTTCCAGCTGGGCCAGAGACAGGTTGGTGGATATCAGTGTACTTTTCTTACGGTTCATGCGTTCGTTCAGGATCCGGAACAGCTGGGAAATGACAAAAGCATTGGTCAGTTCGCTGCCCAGATCATCGATGATCAGAAGATCACTTTCAAAAAGAAGAGAAGGTTCCAGCTCCGACTCCCCCGCAGACGGAACCCCTGCCGCTTCTGCGCGGGCAAACAGGACATCGCCCAGCTTCTGAAAAAGATCCCCGGAGGAATAGTATAACACACTGTGCGCCGAGTTGAGAAGCTCATATGCAATACAATGGGAAAGAAACGTCTTTCCCAGACCGGTTCCCCCGTAGAAGAGCAGATTGCCGCTCTGTTCGTCGAAGGATTCCAGAAAATCGCGGCAGACGGAGACGACGTAATGCATCTGCTCCCGCGGGGATTTTCCGATTGTCCGGACAACCGGCGTTGAAGGATAACAGTCGAAGGAAAAATGCGAGAAATTTTCCTGCTCCAGAATGTCCCGGAGACCGGACTGGGTGCAGAACAGATCGATGGCGGCCTGCTGCATGCAGTGGCAGGGCTTTCCGTCAATATATCCGGTATCCCGGCAGTCCGGACACTCGTAGATCGGATCCAGATAGTCTTCCGGATAGCCGTATCGGGAGAGCAGTGTCCTGCGTTCCCGGCTGATGGCGGAGAGTTCCCTGCGCAAAGCCGCTGTATCCGGCGCGGCAGCGGCCGTTATCGCTGCTCCGTCCCCGGTCTGCCTTAAAAAAGACCGTGCGCACTCCACCGAGAGGGCGGCTGCCTTCTCGTCCAGCTCGCGCATGCGGGGGATCCGGGAGAGAACCTCCTCCTGCCGGGCAGTCTGTTCCCGGCGGGTTCTTTGCTGCCGGTATTCGTATCCGCGCATGATCCTGTCATATTGTGCGTTGGTCAGTTTCAATTTTCAGCCTCCCTGGCAGAAGCATTCTGCGCTTTCAGCAGCTGTTGCTCCAGACTTGACCAGTCGTAATCCCGCTGGATCAGTCCGGAAGACGCTCTGCTGTGTTTTTTGCCGGATGTCTTTGTGTCTTTGCTCCGGTCTGCTTCATTTTTTTTCTTCTGCTGGTGCTCTTCATCCAGATTCCGGATATCCTCCATGGAACGGACGCCGTTGGCCGACCAGCTTTTGAGAATCCCGTCGATATACTCAAAACTCGCCTGATGGGTCTGTCGGATCGTACGGTCACAGGCTTCCAGGATGATGTCCATGGAAAACCCGTACTGTTCCATCCATCGGTCAATACAGGCGGTTTCGGACGGCGCAGGCGCACGTCCGTTCAGACCCAGCGCATGGAAGACGGACCGGTATTCTTTGCGGTGAGAGGCCGAAGCCTTCTTTGCATCCGCCACGGTTTTTACCCCTTCCAGATACCATTCCTGGGCGACTTTTTCCATATACCGGGTACCCGGATTTCCTTTTGTCGCACAGTAGTCGATCAGATAATCGATCAGTTCCACGGACATCTGCAGCTTCTCATAAAAATAGAGCAGATTGTTGACCTCCGCGGAGGTCAGCGGACGTCCGGTATATTCCTGCTGGACAAAAATCAGCTGCCGGATTTCGGACTGTTCCTTCAGCTGAGACCGGCGTGAAGCGGAGATCGTCCGCGACGGAAGTTCCCTTTCGGGGACCGGGTCCGCAGAGGGCGGATCCGCTTCTGCCTGCGGCGGATTTTCTTCCGCCGAAGGAAGGGCGCCGGGATAACCGGAAAAAATAATATCCGTGATATTGTCATTGCTGTCATACTGCAGTTTGAGAAGCTGCATTTTTTCCCAGTAGGACAATGCCCGGCGGACATCTTTTTCCGTATGGTCAAAAAAATCCGCAATGGAGGAGACGGAGAGATCCCTCCCCGTTCCGGCACAGCGGAGAAGATACAGATAAAGCTTGACGAATTCTCCGTTCGCCCCCGCCATATATTGGTCTATAAAAACATTCTCGATCAGTGTGACCCCACTGTCGGACTGAAGATGAAGCTTCATGTACAACCCGTTCCTTCCTGTAATCTTTGAGCGTGCTCTGCGCTCAAAGCCGCATGCGCTCCGGCACCCGCCGCCGCATCAGCGCTTCGTCAGGCCTTTGGATCAACGGAGCAGATCTTCTCCTACTTTATATATATCACCTGCGCCCATGGTGATCAGAAGATCTCCCGGCTTCGTGTTTGCGCGGAGAAACGCTTCGATCGACGCGAAATCCGGGAAAAAGCGGGAATCGGCCCCGAGCGAGGAAATCCGCTCGCTCAGAAGAGCTCCGCTCATTCCGAGGGTATCTGTCTCACGCGCGGCATAAATCTCTGCGATGATGACATGATCCGCCAGGGTGAGCGCCTGCGCAAATTCGGAAAGCAGAGATTTGGTGCGGCTGTAGGTATGGGGCTGGAACACACACCAGATTTCATTGCAGGGCATGGTTTTTGCCGCCCGCAGTGTGGCGCGGATTTCCGTCGGATGATGGGCGTAATCGTCAATGACCGTGACATCCCCCATCTTTCCTTTCTCCTGGAATCTCCGGTCCGTCCCGTGGAAGGTCAGCAGCCCTTCTTTCATTTTGTTCCGCTCTACTCCGATAAAATCGGCGGCCGCAATGGCGGCAAGGGCATTCTGGATATTGTGATCTCCGGGGACGCAGATACAGAAACGTTCATCCTCCCGGCCGGCGGCATGAACGGTAAAGGAGGTCCGATGGCCTTCCCGTGTGATTTCATCTGCATAGTAATCACTGTCCGGCTCCCCGAAGGTGATGACACGGCAGGAGAGACCGTCCGTAATCTCGGAAAGGCGCGGAATCCGGCTGCTGATTACCAGCGCGCCGTCCGGCAGTATCTGCGTGGCAAACTGACGGAAGGAATGGCGGATATCTTCCAGATCCTTGAAGAAGTCCAGATGATCCGCGTCAATATTCAGGATCAGGCCGACCCGGGGATACAGGCTCAGGAAACTGTTGGTATACTCACAGGCTTCCGTGATAAAGAAAGCTGCGGAGCCGATCCGGATGTTTCCGCCGATGGACGGAAGAATGCCGCCCACGCTGATGGTCGGGTCCAGATCTGAAGCCATGGTCATATGAGACAGCATGGAGGTTGTCGTGGTTTTGCCATGGGTTCCGGAGACCGCGACGGAGAGCGGATAATTGGCCATGATTTCCCCGAGAAGCTCGGCCCGTGTGAGCATGGCAATCCGGCGGGAAACGGCGGCGCGATATTCCGGGTTGTCCGGATGGACGGCTGCAGTATACACGACAAGATCACAGTCGTCCGGGATATTTTCGGCCTTCTGCCCGATCCGGATCACCGCCCCGGCGTCTTCCAGCTGCTTCGTGAGGGACGAAGCGCGGATGTCGGAGCCGGATACCCGAAAGCCCCGATCCAGCAGAAGGGCAGCCAGCCCGCTCATGCTGATGCCTCCGATACCGATAAAATGGACACTGACCGGACGGTCGAATCTGATCTGATACATTGAATAATCTCCTGTTTCAAAGAATATAGGCAGCAGATACGCCGCCGGAAACTGCAGACGGCCAGAGCCGTTCCGCAAAAAAGTACATAGTCTGTAACAGTATATCCCGAAAGAGAAAAAAAGAAAAGTGCCCATGAAAAATTGTGCAATATGGATAAAAATAAAGAAGTGAAACGGAGGATGATATGAAATGTGCGAGGGACAGGCGCACCGAATTTCGGATCACGGAAAGAGAATTAGAAAAACATTCGCGCATTATCAACGTATTTGTAAAAAATGTTCACAAATCGGTAACGCTGTGCTATAATGAGTGCACCATTAAACAGCCTGATATAAAGAGGTGATCTTGTGATTAAGAAAGAGATGATAGCGATGCTGCTGGCCGGCGGCCAGGGCAGTCGCCTGGGCGTTCTCACGGCGAAGGTGGCGAAACCGGCTGTGGCGTTCGGCGGCAAATACAGAATTATTGACTTCCCGTTGAGCAACTGTATCAACTCCGGGATTGACACGGTGGGTGTTCTGACACAGTATCAGCCGCTGAGACTGAACACGCACATCGGAATCGGGATCCCGTGGGACCTGGACAGAAATGTGGGCGGAGTCACCGTTCTGCCCCCCTATGAGAAGGTCGGAAAGACGGAATGGTATACCGGGACCGCAAATGCGATTTATCAGAATCTTGCGTACATGGAAGGCTTCAATCCGGACTATGTTCTGATCCTTTCCGGAGATCACATCTACAAGATGGACTATGAGGTAATGCTGGACTTCCACAAATCTCACGGGGCGGATGTAAGCATTGCCGTCATGCCTGTGCCGGAAAACGAGGCAAGCCGCTTTGGCATCGTAGTCTGCGATGAAAAAGGACATATTACTGAGTTTCAGGAGAAGCCGGAGCATCCGAAGAGCAATCTGGCTTCTATGGGAATCTATATCTTCAACTGGTCATCTCTGAAAGAAGCGCTGATCACTCTGTCCGAACAGCCGAACTGCGATTTCGGAAAGCATATTATACCCTACTGCTTCAATAAGGGCGAATCCCTGGTGGCATACGAGTATAACGGCTACTGGAAAGATGTCGGAACCCTGGGCTCCTACTGGGAAGCAAACATGGAGCTCATTGACATTATTCCGGAATTCAACCTTTATGAGGAGTTCTGGAAAATCTATACGAAGAACGATATCATTCCGCCGCAGTATGTTTCCGCGGACGCGAGGATTACCAGAAGCCTGGTGGGAGACGGCACGGAGATCGAGGGAGAAGTCATCAACTCGATTATCGGATCCGGTGTTGTGATCCGCAAGGGCGCGGTTGTACGGGATTCGATCGTCATGCAGGGAACCGTGATCGGAGAAGATGCTGTGCTTGACAAAGCGATTGTGGCTGAAAATGTAGTCATCGGAGCCAGATGTGTGCTCGGAATCGGGGAGAATGTCCCGAACCGGGCGAAGCCGGATGTTTACTCCTTTGGTCTGGCTGTAGTCGGAGAAAATACGGTGATTCCCCCGGATGTAAGGATCGGGAAAAATACGGCGATTACAGGGATCACAGTACCGGAGGACTATCCGGACGGGTACCTCGCTTCCGGCGAGACTTTGGATAAGGCAGGTGTTGTTTCATGAGAGCGGTAGGTATTATTTTAGCCGGCGGCAACAGTTATCG
>CACXHD010000060.1 GCA_902767335.1 uncultured Lachnospiraceae bacterium
CGAAACATCATGTGATTGCGGCAAATGAGGGAAATGCGGCTGCCCTGGCGGCAGGCTACCATCTGGCAACCGGAAAAATCCCGGTGGTTTACATGCAGAATTCCGGTGAGGGAAATATCATTAATCCGGCGGCATCGCTGCTGAATGACAAGGTTTATGCGATCCCGGAGATTTTCGTCGTGGGATGGCGAGGGGAACCCGGAATCCATGATGAACCGCAGCATATTTATCAGGGAGAAGTCACGCTGCGCCTGCTGGAGGATATGGACATCGCCGCCTGTGTCGTCGGAAAGGAGACAACCGAGGAAGAACTGGAAGATGTCATGAACCGGTTCCGGGGAATTCTGGCGGAAGGCAGGGATGTAGCTTTTGTGATCCGGAAAGGTGCGTTGGAGTATTCCGAAAAAGTGGTATACAAAAATGAATACCATATGATGCGGGAGGACATTATCCGTCATATCGTGAAGGCAAGCGGAGAAGACCCGATTGTCAGCACGACAGGCAAGGCTTCCAGAGAACTGTTTGAGACAAGGGCCGGCGCCGGACAGAGCCATAAATATGATTTTCTGACGGTCGGCTCGATGGGCCACAGCAGCTCCATCGCGCTGGGCATTGCCCTGCATATGCCGCAGCAGAGAATTTGGTGTGTCGACGGCGACGGGGCAGTGCTGATGCACATGGGCTCGATGGCTGTCCTCGGAGCATATAAGCCGTCCAACCTGATCCACATTGTCATTAACAACGGTGCCCATGAAACAGTCGGAGGCATGCCGACCGTCGCGGGGGATATGGACCTTCCGGCAGCGGCGAGAGCATGCGGCTATCCTTATGCGGTCAGCGTGAACTCCTTTGAGGATCTGGACCGGGAACTGGAGCAGGCAAAGGGCAGAAAGAAACTGTCTCTGATCGAGGTCAAATGCGCGATCGGCGCCAGAGACGATCTTGGCCGGCCGACCACGACGGCGCTTGAAAACAAAGAGAATTTCATGGCTTATCTGAAGACATTACAGGTATAGCAAACGACAAAGCAGTCTTTCCTCTGGAGTATGCTGCTCCGGATTCGCTCCGCCACGGCGGGATATTTCCGCTGCGGCTTCTTGCGAATCCTGCCGGAGGCTTTATAGTCAACAACGAGCCACCTGTGCAATGCGCAACAGGCAATGCACAACAGACAATGCACAACAGGCAATGCACAACAGGCAAAAACATTACAGGTAATAAATTATAAGCAATACATGATCCTTACAGATACGTGACAGGTCTGAAGCAGATCAGGAAAAGGAGAGTTGAATGGAAATCAGACGTCCGGAAACAATGGAACGTATCACAACAAAAGCGCTTGCAGAAGCCTTTATCGAAGAGCAGCTGCAGGCATTACGGAGTCAGATTGGGGACAAAAAGGTTCTTCTTGCGCTTTCGGGCGGGGTGGATTCCTCTGTGGTTGCTGCACTGCTGATCAAGGCCGTCGGCCAGCAGCTGGTCTGTGTTCATGTCAACCACGGCCTTCTGCGCAAGGGGGAACCGGAGCAGGTGATTAAAGTGTTCCGCGATGAAATGAATGCGAATCTGATCTATGTCGACGCAGTGGACCGTTTCCTGGACAAACTGGCCGGTGTAAGCGATCCGGAGCAGAAACGTCATATCATCGGCGAAGAATTCATTGATGTTTTCGCGGAAGAAGCCAGAAAACTGGACGGTGTGGAGTTCCTCGCACAGGGAACGATCTGGCCGGATATCCTGGAGAGTGAAGCCGGGATCAAGGCGCATCACAACGCAGGCGGCCTGCCGGAGGATATCGCCTCCCGCTTCGAGCTGGTCGAACCGGTTCGGATCCTGTTCAAGGATGAAGTGCGCATGGTCGGCGATGCCCTCGGGCTGCCCGCAAATATGGTTTACCGTCAGCCGTTCCCGGGACCCGGTCTTGGCGTCCGCTGCCCGGGCGCGATCACCAGAGACCGCCTGGAGGCTGTCCGTGAATCCGATGCAATCCTCCGCGAAGAGTTTGCCAAAAACGGCCTGGAGGGAAAGGTCTGGCAGTATTTTACCGTTGTTCCGGATTTCAAATCCACCGGCGTCAAAAACGGTCAGCGTACGTTTGACTGGCCCTGCATCATCCGTGCAATCAATACGACCGATGTCATGGAGGTAACCGTAGAGCATCTGAGCGCGGAACTGATGGATCATCTGGTATCCCGGATCCTGACAGAAGTACCGGGGATCAACCGGGTACTGTATGATTTCACTCCGAAGCCGCCTGCGACGGTGGAGTACGAATAAGAAAACACCCAAAAAGAAGTCAGTATTTATGCGGATTCCAAACAAATTCCGTTAAGTGCTGGCAACAGATTGGCA
>CACXHD010000061.1 GCA_902767335.1 uncultured Lachnospiraceae bacterium
CTCCGTCTCCTGCTCGTTTACTTCGCTTTCCGTCTGGGTAGATTCCACCCCGGAGTCCTGCGCTTCGCTTTCTGTCTCTGCTTCGCTTTCCGCCTGTGCGGCTGCCGCTGCTTCCGATTCCGCCTGCGCTGCTTCCGCCTCAGCCTGTGCAGCCAGTGCCGCTTCCATCTCCGCCTGGGCGGACGCTTCCGCCTCAGCACGCATGCCGACGGTCATGCCTTCGATCTCATTTGCCCAGACCGTTGCATCGACATTCTCGTCCATGATATAAAGCCGGTTGGCAGCGATGCCGCTGCAGGATTCCGGAACATCTGTGGTAACGTTCGTGTTGATGATCACATCCGCTTCCGTCGCATAGATACCGGAGGCGGACCAGCTGGTGATGTTCAGGCGGTCGTCCCGATGGTTGTCCGGGTCATCCGTAATCACAACATCGCGCTGTCCGCTGATCAGAATCGCCTGGCTGTCGGATGTCAGTGTGTTGTCGCCGTCCACGGTAATCTGTACGTCTCCGGTTCCCTCGATCGTGATCGGGGTCAGCCGGGCATCGATCGTCAGATCCTTCAGACGGAGATAAATGTTCTTGTTTGAGTGAATGGCAACAATATTGCCGACACCATAACCGGTAAGGACAATCTCGCCGTTCGGAACATTTTCATATACCTTGTCATAAGAGATCGTCAGCGTATCGTTTGCGCCGTCCCAGATTTCCAGACCAAAGTTTCCCAGGTCAAAGGTCATGGAATGCAGTTCCGCTTCTTCTTTCTCACTTGTTTTTTCAGAAGCCTTTTCAGAAGCCTTTTCCGACTCGGATTCGTCTTCATCGTCCTCCTCGTCGCTGTCATCCGTCTGGCCCGGATTTTCCTCCCAGTCTTCATCAGAATCCGAATAAGACTCCTCCGCATCGTAGGAATCTTCATCGTCATCATCTTCCTCGGCTTCTTCATCTTCCTCGGAAGCATCGGAACGGTCTTCTTCCTCCTGCCGGTCACCCTGCTCCCATTCTTCCTGGGAAGTGCCTTCTCCATCGGAATAAGAAGTATCCGACTGATCCTGTCCATAGGCCGGATCTTCATTCCCGGGATAGCCCTGGTTTTCGTCCTGGCCATATTCCTGTCCATCGTTCTGGCCGTAACTCGGATCATATCCCTGATCGTCAGACTGGCCACCCTCATTCTGAGCGTACTGCGCATCTGCCGCTTCCGCTTCCTGTGCAGCAAGTGCCGCAGCCTGCGCTTCTGCCTCCGCCCGGGCCTGTTCTTCCATCTGCGCACGCTCGGCTGCCTGTTGTTCTTCGGCTTCCACCTGCTCCTGCGCTTCTGCCTGCCCCTGCGCTTCATTATTTTCCTGTTCCCAGGTCTGGTCGTTGTCCTGATTCTGCTCTTCTCCGGCCGCATAGTCGTACGATTCCGTGGAATATTCATAATCCACGTCCTCGCCGGCCCACACAGATGCCGGACATGACGTAAACGTCATTGCCACAGCCATCAGCCAAGCTAACCATCTTTTTCCCCTCGTTGTCTTCATAGTGTCCTCCTCTTTCCAGGTCTCTGTATACATCCGCTCAATAAGACGATCTTTCATCTGCACCGGAATGCAGAATCTCCGCTTTTCTTCGGATATAACAGTAAAAAGGGTAACAAAAATAAAAGATCCGGCAAAGGTAAAACCTACCAGATCTTGCAGCTCAGTCTTGTACCGGTTGATCATTTAACCAAGTAATCATAAGGAAAAGCTATCTGTCTGGACAATATGGTGTCTGAAAACCTTACTTCGCCACCGGATCTTCATCCGGCGCGCCACTTAGTTCTGAAAAGTCAATACAGAACTGAGAACATATCTGCCATATATTATACTCATTAAAAACGTTAAACGCAAGCAATTTCACGATGTTTCTTACGAAATTATTAATTTTCGAGTTGTATTTTTGCAGAAACATTTCTAAACGTTTAACATATGAGTCACCGTTACACAAAATCAGGGGTCAGATCTCTCCACGAGATCTGACCCCTGCTGCATTGCCTTTTTCGTTACTTTTTGGTCTTCACATTGATCCGAACAGAGTAGTTTCCTGACTTCACGACAACGGTTCCCGCGCCACTGTTGAACAGCTTTGTTTTCTTAGCAGTGATGACACCGGAGCTGTTTACGCTGATATAACCGTTTAGTCCTTCCACCGAGTAAGACACTTTCTGGCTGGTGGTTGCCGGCGTCAGAGAAACTTTGATCGCCGCCGTCTTTCCCATTTTCAAAGTTATGGTACCGTCTGTCGCTGAGCCGGTCTTGCGGCTGCCTTTTTTGCCATTGATCGTCGTGCCGGCAACGGTCACAGAGATGCCGCTTGTTTTCTGGTCAGAATTCTTGACAGTTACCTTGACGGTATCGGAAGCACCGCCTTTGGTCTTTGCGGTAATAACAGCGCTGCCTTTCTTTTTCGCATGAATAGTTCCGCCGCTGACAGTTGCTACAGAAGTATTGCTGCTCTTCCAGGAAGTGATACTGTCACCGTTGCCAATCTTCGAAGCTGTAATTTTAACCGATCCATTGGCGTATTTCCCAATCAGCAATGTCACGGACGATTTGTTGAGAGAAAGAACTGCCTTCGCTTTTGCGATCGTTTTGGTCTCTTTTTTGCCACATACCTTACAGCTGCGTGTTTTCTCTCCCTTTTTAAAGACAGTTGCTGCTTTGGTCGTCTTCCAGCTTCCGAAGCTGTGATCATCGGTCTTCGGAATCTTTGTCGGCGCTGTCTTCACAAGTTGGCAGCGGGAGCAATGTGTTCCGCCTTTATGGCCGGCGGCTTTGCAGGTTGCCGCAACGGTTGCCGTCGCAACAAAATGATGCCCGAGCGCAGCTGTCTTCGTCTGCTTCTGTGTGACTGTCCCGCATCTGGAGCATTTGTATTCTGCTGTTTTTCCGGTTTCCGTACAGGTAGCTGCCACTGCCTTCTTTGAAACATAGGTCTTGTGCCCGAGCGGATTGGTAGCCTTCTGGGGCTGCTTCACATGCTTGCATCTGGTGCAGCTGATTTCTTCCGTCTTTCCTTCCTTAGTGCAGGTTGCCGCCACGGCCGCTTTTGTTGTCCGGTATACATGCCCAAGCGGATTGGTGGCTGTCTGCTTCTGCTTGACAAATCCGCATCTGCCACACTTGATTTCCGAAGTCTTTCCGCCAGCTGTGCAGGTAGCCGCCACGGCTGTCTTCGTCGTCTTGAAATCATGTCCGAGCGCTTTGACAGTTTTCGGTGCTGTCACCAGGCCGCACCGTGAACAGGTCAGCTCTGCGGTCATTCCGGCCGTAACGCAGGTTGCCGCAACAGCAGAACTTGAAACATAGTTATCATGTCCAAGAGCGCGGATCGTCTCCGTCTGTCCCGTAGCACCACAGCCCTCATCCTGGCAGATCTGAACTCTCGTACCGCTCTCTGTGCAGGTGGGTTCGACTGTAACCACCCATTCGTAATTATGCAGATCGTCCGGATCGTCCGGTTCATAAGGCTGTTCTTCTTCATAAACAGCATACAATGTCATATCCGATGTCGGCGTCAGCATCCAGCCATCCGTCAGTTCAATTTTGTTCTCTCCCTCGGGATCCAGTGCCCATCCGGTGATATAGACGCCATTTCGCATCGAATCATATTGACAGTTTACAGAACGACCCTTTGCGATCTTTCGTGTATAGATATCATCTGCATCACCCAGATTATAAAAGCTGCCGCCGTTTGCATCAAAGGTGACATGCCAGCACTCCCGATAGCCGGCGTAAACAAACTGACAACTGGTTCTGATCCGGTAGTCTTCAGTAACCGGCATCGTGCGTTCCACATCCAGATACCAGCAGTCGAACGCCAGATCCGGATCATCGATCGTCGGTTCATCCCAGGCGATACTCTCATACAGGAGAGAGCCATAGTCCACCTGCATATGCATATCGTAACCGACAGACCATCCCGGGAAATACCCCTCCACCGGATTTGTATAGACATCAGAATATGCTCTCCAGTGGGCATACAGCTTCATATCCCCATCCGGCACATACGTATACAGGTCAATCGGATCTCCATCCGGCGTCAGGCTCCATCCGTCAAGTTCATAATTCGGGCTGTCCTCATTCGTCGCTTCATTCCGTAGATACAATGAAATGCTGCTCCCGATCGGTTCTCCCTCAGGTACAAGTACCACGGAACTTGTCTCCGTTTCATCCGCATATGGATTTCTGCCGCCATTGTAATCCAGTGTCAGCCGGACCCCGGTTTTCCAGATCGCCCTGGCTGTACAGTCGGATGACGGCCAGATATCATACAGATGGTCCACCTCATAAAGATTTCCCGAACCATCTTCCACTGACCATCCGCCGAACGCAAATCCATCCCGGACAGCTCGGATATCACTCATGTAATAACTGTCCTTCGCAACGGCAACAACTGTCCGGTCTGTACCATATCCAACGAGTTCCCCGCCGTTTGCATCGACCGTCAGCGCATAAGCCTCAGACCAGTACGGGCACACAGCCATATCAGAAGTCGGGAAATAATGTTCATGATCTATTTGTGTATCTCCGTCCGGGTACATCCGCCAGCCATCATGAATGTAATGCGGATCCGCATTTTTCAGATAACCGTATGTTGTAAGGGAGAAGAAGTCACCTTCTGCCACATCAAATTCAGAATATACCTGATCCGTGTATACCTTGAAATTATAATTGGAAGAGTCAGGATCATAAATCTCATTCAGCGCTCCCGTTGCATAGACAGTGATATGATAAACCGCAGTATCGTCATCCTCTGCGGAAAGTACCGCTGCTTCCTCCACTTCTTCCGTCGTATCGACCAGAACAGAATCGAAGGCATCTTCGACGGAATCTCCAAGTGGTTCCCCGACTGTCAGAACATCCGGATCATCGGAAATCTCATCATCCGTTTCCACAATCCCTGCTGGTTCAATCGTTTCTATCGTACCTGCCGCTTCTATCGTTCCTGTCGTTTCTGCTGTTTCTCCTGCCGGATTCTCAGACAAGGACAGCTCTTCAAGATCCAGTCCGTCCGGCAATTCTTCGGCTTCCAGATCGATACCCTCTGCGAGCCCATCGAAATGATCATCATCAGCTGCTTCTGCGTTTTCTGTAAAGCCATTTTCATCCTGCTCGTTCGTCAGTTCTGTGGTCTCAAACAAATCTGCCGCATCGCTTTCCGCTCCGTCAATGACAACATCGTAAATCTCCGCATCCTTTTCAGCGGATGTTTCAGGAGTTTCCAAACCGCTCGATGTCCCATTCAACGTCTCGACTAATGTTCCATCGCTTTCCGTCTCCGCAATCAGCTCCTGCAGAGCAAAATCTTCTTCTGCTGCAAAACCAGTGACTGGCAGACTTGTGATCGTCATCAGTCCTGTCATCGTTGCTGCCACCAGCCTCTTCCATCTCATGCCCATCATTTTCTCTCCCTATTACTGGCTCACAATCATTTTTGTAGACTTCTTCTCCGCCGCAGAAACAAATCCCGCAGTGGCCCCTCACTTTTTTACTCTTTTTCCTCAGTCATTTTCTCCTGGAATTCAGCAGCAGACATATTCGCACGTTTTGCTGCCTCCTCTATACTCAGAATTCCCTCATCTGCAAGCGAACACAGAATATGCAGAGCACCTTCTTTTCGCCCTTCCTCTCGCTCGATCGCGTTCAGTTCTAATAGATTCATATAATCTCGTCTCCATTGATTTTGATATTTCGCGGTTTCTACAGCAGACTTCAGCTTTTCAGTGAATCTGCTCTCCGAATTTCCTGTTGCTATAAACTGCAGAAAAGCTTTCATGTTTTCCGATACATCTTCTGCAGTTCCTTTTGCGCAGAGATAGATCTTCTCCGTACCATCCCCCAGTTCGACCTGCGGTTTCTCTTTACAAAGATTAAGAAACGTATACTTATGAAGGCCTATCTTCGGGAACAAGTTAAAACGACATATAAAAATAACATAGCTTTGGCATAGTTCCGAATATTTCGCGCCTCGCTCAAACTGATCCATATCGATCATGCTCTGGGAATACCGGCTTCGCTTCGGAATCGAGTCGACATTTGCATTCTGCATCTCGACATCATAGATCGTTTTTTCTCCGTCTTTTACATAGACATCAAATCTCACGCCATGACCATCCGGTGTGGCCTCCACCGGTTTCTGCCGGTTCACCAAAGCCAGCTCTCCGACGCTCCGCCCCAGGATCAGCTCCAGCAGCTCTCTGCATAGTTCCGGATGGAGCTCTAAGATTTTGCAGAACATAAAATCATCCGTAAACGACAGTTCCTCATACCTTTTTGCCATCTGCATTCCTCCCGTAGTAAGAATAAGAAACCCCAGACAGGAATGCCGTTATATTCATCCCTGCCCGACAATATGAAATGAGCAAGGAATTTCCGTGGAGATTTCCACTTGTCGCAGCGAATGCTGCAAAGAAATGAAATACGACTTGCTTCTATGAATACATAAATGATATCACAGACAACTTTTTCCTGCCAGTAAAGATTCTTGAATCAGGAAGGTTCTTTGAAAATGTTGCGCGCAGGACGACTGGGGACAGTTACCTGACCTCCCTGTCACCCTTTGCTTGATTTACCTGTGTTTTCCTTAATCCGTGTCGCAAAAAGGCCGGCCGCCGAAGCAGCCGGCCTTATGCCTGCCAAAAACGATCATCTTCGATCAGATGATTCTGTCTTCACCCGGTCTCCCGGCATATTCCGTTTCTACTTAATGATCTTGTATGCACACCATACGAGCAGCAGCGCCATGACCGTATTCACGGGACGATAATACCGGTTGTAGACCGGTGTCAGGATGCTCCCGAGGAAGGTCCAGATCAGATTGCCGATGCCGCAGCACACAGTCATGGTCACCGCGAACAGCAGCGTAATCAGAAACCCTCCGCCCATGGGCTGAAAATACCCGGGGTAGGAAGCAAGTCCCAGCATCAGAACCTTGATGTTCAGAAACTGCAGTGCAAACCCGTTGAGATACGTCAGCGGCACATCCTCTTTGCTGTCGGCGGATCCGATCTTTCCCCGCCGGAATGTCTTCCAGGCCAGGTAGAGAATATATGCGGCGCCGGCATATTTAAATACCGGAACGATCTTCGGCACATAATTCCCGAGAACACCGAGAAACGAGCCCGCCAGCAGCATGACGACCAGCAGTCCGCTCCAGATCCCAAGAAGCAATGGGCGCAGCGGCCGGACGCCAAATCTGCCCGCCTGCGTCAGGAGCAGGATGTTATTCGGCCCCGGCATGAACGTTGTCGCACAGGCATATGCGATAAAAGATAAATACAGGTCAAACCTCATACTTACAATCCGTCTGAAACCTGCTTATTTCTGGAAAGCAGCGATCAGAGCATCCGCGTCTTCCTCAGACATGCCTGCATTGGAAACCAGAGAATTCTTGTACCACTCCGCCGCGCCGGAAGCTGCTTCCTTAAAGGAATCGGAGTCGATCTGGTCGAGTGTGGTAACTTCCATATCGCCGCCCTCGGTCCACTCGGCGACAAGAGAATCCACCAGTTCTCTGTTGGTGGCTTTCTGATACTCAACCGCCTTTGCCGCATTGGCTGCAACAACCGCTTTCTGCTCATCCGTCAGCTGATCATACACATTCTGGTTGATGCAGAAGAACAGGCAGTCATAATATGCATTCCACAGGGAGATATAGTCCTGAACGTCCTGTACGGATGCGGAGTCAATCGCGGTTTCCGGATTCTCCTGTCCGTCAACGGTCTTCTGCTGCAGAGAGGTATATGTTTCCGACCAGTTCATAACTGTCGCGTCGCATCCCCATTCCTTGTACACTTCCGCGCAGAGGTCATTGGAGCAAATGCGCATCTTGATGTCGCTCAGATCGGCAACGGTCGTGATGGGTTTCTTGGAATTGGTGATCTGACGGAAGCCGTTTTCGCCGATGCCAAGGCAGACCAGGCCGTGCTCTGCCAGAACGTTCTTGAGCGCTTCGCCGCCCTCGCCGTTCATGACCGCGTCAACATCATCATAGTTCTCGAAAATATACGGGAGAGAAACAACATTGAAACGGGAATCGAAGTTAGCGTAGATCAGGTTGGAATGCATGGATACCTGCAGGGTATCGCCGTCGATCAGAGCCTGAATACCGGCAACCTGGTCACCGTTGGTGAGCTGTTCGCCGGGATATACCTCGACCAGAACCGCCCCGTCCGTTGACTCAGCCATCAGCGCCGCGAAAAAATAACCGGCCTGTGCCCAGGTGGAAGTTTCACCGGTCGAGCAGTCATAGTTCCAGGTCAGCTGCGGCCATTCGTCGGTTCCCTCGTAAACAGCTGCTTCGTCGGCTGCCACATACTGGTCCGAATAATCATAGTCATGATATTCCGCCGCCCATGCGCTGACAGAGCACACACCGGCGAGCATTCCGGCAAGAAGCAGTGTCGTTGTTTTCTTCATTGTTTGTACCTCCTGTTATTGAAGAATCTTATATTCTACGAAAACACGGATTCGATCCGAGTTTCCTCAGGAACCTGTCCAAAAAACGGTTCAGGCCGTTTCCGGACCGATCCCTCTTTAGCAGAGAGATGTCTGCGTCACGCAGCCCTCTCTGTTAAATTCGACAGTCGGAGGAGACAGGGGACGGTTCTGTGTCTC
>CACXHD010000062.1 GCA_902767335.1 uncultured Lachnospiraceae bacterium
ATTTTCCATGCCCGCTGCTACCCTCCGGCGCCGCAGTCGGGCAGGAATCTTCCATTGAGTGAGGATTTTCCATGCCCGCTGCCTCCCTCCGGCGCCGCAGTCGGGCAGGAATCTTCCATTGAGTGTGGATTTTCCATGCCCGCTGCTACCCTCTGGCGCCGCCGACGAGCAGGAAGCTTCCATTGAGTGTGGATTTTCCATGCCCGCTGCCTCCCTTCGGCGCAGCAGACGGGCAGGAAGTTTCCATTGAGTGTGGATTTTCCATGCCCGCTGCTACCCTCTGGCGCAGCAGACGGGCAGGAAGCTTCCATTGAGTGAGGATTTTCCATGCCCTCACCTCTTTTAGCTGACCGAATCTTCAAGCTCATCCGAACCGGTCTGCCCGTCTCGCTCCTGCAAGCGGAGACTAAGAGAATCCAGCTCCCGCATCGCCTGCTCTCCCCATCAAAATTGTCCGGCCCATAAAATGAACCGATAAGAAAAGATAGATGCGTCTATACTAAATGAAGAATCTGACTCGACAGCTCAGAAATGAGAGTCTGAAAAGACGTAACTCTACTCAATGAAGAAGCTGACTCACCGGCTCAATATGAACAAGCTGACTCACAAGATCAGAAATAAGTCAGCAAAGACGACCCTCAGAGCCATAACCGAACCAAAATGAGCAGGAGATGCATCTCCCAGTTCATAACTGAATCAAAATGAGTCAGGAGATACGTCCCCTACTCACTGCATAACTGAATCAAAATGAGTCAGGGGATACGTCCCCTGACTCACCCTGACTCACTAGTCCCCTGACACACTGTCCTGACTCACATTCACTCCATATTCTCACGCAAACGGATCCAGGATCAGCGGCATGCGGCGTTTATGCATGTTTGCCCGCTCCTTCGCAGCGATCACTTCGTCAACTGCCGGATCGCCGCAGGTTCCCAGACGGATGAAGGCATGAATATCCTTGTATTTCAGCCCGAGTTTTTCTTCATCGCTCTTTCCGGACAGACCGTCGGTCGGCGTTTTCTCGACGAGATCCGACGGAAGCTCCTCCATGGTCAGCCCGACCTGTACGACCTCGACACTGGTCAGCTTTCCGAGCATGCCAAAGTCGCAGGAGGTGTCGCCGTCCTTTGTGCAGTATCCCACCGTAGCTTCCGAAAGGTTGCCGGTACCCGCCAGTCTTGCGTTCAAGGCCTGAGCGGCATATCGAAGCACCGTCATACGCAATCTCGGGCCGACGTTGATGTCGCTCTCTCTACTGTAGGGAACCGAAAATTCACCCTCCGCAGCCGTATCCTTGATCTGGTCCGTCGCTGCCTTCAGCGCATCATGAATCGCTCCGATGTTGATCGTCCTGTGCTGAATGCCGAGGGCTTCACAGACGCGCACACTGTCGCTGATGTCCTTCTGCTCCCCGTCCGGAAGCATAATCCCATACACGTTTTCCTTTCCGAGGGCCCTGGCGCAGATCGCGGCCGTAACGGTAGAATCCTTGCCGCCGGAAATACCGATCACGACTTTCTGAAAATTCTGTTCTTTTGAAAGCTTCCGAAGCGCCTCCACAAGATGATCCCGCGCAAGAACCGGGTCAAAACGATACTCCGTCATTTAAAAATCCTCCTTCGTATACGGCTGCTCCTGCCATTTCTTTCCCCGTCCGGCATTCCCTGAGGAAATGTTGTTCCGGAGGATTGAACCAGCCGATTGGACCAGCCAAAGCCGGAAAGAAAAGTGATTTCACTGCAGTTCCTAATTCAGAAAATCCTTAAGCCGCTTGCTTCTCGTCGGGTGACGAAGCTTGCGCAGCGCCTTCGCTTCAATCTGTCGGATTCGTTCTCTGGTTACATTGAATTCCCTGCCGACTTCCTCCAGCGTACGGGCCCTGCCGTCCTCCAGGCCGAACCGCAGGCGGACCACCTGGCGTTCTCTGTCCGTCAGAGAACCGAGGGCCTGGTCCAGTTCCTCCTTGAGCATGGAAAAAGCGGCCGAATCCGCGGGCGACAGCGCAGAATCATCCTCGATGAAATCGCCGAGATGGCTGTCGTCCTCTTCTCCGATCGGCGTGTCCAGCGAGACGGGATCGCGCGAAATCTTCAGCACTTCCCTCACCCGGGATACCGGAACACCAAGGCGTTCCGCCACTTCCTCCGGCGTAGGCTCACGGCCGAGCTCCTGCAGCAGGGTTCGGGTCATGCGCAGCGTCTTGTTGATCGTCTCTACCATATGGACCGGAACGCGGATCGTTCTGCCGGTGTCCGCAATGCCTCTGGTAATCGCCTGGCGAATCCACCAGGTCGCATAGGTGGAGAACTTATATCCTTTGGTGTAGTCGAACTTGTCCACGGCCTTCATCAGGCCCATGTTGCCTTCCTGAATCAGATCCAGGAACGGCATTCCGCGTCCGACATATTTCTTTGCGATGCTGACAACCAGGCGCAGATTTGCCTCTGTCAGCTTTTTCTTGGCCTCCGGATCGCCTGCTTCCACCCGTTTTGCCAGTTCCACTTCTTCTTCGCTGGTCAGCAGGGGCACATTGCCGATTTCCTTTAAATACATACGGACCGGATCTTCTGTACTGACACCCTCAAGGACATCCACATCATCGATCAGCTCGGTCTCTTCCTCATCGGGAATGATGTCATCCTCTGTCTCCAGCAGCAGTTCATCGGTCGGGTCATCGATGGATTTGCCCTGCAGCACATCGATATTGTTCTTTTCAAAGTACTCGAGGATTTCATCCATCTTATCCTCGGTGAGATCGATTCCTTCGAATGCTGCCAGAATCTCGTCGTACTCCAGCATGTTCTTTTTCCCCTTCGCAAGCTGAAGGAGCGAGGCAAGCACTTTCAGAAATTTCTCCTGGTTATCCTGTACTTCATTCATAAACCGTGTTTTTCCCCCTTGGATCCGCCTCCGTCCGGGCATAGTCTCCGGTCGCCGGACAGCCAACTTAATTCACGAGTAACTTTAAAAATATCATTTATTCCATTTTGTGTCAACTTTTTTACACACCGCGGATCGTAATCCATTTTTTACACGCCGCGGATCGTAATCAGCGGCCCGCCTTTTCCGCGGATGTAATCTCCGGTAATGGTCACGGTGCCGATGTTCTCGTCTTTTGGAATCTCATACATGATATCCAGCATGAACTCTTCAATCACAGCCCGCAGCCCGCGTGCCCCCGTTTTCCGCTCCAGCGCCTTCTCCGCGATGGCTTCCAGTGCACTGTCGTCGAATTCCAGCCGGACTTCGTCCAGTTCGAGAAGTTTCTGGTACTGGCGCAGAATGGCGTTTTTCGGTTCCATCATGATGGAAATCAGGGATTCCTTCGTCAGGCTTCGAAGCGGACAGATCACCGGCAGTCTCCCGATAAATTCCGGGATCATTCCGAACTTCCGCAGATCTTCCGGCGTGACATGGGTCAGCAGATCCGGATCTTCATCATACTCATCCTTCAGCTGGCTGCGAAAACCGATCGCGGAGGTCTGGTTCATTCGCTCTTTAATGACATCCTCCAGGCCGGGGAAGGCGCCGGCGCAGATAAAGAGGATGTTTCTTGTATTCACGGTTGCCATCGGAACCATGGCGTTTTTGCTCATGGCACCGACCGGGACTTCAATGCTGCTGCCCTCCAGCAGGGAAAGCAGGCCCTGCTGTACCGATTCGCCGCTGACATCCCGATGGTTTGTCTCCTTCTTTTTCGCAAGCTTGTCGATCTCGTCGATGAAAACGATCCCCTGCTCGCACCGCTCCACATCGTCCTCTGCTTCCATCAGCAGTCTGGACACCACGCTCTCGATATCGTCGCCGATGTAACCGGCTTCGGTCAGGGATGTGGCATCCGAGATCGCCAGCGGCACATTCAGTACCCTGGCCAGGGTGCGAACCAGGTAGGTCTTGCCGCAGCCGGTGGGACCCAGCATCAGAACGTTGGATTTCTCGATCTGGATTTCATCCATCGTATTGGTGAAAATCCGTTTGTAATGGTTATAAACCGCAACGGAGAGAACCTTCTTGGCATGATCCTGTCCGATCACATACTGGTCCAGCATGGCGCGGATCTTATGCGGCGCCGGTATGGATTTCAGGTCCAGGATACTCTCCCCCGCCGGCTTTTTCTTCGGCGCGCTCCGGTGCTGCGGGGCGGGGGGCTGGCCGAAAAGACTTCCGAGATTGAATATACTGATGCCCCTGGGCCTGCTGTCCGTTTTCCGGTTCTCCGGCTCCGGCTCTGTCTTTTGTGCGCCCGCATCCTCCCGGGACGGATTTCCCTCCCGAGGCGGTTTTCCGTTCTGTGCCGGTGTTTCTTCCTGTGAGGCCGTTCCCTCCTGTACCGGCAGGACAAAATCCGTTCCGGGAGTCGTACTGTCGGAAGAGACGCCGTCCGAAGACCGGTTCACCGTTTCCGGAGACACTTCTGTCACTGAACCCGTATCCGGCTGTGCCGCAGCGTCCGGTTCGGGCTTTGGCGCGGTTGCTCCCGGATCTGTCCAGCCTCCCCAAAGCCCCGAAAGCATGGCGGAAAGATCCATTCCCGGAGGCAGCTGCAGCTGCTGAAGGACCTCCGGATGGTTCATCATATCCATGGTACGCTGCATGCAGTCCGGGCAGATGGTTACATTCCCCGGCAGCCGGATCAGCTTCCCAGCGTCCTTCTCTGTCCTCATACACATCATGCAGTAGGAAATTCTGTCGTTATTGTCCTGTTGGCTCATCGTTCCTCGTATTCCTTCCCGTAAGGGGACATGCTTATCGTTCCTTCTTCTCCCAGTACGACCGGTTTGAGGTCATCTGCAGGATCAGATTCCGCGGCAGTTTTTCATAATTTTTTCCGGCGAGAAAGCCGGCATATTTCCATCCGCTCTGCCACAGCAGCTGCAGGACGGAGAGATAATGTCCCTCCGCCGCCAGAGCGCGCGCTGTCTCCCGGATCATCCGGATCCCGGTTTTTTCGGACCGGATACCCTCAAAAACCTCCGGATGCTGTTTCTGGGAAACGCCAATGTCAAAATTCCGGCGAAACTGCTGCAGCGCAGAATAGTTGTGATAATGAATCACTTTTGCGTCGGCACAGTACGCCACCGCCTGGCCGGACCGGATCACCCCGGATGCAAATACCATGTCTTCATTGAAGATTGTATTCCCGGCAAAGCCTCCCAGTTTAAGATAGACATCCCGCCGGTACATTGCGCAGACATTGGAACAGAAAAAGGTCTTTACACCCAGTTCGGGCAGATCCTCCAGGGTCTTCTTCCGGCTCTCGCCGGGATAATTGAAGGAGCGGACCGCGCGTTCCAGCGGGGGACAGTTCTTCCCCGGCACCTGCCGGGCATAGGCGGCTGCTGTCTGCGGATCGTCAAATGCTGCGATCAGGCGCTCTGTCAGATGCGCATCGGCCGGCACCGCGTCCATCGTCATAAAAAGCAGATAGGGCGTATCACACATGCGGGCAGCCATATCCCGGGTTGCTCCGTGGTCAAACATCTCCTTCCGGATATGCAGTACGGACACGTTCTCCCAGTTCCTGACCAGCTCCGGCCTGAAATACTGTTCTTCCGTATTCACGATCAGAATTCTTTCCGGAGGCAGGGCCTGTTTCTGCAGCCGTTCCAGTGCAGCGCCGAACCGCCTGTCCGGCTTCCAGACGGGGATGATCGCCGTTATTCTCCTGTCCTGATCCATAGACAATTCACCCGATGTACTTCATCCATGCCTTTCTTCCAATTACAGCTCTGCTGTTCCTGATCTAATCTTTGAGCGCGCGATCGGTCAAAGCCGCGTGCGGCGCGGCTTTCGATAAAAGCCTTCCTCTGCGCCGCGCTGCGATCCGCCGAAGACTCTGAGGAAACGCTGATTTATTCCGTGTTTCCTTAGTACAGCCCGGTTTTCGATGAGATGTATTCACTGATTTCCTGTACAGTCGCAGACGGGGTGTAGCCCTCCGTACCGAACAGAACACTGTGCAGTTCTGACACATCCTGGGCAAGATTCTGTGAAACCACAACATCGCTACCGTCCACATCCATCGCCACCTGATGGAAGGGGAATCCGCTCTCATCGCCGAGCTGATATCCGAAGATGGAGGTTGCCAGGCCAAGCAGCTCCGGCAGGCTCATGTTGGTGGCAACATCCGGCAGCAGGGTATTGATCATCGACAGCAGAGAAGGCAGCCCCTGTTCCTTTGCCTTCTGATAGCACAGGGTGATTACCGTTCTCTGACGCTGCGTGCGCTTGTAGTCCCAGCCTCCCGTATAACGGATCCGGCAGTAAGCCAGCGCCTGGATTCCGTCCAGATGTACATACCCGGACTGCGTGAGCGGTGTATAGGAGACGCCGGTCACCAGATTGTTCTCCACACAGTATCCGTTGATATACTCCATCTCCTCGTCCGTGATCTCGAGGTCGATGCCTCCAAGCAGGTCCACAATCTTAATGACAGCGGAAAAATCTACCGTCACATACTTCGATATATTCAGGTCCAGATTCTTGTTCAGCATGTTGACGGACCGCTCCGGGCCTCCGAAGTAGTAGCATTCGGTCGCCTTGCGGTATTCTCCGTTGGTGTTGTCAAGATAGGTGTCCCTGTATACGGATACCATCCGGACTTCTTTTTTCGACTTGTTCAGACTGCAGAGAATAATGGTATCGCTGTGGCATTCTTCCGTCAGTTTTCCTTCTCGGGAATCAACACCGTACAGGACGACATTCTGTATGCCCTTGTCTCCGGTCACGCCTGCGTTGACGATCAGCTCCTTCAGTCGGACATGGCTGATTCTGGAAAGCCATACGGTCAACAGAATGCCGGGGATCAGTATCAAAAGCAGAACCACCGTCAATACCACCGGCCACTTTCTTCTGCGCCGGGGCTTTGCTCCCGGCAGGTCCCGGTCCGGGCTGCTGCCGCGTACAGGCCGTTCACGTCTGCGGTTCTCCGCCGCTCTTTCCCGCCGGAGTTCTCCGCCGCGGCCGCGGCTGTCATTCTTCCGGCCGCCGCGGTTCCGACTCTCGTAGCCCTGATCGTCGTAGTTCCGGCTGTCGTTATCCTGGCTGCCATAGTTCCGGCCGTCGTAGTCCCGGGCGCCATAATTCCGACTGTCATAGCCCTGGCCATCATAATTCCGGCTGTCATAGCCCTGGCCCCCGTAGTTCCGGCCGTCATAACCCTGGCCACCGTAATTCCGGCTGTCGTAACTCTGGCCCTCGTAGTTCCGGCCATCATAATTTCGACCGTCATAACCCTGGCCCCCGTAGTTCCGGCCATCGTAGTTCTGGCCGCCGTAGCCCTGAGCCCCGTAGTTTCGACCGTCATAGCCCTGGGCACCATAATTCCGGCCGTCATAGCCCTGGCCGCCATTATTCCGGCCATCATAGCCCTGACCGCCGTAGTTCCGGCCGTCATAGCCCTGACCGCCGTAGTTCCGGCCGTCATAGCCCTGACCGCCGTAATTCCGGCCGTCATAGCCCTCACCGCCATAATTCTGCCTGTCGTACCCACGACCGTCCTGTGCCGTGTCTCTATACGCGCGGTTCGCCAGAGTTCTGTCCCCACCGCGCCGCGCATCTGAGGCCCCGCCGTTTTTGTCCTGATAACGGCTAGACCTTTTGTTGTCATCAAACTCGCTCATTTATTATACTCCCTTAATTTATACTCCCTTATAATGATACTCCCTTAATTGCCATCGGTTCAATTTTGATCGCACTGGGGCACCTGGCGCTCAAACCATTTTCTGTTAATTGTCAGTCCGGCGCAGCGGATCCGGTCAGCTTATGAAAGAAGACACAGAACTGTCCTGTCTTCGTCCAGGAGACACAGAACCGTCCCCTGTCTCCCTGTCTCCCCTCAAAACCGCCGGAACAGATTTGCCCACAGCTGCAGCTGGATCTTCAGATACTGTCCCTCCCTCGGAGGACAATGCCCCTTTTTCCGGTCTCTGAACGCCATCCGGATGCCCTCGAGGATCCCTTTCCGATAGCAGCTTCCAAGCCCCTTTTTACAGAAATACACATACTTTACAGCGGTTCCGGCCGTCAGAAACGGAAGGTTCAGCGCGATCTGCCAGACCGGCATATTTCCTCCGATCAGATACATGCTGTTTCTGGAGGAGAGGGAAACCTTGAAGGGATTGTGGGCGGAACCGGAAGCCGCACTGCCTGCGTGCAGCACGAGCGCCTTCGGTGCATACCAGTTTTCATAGCCACGGATCTGTGCCCGGTAGCCCAGGTCCACATCCTCAAGGTATGCAAAGTGCTGTTCGTTGAAGCCGCCAAGCTCCTCCAGAAGGTCCCTGCGGTAAATCGCCGCGCCTGCGCAGGACGAAAAGACCTTGTGCTCCCTTCTGCGGCAGCGGCTGCGTTTCCCCTTGCCGTCGGCGAACGCCCAGCCCAGCGCACAGTAGTAATCCCCGGCTCCGTCCAGAATCCCGGGCTGTTTCATCTGTTCCATCCGCGCGGAACAGGAAAAGGCATTCGGATGTCTTTTGATGCAGCGATACAGTTCCTCGAGAAAATGCTTTGCGCAGACGGTATCGTTGTTCAGAAGAACCACATAGGGGGTATCGCTCTGGCGGATTCCCTCATTGACCGCCCGCGAAAATCCTGTATTCTCCGCAAACGCCTTCACCCTGACCTCCGGATACCCGGCGCGGACCAGCTCCAGGCTGCCGTCCGTCGATCCGTTGTCAATCAGGATGGTCGAAAACGCCTTCATCGACTGAGAGCGCAGCGAATCCAGGCAGGGCTTAATCACTTCCATCCCGTTCCAGTTCGGTATAACCACCGTAATCGCATTCATCGCATTCTCTCTCCGTTTTTGAGGGAATAATTCCATTTCGTCAAGGATAGATTTTTATTGTAGTACGGATCGGTGCCCTTCAGATAACCCAGCCAGTTTGTGCGCATGTATTCAATCTCGTTCTGGAACCGCCGGACCTTCTCCTTGGAATCCTCCGCTCCCCGGGAACGGGATTCGTCATGGTACAGCTGTGCATAGGGATCATACACCACCCGCAGGCCCGCCTCGTTGACACGCAGGCACAGATCCACATCATTGAACGCCACGGCCAGCTTCTCCTCGAAGCCGCCCAGCGCAGTAAAGGTTTCCTTTTTCATCAGCATACAGGCTGCCGTCACGGCGCTCAGATCCTGCAGCAATGCCGCTTTGTGAAGATAACCGGTGCGTTCCCGCTTCATATCCACAAACATGCTGCCGGCCACGCCGCCGATGCCCATGACAATGCCGGCGTGCTGGATTGTATTGTCCGGATAGTAGAGCCTGGCTCCGACCGCCCCCACATCCGGGCGGCGGCAGACACTGAGCATCTCCGAAAGCCATCCGTCCTGGAAGGCTTCGATATCGTTATTGAGAAATAGAATATATTTCCCTTTTGCCTTCCGGACCCCGTAGTTGTTGATCGCGGAATAGTTGAACGGATGATCCCATCTCAAAAACCGGATCTGCGGCTCGCCGGACAGCCTGCGGTAGAGTTCAAAGGTCTCGGGTTCATCGCTGTTGTTCTCGATGACCAGGATTTCCTTTTTGATCTCCCCGGTCGTTTTCTCCAGAGACTTCAGGCAGCGTTCCAGTACCGGTGCCTGGTTGCGGCTGGGAATGATCACGGAAACCAGCGGGGACGCATCGTCCCGTTCAGGTTCATAATGTACACGGTAAAACCCGTGATCCTTCAGTTCCTCCGCCCGGCCGCGCTCACCGCAGCGTTTCAGATGTTCCTCAATCGCCCGCCTGCCGGCTTCAAAGGCGTACTGCTTGCTGTCCGGATTGTCCGCCGTCGAATCTTTGTGGACCCGCCAGTGATACAGGATTTCCGGCACATGGCCGATCTTCTCCCTTGTCATCCGCGCAGAGAGAGTTTTCCCCGGCGCGTCTTCAGCCGCCGCCTCACAGCAGCGGAAAATGAAGTCATAATCCTGTGCCCCGTTGTACTCCTCACGGAAGCCTCCGGTCTGCAGCGCAATCGTGCGGCGCACGGCAAACAGATGGCAGATATAATTATTGGAACGCAGCAGATCCAGATTGAAATCCGGTTTCAGATGCGGCTGGAAGTGCTCTTTCCCGTCCCCGGTGATCTTATCTTCATCCGTATAGACAATCTCCGCCGACGGATGTTCCTTCAGATACCGGGCAATCTGCCACAGCGCAGCCTCGGAGAGCACATCGTCATGATCCAGCAGGCACACGTAATCCCCGTCCGCCATCTCCAGCGCACGGTTCGTGTTCTCACTGATCCCCAGATTTCGCTCCAGGGAAGTGACCGAAACCCTCGGGTCTTTTGCATATTCCTCCAGCAGGCTTTTCATCTCCGAGTCACCCGGAGACGCGTTGACAATGCACAGTTGCCAGTTGGAATACGTCTGACGGAAAACGGAGTCCGCCATCTCCTGCAGATAGCGGACGGGTGTATGAAAGCAGGGCACCAGGATGGAAAACCGGATATCATTCCCGAAGGTCTGTTTTCTCTGCCGGTCCAACTCTTCCGGTGTCGGCCTGTAATGATCATACCAGGGTCCGTAGGGTACTTCCTCCGGCTCCATGCGTTCCTGGAGGCGGATCAGAAATTCCTTCGGCCCGAAATGCCGGAGATAGCGGATCCCCTTCAGCACCATATAGGGGCTGAGTTTTTTCAGATAGTTTTTCATTCTTTAAAAAAGTCCAGGACACAGGATGCCGCATATTCTGCATCCTTCATATCCAGATTGTAGAACATGGGAAGACGCAGCAGACGCTCGCTTTCCTTCGTCGTCCAGACATCCTCCCCGTGGAAACGTCCGAATTTCTGTCCCGCCGCAGCCGAATGCAGCGGAATATAATGGAATACGGCCATGACGCCGCGCTCCTTCAGGTAGGCAATCAGCCTTGTCCTCTCTTCCAGGTCTCTGACCTTGATATAGTACATATGTGCATTATGCTTCGCATAATCCGGCACGAAGGGCCGCTGAATCCGCCCTTTCTCCTCAAGCTCCCGGAACGCTTCATGATACAGATTGTAGATCGCGTGCCGTTTCCGGTCGATTTCCTCGCACATCTCCAGCTCCGCGTACAGATACGCCGCGTTCATGTCGCTGGGCAGATAGGAAGAGCCGTAATCCACCCAGGTATATTTGTCAATCTGGCCCCGGAAAAACTTGCTGCGGTTCGTCCCCTTCTCCCGGAGAATTTCCGCTTTCTCGAGATCCTCATCCCGGTTGAAGACAATCGCGCCGCCCTCGCCCATGGAATAATTCTTGGTCTCGTGGAAGCTGTAGCATCCGAAATCTCCGATGGTTCCCAGTGCCCTTCCCTTATACCAGGCATTGACGCCCTGGGCTGCGTCCTCCACCACCTTGAGGTGATGGCGCGCGGCAATCTCCATGATCTCATCCATGGCACAGGAGACGCCGGCGTAATGCACCGGGGCAATGACCTTTGTCCGGTCCGTGATGGCGTCCTCGATCAGTTTCTCATCGATATTCATGGTATCCGGACGGATATCCACAAACACCGGCACCGCACCGCGCAGTACAAAGGCGTCCGCCGTGGAGACAAAGGTATACGACGGCATGATCACCTCGTCGCCCGGCTTCAGGTCACACAGATAGGCCGCCATCTCCAGCGCATGCGTGCAGGAGGTCGTCAAAAGGACATGGCGGACATCGAAGCGCTCCCGCATCCACTCGGAACATTTTTTCGTAAACATTCCGTCACCGCAGAGTTTTCCGCTGTCCACGGCCTGTTTGATATATTCCAGTTCCTTTCCCACAAAGGGCGGATTGTTAAATGCAATCATGAAAACTCCTCTCCGGAAGCCGCAGCCGCGCTTCCTCAGATCCCATAGGTTTTTGCCAGTGCAAAGATCAGCATTCCGATCAGAATGATCACAATTCCGAGCAGTCGGCGCCGGCTGATTTTCTCTTTCAGAATCAGAACCCCGAATACCGGTATGAAAATGTAACTGGCCGATTCAATCATCGGGGAAAATGAATACGGAACCACCCGCATCGCAAACATTGTCAGAAATGTGGACAGGAAAAACATCCCGTATGCGATGATCACATAGGGATTCAGATATTCATGAAGCCTGTCCGGATAGCTTTTGTTTGCCGAAATCTTCAGCAGCGTCTGGGAGACCGAAGAAATAAACACGGAAAACAGCCACAGCAATATATTAAGTATCAGACTCTGCATCTTTGCT
Organism: uncultured Lachnospiraceae bacterium; assembly: GCA_902767335.1. Taxonomy (GTDB): domain Bacteria; phylum Bacillota; class Clostridia; order Lachnospirales; family Lachnospiraceae; genus Merdiplasma. The sequence continues at coordinate 12,183 of CACXHD010000062.1, forward strand.
CACTCCTATAATCACACCTGTGAGGATGACAAGTACGCCCACCACCATCAGCGGGGTCACCTTCTCCCGGAAGATCAGTACACTCCAGATCAGAGAGTAAATCACGCGGATCGGCCGGTTGGTAATCGCAAACGTCAGGCTCATATGGGAGAGAACCTGCTGCCAGACCAGGGCAAATGCAAAGATCAGCAGAAGGTCCAGCCCGTAATAGAAGACAAAGCCCATGGACAGCAGCGGATACCGGCCTGCCATCTTGGACGCCACCCCGGACATGGAATTCAGGAGAACCGAAACATGCAGGATGAGAAACCACTTCAGGGGCACCTCAATCTTCATGCGGTGTTTCTTCGCTCCGGACACGTCCTTACCTCCGGGCGGTTTTTCCGTTTTCATCGTCATAGTCTTTCCTTTCTGAACGGCAGTTTTCCGAAGTGCTGCCCGTCGGTCAGTATCGTTTCAGTGAAAAATCCTGACTGTCCAGGGACAGGTTCGGATTGTATGCCGGATCCCCGTTTTTCAGGATATCGGACCAGCGCCGGATAAACCGGTCTGCTTCCCGGTTAAACCGGGCGATCTTCGCCGGCGTATCCTCATGGCCCCGGGATTTGGATTCGTCGTGGATCAGCCGGGCATACGGATTATAGACAATCCGAAGGCCCGTTTCCCGAATCCGGAGGCAGAAATCAATGTCGTTGAAGGCCACCTCATAGGACTCATCCAGACCTCCGAGTTCTTCATAGACATCCCTCCGGACCATCATGCAGGCTGCCGTGACCGCGCTCAGATCCGCCGCGCAGATAATCCGCGAGAAGTATCCATTGGCGGAATCCGGCAGAAACTGAAACGCATGTCCCGCGATGCCGCCGTAGCCGATGATGACGCCGGCATGCTGGATCGTATGATCCGGATAGACCAGCAGTGCTCCCACCGCTCCCACGTCGCTGCGGAGCGCCGGCCCGACCAGTTCCTCCAGGGTCTCCGGCCCGGTCATCTGCGTATCATTGTTCAGCAGCAGCAGCAGACTGCCCTTAGCGAATGACGCGCCGTAATTGTTGATCGCGGAATAGTTGAACGGCTGATCCCAGGTCAGAACCCGGAGATGATCATACCGCTGCTGCAGCTCTTCGTATACGGCAAAGGTTTCCTTCTGTTCACTGTTGTTTTCGATGATCAGGATTTCAAAGGAACGATACCGGCTCTTTTCAATGGATTCGATGCATTTGACAAGATCTTCGGCATGGTCCTTGTTCGGGATCAGGATCGACACCAGCGGCGGATCCTCAGGCATCAGATACTCCGTCCGGTACAGTCCCGGATAGGGGCCCTGTAAAACCCTCGCAGGGATCCGGCAGCGGTCGTAATGCGCCTGCACGGCCCGCATCCCAGCTTCAAAGGCATACTGTTTGCTCTGGGGGTTCTCTGCGGTGGAGCCGGAATGACTCCGCCAGTGGTACAGGACCCTCGGTATATGACAGATCCGGTCCGTCTGTTCAACACAGCGCAGCACAAAATCATAATCCTGCGCTCCGTCGAAAGCTTCCTGCAGTCCGCCGGTCTTCGCCAGCAGTCGTGCGGATACCACCGTCAGGTGGCAGATATAATTCATACTGCGCAGAAGGTCCGGATTAAAATCCGGTTTGAAATGCGGCTCGAAAAAGGTCTTTCCGTTCATGCTGACCTTGTCTTCGTCGCTGTACAGCAGGTCCGTCTGCGGATCTTCGGCGATATGGCGGGCACATTCATAGAGTGCGTCCTCTGTCAGAAGATCGTCGTGATCGGCAAAGGCAACATAGTCGCCGGATGCCATCTTCAGCGCGGCATTTGTGTTCTCAGCGATGCGGAGCGGCTTTTCGGATACGACAAAACGAATTCGTTCGTCCTTCCCGGACAGTTCCTTCAGCAGCGCAAGCAGCGAAGAATCCCCGCTCCCGTCCGAAAGACAGAGCTCCCAGTTTTTATACGTCTGGTTCCGTACGGACTCCACCAGCTCGCGCAGGTATTTCTCCGGCGTCCGGTAGAGCGGCACAACGACACTGAACCGCGGCATAAACGCAAACGAAGCGTTTCTCTGCGCTTCCCTCTCTTCTGCCGAGAGGAGGGTCTTTTTCCGCCAGGACATATAGTTTTCCTGTTTCCCGCGGGTTTTTTCCTGAATTTTCTGTACGGAGCGCACCACGGTGCGCTTCAGTCCGTTTCTGCGCAGATAATCCATCCCGCGCTCCGGAAGGCTGTTCCAGCTTACCTTCAGAGCGGCTGCGCCTCTTCCCAGACGGATCGGATAGGAGCGCTGCTGTCCCGGCGCGCGGATCACCAGACGAACCAGGTGATGTCCCGCCCCGGAGAAGGATGCCTCAAATCCAAACCGTTTCTCGCCGAAGGCTTCGGTTTTTTTTTTTTTTGTTTCCGGGCCGCCGCCGTTCAGTTCCGGATAGCTTTCCAGCAGATCCGGGCGGAAATGCCAGGTCACCTCCGACGGAATTTCCTGTCCCTTCGAATCTGCAACCGTCACGCGGCACGCGCCGGCTCCGACGGCCCAGCCGCCGATCCGCACGGTCCCGTCTTCCTCGTGAAAGGTTTCCAGATAGGTATCCGGCTGCTTCCGGTACGCAGCCAGGCGGCGGACACTGCACCGGTAAATCCGTGCCCGGCGTCCGTCCATCTCCTGATACACATCCAGGCGTTCCGAAGGTGCCGCCTGGGCGGGCAGTGTGATCCAAAGATCATACTCCCGGTCGATGTCCTCGTAGCCCAGGCCCCGGGCAAAATATTTCTGGCGGACGGCCAGCCCCTCTCTCCGGCTGATGTCGACAGGAAGCTTCTCCCCTCCGCAGAATGCTTCGATCCGGCTCTCTTCCAGATCAAAATCCTTATTATATCCCTGCAGCAGAAAGACCCTCCGGTCTGTGCAGCAGAAACGGGCTTTCGTAAATACAAACATTTCAGATCACCACAGGGAAAACGGAAGCCGGTCCACCGAAAGGTTTTTATTATAATACGGATCTCCGGCATCCACAACCTTGCCCCATCTGGCCCGGAAGCGCTTCACTTCCTGCTGGAAGCGCTCCTTCTTCTCGGGGGTATCCTCATATCCCCTCGATTTCGATTCAAAATGATGCCATTTTGCAAAGGGCGTACAGGCAATCCGGTAATTCCTCTCCCGGATCTTCATGCAGAAGTCCACGTCGTTCAGTGCCACGACGAAGTCCTCGTTCATGCCGCCGACCTCCTCGTACACTTCCCGCCGTACCATCAGGCACGCTGCAGTCACCACGCTCCAGTTGCCCGTGATCCGTGCGCGCACCATAAACCCATAGTCCGTATCCTTGATGCCGGAGAACACATGTCCGGCGAAACCGCCCGGGCCGAGGATCACGCCGCAGTGCTGAACGGTATCGTCCGCGAACAGCAGCTTCGCCCCGACACATCCGATTTCCTTTATCATGCAGATTCCCAGCATTTCCTTCAGACTGTCAGGCTCAATCAGTTCTGTGTCATTGTTCAGCAGAAGCAGATAGTCGCCCTTCGCGCAGGATACGCCGAAATTATTGATGGCGGAGTAGTTGAATTCCCTCTCCCAGCGCACCACGCGCACCTCGGGATGCTGTTTCTGCAGTTCTTCATAATATGCGAAGGTTTCCGGATTCTCGGAATTGTTCTCCACAACCACAAATTCAATATTCCGGTAACTGCTCTTTTCCAGGATGGATTCGATGCACAGCTTCAGGTCGTCCACATGATCCTTGTTCGGGATGATGATGGAGATCAGCGGATCTCCCGGCGTCCCGTAATGGACATGGTTCATTCCCCACAGGTCCATTCGCTCCACCTCTCCCGGGATCTGCATCCGCTGCAGATGCGCCTCGATCGCCCGGGTCCCCGCCTCATAGGCGTAGAGCTTGTTTTCCGGATTCAGCGAGGTGGAATTGGGATGATTCCTCCAGTAGTACAGGATTTTCGGAATATGGACAATCCCCTTCGCCTGTTCCGTGGTCCGGAAAATCAGGTCATAATCCTGCGCCCCGTCAAATTCGCTGCGGAAATATCCGGTGCGGTCCAGGAGCGTCTTTCGGACCACATAAAAATGTGTGATGTAATTATGGGAACAAAGCAGCTCCGGCGAGAAATCCGGTTTCAGATTCGGATCAAAATGGTAGGTTGCCTCCATATTGATCTTGTCCTCATCCGTGTAGAGGACATCCGGATCATACAGGCTGATGGCGCCGGTCACCTCAAACAGGGCATCCGGGGCCAGAATATCGTCGTGGTCCAGAAATCCGATATAGTCACCGGTGGCCATACGGGCCGCCGCATTGGTATTTTCCGAGATTCCTCCGTTGCGTTCCAGCAGACAGTAGCGCACTCTCTCATCCGCGGCCGCATATTCCTTCAGAATCGCCAGCACCTGTTCATTTCTTTTCGGCGCCCCGGTCTGCGGATCGTTTTCCACGCTCGCGTCCGCGATGCAGAGCTCCCAGTTGGTGTAGGTCTGGGCCTGCACAGACTCGATCATGTCCCGCAGAAACCGTTCCGGCGTATTCCAGACCGGTACCAGGATGCTGATTTTCGGCCGCACCGGCATCGTCAGCGCCCGCTGCATGTCCAGCTCCTGCTCGGTGGCGCTGTGTTCGCGGAACCATTTCTGATACTGCAGATCGCCCTGGGGCGGCAGCTCTTTGGCGGGTTTCCGGAACGGAGGAATCGCTCTGACGCGGGCCATCACATAGTTGCGTGCCCTCCGGAGTTTCTCCGTGCCTTTGTAGGCTTTCGTCGAACGGGTCGCTTCCAGCTCTCCCCGCAGCCGGTTCGTCTCGTCTGTCATCGCCTTCAGCTGTGCGGTCAGGGAGGCTCTCTCATGATCCATCTGCGGCAGCATCAGCGCCACCGGCGTTGTCTTCAGCTGTCCGCGGATCGTGATGGTGCTGTTTTCCGGGATATCTCCCTCGATCAGATACGCCGGGTCCAGGGACCAGAACTCATCCCAGCCGTCCCGGCGGAACCCGTTCAGCGGAGTGATCTTTACAAGAACCGGAGACGTCACGGCGTCAATCCGGATGCGGCACATCTGCTCCGAAAGCGGATCCCAGCGGATATAACTCACCGCCCCGATCTTCCGGGTTGTCAGAGAAACTTCAAAGTTCTCCTCGTTCATGTTCATCATGATGCCCCGGACCGTCTTCTCTCTTGTCAGGGAACCGTCTTCCGCTTCCTCTTCTTCCTCTTTCGTCAGCTTCAGGCCGAAGTAGGCCGTTCCCTCCGGCTGCGCGCTGTTGCGCTCCGCATGGCGAAGTTCCCTGGGCACGGATGACCCGGGCGTAATCGATGCAAACATCGTCCGCAGCGGATGGTGTTCCCCGTTGACCTTATCCTGCCAGGCCTGCTCCATCTCCATGTACAGCAGCGCTTCCGGCCAGGTGTAGCCCGCGTCCTCCAGGAACGTCTTTTCATCGATGTCCTTGACAAAAAACGCATGGAAATAATGCCAGATCCGGAAGGTCACAAAACGCACCGGAACCGGGTATTCCACTGTCCATTCATAGTCAATCAGGTGCCAGGATCCGTCATCGCTCACCATGACATTATCCGCGATCATGTCCAGATTTGTCACAGGCATGGCCATATCCGGATACGGAAAGCTTTCCATCCGGAACATTTCCCCGAACGCAGGGGTGTATGCAAACGGCTCGGAAGCCTTTGAAGCAATCAGGTCACACAGGGAGCGGAGGATGCCGCGCGCCTCTTTCCGGTCTCCGCCGCGCCACGCATCGCCTGCCAGATCGGACAGGGTTTTTGTATGCGGCAGATATTCCAGATACAGCTGTTCCTCCTTCCGGTATGCCCGGTTGACACGCAGTTTTGTATCTTTAAAAATCTCTGTCAGCTGCCGGCAATGGCGGTCCGTACTTTCAATATGTTCTTTTCCCTCGGGCCAGCAGGCGGATTTGCAGACGTTCCTGCGCCTGCTGTCATCTTCGGTAATCTCCGTCCGCACACTGTATTTCCGGCTCCGGTCATTGGAAAACTTAAGATACACGGGGCGCTCCCCGGTCCTGGTATAGGTCTTGCCGGCCTGTGCAATCACCAGGAAGGAATTGGAAAACTGTTCGTACAGCCCGCTTCGGATCAGAGAATCGTATACCTTTCCCTCATCAAACAGCACCAGCCGGTCGCGGTCAAAATTCCAGATATTGGAATTCAGGTCGCCCTCCGACGGCAGATAGCGGTCGGAATAAATCGTGGTGCACAGCTTGTAATCCGGATAGGGATAATAGAACTTCCGGCTGTGATATCCGTTGTTATCCAACAGCTTCTCCAGTTCCGGCCGGGAAAAGGTATGGACATCCTCCCCGTTCGTGTAATCCTCCAGCCCGCCGAAAAACGCGCCGGTATGGTCTTCTCTGGCACCGGCCCAGTACTTGAGGCCCAGGCGGTTTTCAATGGCGATCACCAGGCTGCCGCCCTCTTTCAGATGTCTGGCAATCAGACGGAGAAAGCTCCCGTAGGGATCCTCCTTCCCCATGAATGCCGCGCCGTATTCAAAAACGCCGATCAGTGTGATGACGTCGAATTTCCGGTCAAGATGTTTCTCGATCTCGAGGAAATTGCCGACAATAATCTCCAGATTGTCCAGGTCCGCGTGGCGCCTTGCATTGATTCTGCTCCGCATCCGGGACAGATCGATGCAGGTGACCGAGCGGGCTCTCCTCGCAAGGCTTCCGGTTACTGCGCCGCAGCCCGACCCGATTTCGAGCACATCCTCCTCCGGGGAGATGCGCACCGCATCCACAATGTTCTCCCGGATATGAGAGAGATGGTACAGAACCGGCCAGCTCTTCTCCTGTGCGATCACCTGATTGTATTCACTCTCCGGGCAGTTTTCCACGATTTCGAGGAGATGCTTTTCCACATCTCCGTCCGAATAGAGGTCTTCTCCCGGATACCAGTTGTAATTCAATTTGACTTTTCCGATATATTCCTGTTTGTTGGACATAATATTCTCCTGGCGTTTTCACGCCGAAGGCCTGACTTTCCCCCTTCGGTTCCCGGTACCGGCTGCAGCGCAGGCCCCGGTTTCTTCGGGGAGCACGGATTTCATCAGTGGTTTCTTCCTCCGTGTTTCCTCAGTTCAGCAGCCGGACCGTCGCGTTTGCATCATAGAAGCCCACGGTGTTTTTATTGGAAATCACCGTTACCCCACAGGCTTCATAGAGTCTGTGATGTACGACAAATTCCGTACCGTCGTATCCGGTACAGCCCAGGGAGAGCATGTACTCTCCTCCCTGCATATCCATTCGCTGTGTAAATTCGATTTCCTGAATATCCCCGTCATTCATCGCCCGCACCGAGGCTTTTTCATACATGCTGTTTGTCCCGGTGATATCGGTCCCCCGCAGATCCGTAAAGGTATAGGCATAGATCGGATCGTCCACGCGCCCGTGGAAGAGAACCCGCATCCGCACGGTGCACTCGGTCCCCTTTTCAATTGCGTTGGAGGAGCGGCCGTTCTGGTCGAGAATGTTGAATGCAATAATCTCCGCCACCCTGTCTCCGTATTCATTGATGGACGGATTGATCGGGAAGGCCGGCGTCCACCCGTCGTCGACGGCTGAATCCGGCTTTACGTCCGACGGCCCGTTTTCCGGGTTTTTGGAATTTCCTTCTCCGGCGCCGCTTCCCCCCGTAAATTTCGGTCCGGTCTGAATGACCTCGAGGGTGTTGACATCCAGCTGGCCCACAAGCAGTTTTTTGTACAGGTCGACCATTTTCATCGGCGGTCCTTCCGCCAGAGCGACCCCCTGGTTCAGAAGGATGACCCGGTCACAGTATTTGCTGATGCTGCCCAGGTCATGGCTGACAAACAGAATGGTTTTCCCCTGCCGCTTGAAATCCTCGAATTTCCGGTAGCATTTGGACTGGAAAAAGACATCTCCCACCGAAAGCGCCTCATCCACGATCAGGATCTCCGGATCAATATTGATGGCCACGGCAAAAGCCAGCCGTACAAACATACCGCTGGAATAGGTCTTCACGGGCTGATGGATAAAGTCTCCGATATCCGCGAAATCAATAATGCTCTGCAGCCGCGAATCGATCTCCTCCCGCGAGAAGCCGATCATTGTCCCGTTCAGATATACATTCTCGATCCCGGTGTATTCCATGTTGAAGCCTGCGCCCAGTTCGAGGAGTGCGGAAATCCTTCCGTTGACCTCTACGGTTCCGGACGTGGCGCCAAGTACACCGGTGATGATTTTCAGAATCGTGGATTTGCCGGAACCGTTTGTCCCGATAATTCCGATGGTTTCCCCCTTGCCGACCCGGAAGCTCACATCCCTGAGGGCATAGTGGTCCCGGGAAAGCACCTTCCCCCGGCTCAGGCCCAGGGACTCAATCAGCCGGTCTCTCGGCCGGTTATAGAGTTTGTAAATCTTGGTCAGATGTTCCACACAGATCGCGGTCTCCGCTGTGGAAAGCGGATCTGCCGTTTGATTGATCTCTTTTTCAGTCATAGTATCCAATAAAGCTCCGGAAAACCGGAATCACGAAAGAAACACGGATCGATCGCGGAATCGGCCGTTCCTACAGTACATCGGCAAAATGCACCCGCAGTCTGGCAAACACTTTGCGCCCGAGGAAGAAAATCACCGCCGTCGTAATCCAGAAAAACAGGGTCTGCCGCGGGCGTTCCCAGAACCAGTGATGCTCGATCAGGCTGTCCCTGTATCCTTCCACCACATAGTACATCGGGTTCAGTTTAAAGATCAGCTGCAGGGACGGACTCAGGTTGAAGTCCCCGAAGTTCCACATAATCGGCGTCATCCATACCCCGACCTGCAGAATGATGCTGATGATCTGGGTCAGGTCCCGGAAAAAGACCGCCACGGCGCAGGTCAGATAGGAAGCGCCGAGCGTCAGTACAAACATGCAGAAGGTATAATAGATAATCTGGACCGCGCTGATCCCCGGCATATAGCCCATCACCGTGTACATAACCAGCACAACCAGTATAAAAAACAAATGTACAAACAGCGCCGAAACGATCTTCACCACCGGCAGGACTTCGATTTTAAAGACGACTTTTTTCACCAGATAGCTGTATTCGATCAGCGAATTGCAGCCGGTATTCATACAGTCCTGAAAATAAAACCAGGGAACCAGGCCGGCGATCAGCCAAAGAATAAACGGAACCGAACGGATCATGCCGGAACGAAGCCGGGAGAACACGAACCAGTATACCAGCACCGTGACAACCGGCTGAACAAATGCCCAGAAGATCCCCAGATAGGAACCTGCGTATTTTGTGCGAAAGTCATTCTTCGCCAGCCGGAGAACCAGTTTCGTATTCTCCCGCAGCTGCGGCGAACAAATGCTGTCAGTTATTTTCCTCATAGTCTGCTCTTTCCGTATTTTTTAACGCCGCAGAATGCATAGCTGAGAAAGCACAGAATGCATCTGGGCAGAGAAAAGCCCATATAGCGGTACACCCGCCAGGTCATTGCCGCCGAGCGGAGCCTGGATCCCGATTTTCCCTTTGAGGACATCCGGTAATACAGAAGCGGCTCATTGATTCCCACGGCAGGGCCGTACGCCTTCAGGATCCGCAGCCAGGTAATATAGTCCTCGTGGCTGTCTTCATGTTCCATCGGAAACGCCAGGGCGGCCTCCCGCCGCACGACCACCGAGGAACAGTTGATGCTGTTATGGCGCAGCAGGTCCTTGTAGGTAACCGTCTCCGCTACAGGGATCACCCGCCCGGTTCTCTTTCCGTCCTCGGTCATCAGTTCCCGGGCTGTACAACACAAAACGCGGCCGGTGCGTGAGAGAGCCGCCAGCTGTTTCTTCAGCTTGTCTTCCGCCCACAGATCGTCTGCGTCCAAAAATGCAATATAAGTTCCCCGGGCCTCTTTCACAGCCCGGTTCCGGCTCTGCGCCGCTCCCATCCGCTTCGGATTGCGCAGCACCCGCAGCCGCGGATCCTGCCCGAAACGTTCCAGGGTTTTCTCCGTCGCAGCATCACTCTCATCCACGATCAGAATCAGCTCCAGCGCCGCATCCTGTTTCAGGACCGAGGCAACCGCGTCTTCGATGGTTCTGCCGCTCCGGTAGGAAGGCATGCAGACGCTGACCTGTACCGGTACCTCTTCATTCATCTGCATCCTCCTCGCTGGGCACCGTCCGGATATGATATCGTCCGGAGGAAGCTGTTTTCTGCCACTCTTCGACGCCTTCCGTATTTTCTTTCTGGAACAGGATCTTTGCCGTTGTGGCGATCAGCTGAAGATCCAGAAAGAACGAATAGTTCTCAATATACGTGAGGTCCAGTTTCAGCTTGTCATAGGGCGTCGTATTGTATTTGCCGTACACCTGGGCATACCCGGTCAGACCGGCCTTCACTTTGAGCCGGTACGGAAACTCGGGTATCTCTTTTTCGTATTCCGCGGCAATCTCCGGGCGCTCCGGTCTCGGTCCGACGATCGACATCTCCCCGTGGAGAATATTGATCAGCTGGGGCAGTTCATCAAAATGAATCTTGCGGAGAACCCGTCCGACCGGCGTAATCCGGTCATCGTGTTTTTTCGCAAGCCTTGCCCCGTTTTTCTCGGAATCGACCCGCATGCTGCGGAATTTCAGAATATCAAAAATCTGTCCGTCCTTCGTCAGGCGTTTCTGACGGTACAGAACTGGCCCGCCGTCGTAAGCCTTGATCAGCAGAGCGATCACCAGCAGCAGCGGAGACAGCACGACCAGAAGGATCAGGGACAGGACAATATCGAAAAGCCGCTTCAGGAACTGCTGTTCCACCGTCAGTCCGCGGTTGCGGAACAGAAGCAGCGGCGTATCGAACATATGAATCTTCTCGGAGCTCATGATCATAATATCCGAGATTTTGGGCGAACAGTAACAGCGGATGCTGTGGTCAAAGCAGAATTTCACAAACAGATTCCGCTCATGGGAAGGCATATCCCCCAGGATCACGCTTTCATAGAGCAGGATGCGTTCCTTGATATAGTCGACGCCCTGCCCGAGATAAACTGCCTCATTGATCTCGTACTTATCCTTCCGGGTGGACAGATTATTCCGAAGCCGGTTCGGATCATGGCTGTCATAGATCAGAATACTCCGTTTCGGCGGATAGATCACCGTATAGATCCATCGGGTAAAGACCACCCACACAAGCACGATGACCAGATTGACCCCGGTCAGCGCAATCATCGGCCGGATATGTGACAGAAATTTCCATCGTCCGATCAGGGACAGCTGGATATACGCGATCATGTTCGTCAGAAGCACACTCAGGATCTGCGAGATGATCACATCCAGGACTCGCATGTATCCCACCTTGAGCGCCCCGAACAGTTTCGACATCAGAACCGCAATCAGCGCATAGAGCGCGATCAGCGCCCAGTGGCCTCTTCTCCAGTAAATGGAGCCGATCACCTGGCGGAAATTATATTCTGTAAACCATACATAGGCAAAATTCGCCGTCTGTATACCGATCACCAGCACAGAAGCCAGAAACATGATCAGTCGTTTATAACGTTCTCTTCTCAATCTTATCTGCCCTTTCAAGCCTGAAAATAACCGATTGTGTTATTATATTCCACTTCCTCTCAAAAAACAAGTGGGGAGACAGGGGCACAAGAATGCCGCATGAAACGGCTTCCGGATTCCTTCTGCATTCATGCGGCGCTCTTTTATATTCGCTTTTCCCTTATTATTTTATTCGGTATATCCGGAGTGGACCGGATCGGTCGGATCGTATCCGTATCCGCTGCCGGAAGCGGTGTAACGCTTCGGAGTGAGCGGATCCGTGGATCCGAAGTAATCAACCTTTACCGTCGTGCCCACCGGGCAGTTCTTGTAAATATAGTACGCATCAATGCATGCAAGGCGGATGCAGCCGTGGGAAACGGCCTGGCCCAGCTGGTTGAACGCACTGATCGACATGGAGGACGGGTCATTGGCTCTGGAATACGGGATCGAATGGAACAGGATGCTGCTGGTAATATGCGAACAATACTGTCCCCAGGAGGGTCCCATCAGTTCATGCCAGCGCAGCTTGTCCATCAGCTGCCTCGTGCCGCCCGCGCCTGTGTAGGTGGCTCCGTTCGCTCCGGGAGAACAGTACATCGCCCGCACCGGGGTGTCTCCCTTATAGATCGTCGTGATATTCGTACTCAGGTTCACGCGGATCGACCAGGCGCCGGAGATGCTGTCCGGATCGGACGCCGTCTGCAGTACGCCGTTGGAGCCGAAGGTATAGCTCTTGCCGTCGATGGTCTGCTTTCCGGTATACATCACGCCGGTTTTCGCAGCGAAATAATATTTCTTCCCGTCAATTTCCTGCCAGCCGAAGAGCAGTTCCCCTTCGCCGTTGGCATAGTACTTATTGGAGCCCACCGTAATCCAGCCCGTCACCGCTCTTCCGACGGCGCCGTACGAGTCTGTCTGGGAGCTGAAGTAATAGCGTTTGCCCTTGAAGGTTTTCCATCCGGTGATCCCGACGCGGCCCTTCTTCTTGAAATAGTAGGTGCCGCCCTTCCATTTCTTCAGGCCCCAGGAGCGGACGCCCTGGTCATTGAAGAAATACTGTTTCCCGTTGATCCGGATCAGGCCGGTCTGCATCCGTCCGTATTTGTTGAAATAATATACCTTTCCGGAGATTTTTTTCAGACCGATGGTCTTGGCTCCGCCGTTCTTCGGGTCAAAGTAGTAGGTATAGGTATGGCTGCCCTTTTTGATCTTCTGGAAGCCCTTCATCAGGACGCCCTTGGTGTTGAAATAGTAGTGCTTTCCCTTGATCTTCTTGGTGCCGGTCACCCGGGTGAACTTGTTGAGCAGAAAATAATACGTACGCCCCTTGACCGTCGTCCAGCCTCTGGCCAGCGTTCCGTCTTCCTGGCCGTAGTAATAGCCGGTGCCTCTGCGGAACATCCCCCGGAAGATCCGCCCGTCGGAGGACTTGGCAAAATAGTAGAACTTTCCGGAGCCGGCCGGGTACTGTTTAATACCGGCGTATCCGGTCACTTTTTTAGTCCCGTTGTACAGGTAGGATTTCTTTCCCTCTTTCTGTATATGGATGCCTGAAGCCGTTGTTGTGGTGCCTGCCGCCGTAGTTGTCTCCGGCTCGGCAAGCGCGCAGAGGCTCGACGCACAAATCAGCAGTACCGTCAGAAGTACCGCTTTGAATTTGAATTTCATATGATCCCCTCCTATGATACTTCTCCCCCTTTTGGTTGTATCCTTAACTATAGCAGACAAAGTGCCGCCGTGCAAGATGTCCGCCGGAATTTCTTTTTATAAAGGAAATGGTGCTCTTTGCGCGTATTGTGCGCTCAAAGCTGCATGCATTGTACGCTCAAAGCCGCATGCATTGTGCGCTGAAAGCCGCGCACAGCGCGGCTTTCAAAGAGCGTCTTCCTCTGCGTTCCGTCCTTCGAGAAGGCGGGCCATTTCCTCCAGCGCGGTTTCCTCGTCCGGTCCGCTGCAGATCAGTTCCGCTTCCGTATAAGAAACAATCCGCGCGCTGAGCATGCTGATCACACTCTTGACATTGTATTCCCGGCTGCCCATGCGGATCGTGATCCGGGAAGAGAAGCTGACCGCCTTTTCACAGATCCTTCCGGCCGGCCGCAGATGAAGCCCCTCCGGAAATTTCAGTTCAATCTTTCTGCTGACCATAATTCCTCAATTATCTTCGCTTTCTCTTTCCGTCGCTGCCCGGATCACTGGCTGCAGCAGGGAAGACAACCGTTCCGACTCTCTCTCTGCAGGTGTAGTATCCACTATAGCGGAAGCGCTCACCGTCACTTTGACTTCACTGCTCAGTTCATATCCGTCCGGAAGAAGAATCTGTACCGGGATTTCATAGCTCCCCTCTCCGGTGCAGGCGGACAGATCCACGCTGGCACTGACATCCGCCGCGGAAATGGCCTTCACGCCTGCCCGCACGGCATGCACCGTTACCGGAAGCAGGTCTGCCGGCGTAAAGACCAGTTTGAGGTCATCCGGCCGGTTCTCCAGATTGAGTTCGCTCATCGGCACTTCCAGTTTGAGATCTCCGCTTTTTTCGACCTGGATCTCGACGCTGATAATCGGGTCCGCCTCCGCGGGCAGACGCACATCACTGATCCCGCTCAGGGTTTCGGTCAGGTCGATCTCGGTTGAGATATTGTCCCGGATGTTTTCTACGGAAATCTCGTTCACCGCCGTCAGGACACCGCCGAGTTCTTTCAGCGCTTCCTCGGTGCCGATCAGCGTCACGCTCTGGGGGATGGTGGAAATCTGTGAAATATAATACCCTCCCGCGGGAGTTCCCGTTGTATTGACCCGGACCGTCACATCCGGCTGCTCTCTCCACAGTTTCACGGCTACCTGCACCTGCTGGTTCGTCAGGAGGTTTCCATTGCTGTCCTTCAGCTCCAGCCGGCTCATCTGGGCATCCGTGAATTCGGAGCCGTTCTTGTCCGTCACCCGAAGCGTGGAGGTCATGGTCTGGTCCTCGCTGACGCCGGAAACGGAGAACGGCGCTGTCACCTGACTGATGATCCCGACCAGAGATTTCGGCCCGGCAAGAAGAATATTTTTCCCCTGCAGCACCTCCGTGGATCCTACGGCATATCCCTCCGCCACATTGCCGGAAGGCACCGTGGTCACGGCAAAGGCCTGTTCCACTTTATCCTCCAGGGATACCTTCAGCGAGGTCGGCCAGATCGTAATCTCGTCCCAGGTCACCGCACTGTTTGTGCAGGTTACGCTCAGAGGCACCGTGTTCAGATCCGTCAGGTTCTCCAGATCCGCCTCAATGTAGAAATCCGATCCGGTTCTGGAGAGTCTTCGCAGTATGGAATTCCGCTCCGTCACTTTGATCGTCGCGGTGGCACTGCCCTCCGGCTCCGCAACCTTTCCGATATCATCGATCGCGTCCTCGTTGACAATATTGATCGGGACATTATTAATCAGCATGGAATGCGTCGGATCATTGCTGTTCGTCACAAGAATCCAGATCAGGAACGCAATTCCAAGAGAAATCAGCTTCAGAATAAAATTGTCTTTTAATCTTCCCAGAATTTTATTCACTGTCCTTCGCCCTTCCTTTCCACAGCCTGAATTTTCTGGACGAAACGGTCTTGCTCTGCAGCTGCGTCAGCTGTGTGCGCAGCATATCCGGGGACAGGTTTCTCTCCAGCTTTCCTTTGTAGGCCGTTGAGATATGTCCCGTCTCCTCGGACACGATGATCGTAAAGGAATCCGTCACCTCACTGATCCCGACACCGGCACGGTGACGGGTCCCCAGCTCTTTGCTCAGGGACATATTGTCCGAAAGGGGCAGGTAGCAGGTGGCCGCCGTAATACGGTCTCCCCGGATAATCACGGCTCCGTCGTGGAGCGGTGTGTTATGTTCAAAAATATTGATCAGCAGCTGGCTCGTGACAACCGCATCCACGCGGATCCCGGTGCGCTCATATTCGTCGAGGGTCTCCTTCTGCATGATCACGATCAGCGCGCCGGTCTTCACCTTTGCCATTTCGGCGGATGCTCTGACCAGCTCTCCCAGCGTCTTGTCGCTGAAAAGTTCCTCCACGGCGCCGATGTCCTGCAGCGGGAGGAGCCTTGAAATAAATTCACGTTCTCCAAGCTGCTCCAGTACGCGCCGCAGCTCCGGCTGAAAGACGACAACGGCGGTAATGATCGCGATGCTGATCCCGCGGTTTGCCAGATAGATCAGCGTGTCCATTCGCAGAAGATAAATAATCAGGATGCAGAATCCGATCGTGATGATCCCCTTCAGAAGCGTCCACGCTCTGGTCGTTTTGATCCAGAGCAGCAGCCGGTATACAAGGTATGTCAGAATCAGAATTTCCAGGACATTGGTCAGGCCGATCGGAGGGAGACGCAGTGCTTTTACTGCATTTGAAAGTATGTTCAACAACCGGTCCATAAAGCGGGCGCCTCCTTTCTCTGAAGTTATTTCGCAAAGCAGTCTTTTCATAGTATAACATATCTGTTTCAAAGCACAAAGGGTTTTTCTGGGAATCAAAGAGGAGACAGGGGACGGTTCGTCCCCTGTCTCCGAACCGTCCTCTTCCTCCCGTCCGTGAGACTTGATTCATATCCCTTTTTTTTGTAAAATGGAATGCGGTTCCCGTCGGAAACGCTGATCAGGAGGTTATACCATGTACAACAACGGCGCTTTGCTTCCGCATGATCACGGAAGCCTGAGCGGCAATGTGATCCGCTCTCTTCCCGGCATCGACCAGATCGCTCCTGCCGCCGACGCCATGAAAATTCTCTGTGATCCGCTCCGGATGCAGATATTCTGGCTGTTGTGCCATTGCGAGGAATGCGTTACAAACATCGCTGCGCTCGTTCATATGAGTACGCCGGCGGTATCCCATCATCTGCGGATTCTGCGTTCGCACAATCTTGTGGAAACCCGGCGGGAGGGCAAGGAAATGTATTACAAATCCAGTGAGACCGCCCTGGCCAGATCTCTTCACCTGATGATCGAAGAACTGATTGACATTACCTGTCCGGGAATTTCTTCCGCATATATTCATAACATGGAGGAAGATCTGAAGTGAAGTTTACGATGAAGGCGCGTCATTTTCCATATGAAGAAAAAATCCGCGCATTTGCCCGGAAGGGATATGAGGTTCCGCCCCGCCGCCTGCTCAAATCCGAAAAGGATGTGGAAGGGATCCGGCGGAGCGCTGCCATTAATATGGCTGCACTGGATGCCGTCGCCGCCCGGATCGGCGTGGGTATGTCCACGGCCGCTATTGACCGGATCGTCCATGAAACCACGGTTTCCCTCGGGGGCGTTCCTGCTCCTCTGGGATATGAGGGGTTCCCGCGCAGCGTCTGTACCTCCGTCAATGATGAGGTCTGCCATGGCATCCCTTCGGAAAACGTGATTCTGAAAGACGGAGATATTGTCAATGTAGACTGCTCGACGGTTTATCAGGGATATTATTCGGATTCTTCAAGAATGTTTCTGATCGGAGACGTATCGGCCGAGCGGCGCCGTCTGGTGGAAATTACAAAAGAATGTGTGGAAATCGGCATCGAACAGGTAATCCCCTGGCACGTTCTGGGGGATATGGGGGCTGCTGTGCACGCGCATGCACGAAAACATGGCTACAGCGTTGTCCGGGATGTCGGCGGACACGGATGCGGGAAGGAATTTCACGAAGATCCGTTCGTCAGCTATGTCGCAGCCCCCGGCACCGGTATGCTGATGGTTCCCGGGATGGTCTTCACAATCGAACCCATGGTCAACATGGGAAGCGATGAAATCTGGATCGATGATGACAACGGCTGGACCATCCATACCGACGACGGCCTGCCCTCCGCCCAATGGGAGGTCCAGATCCTTGTAACCGAAACCGGACATGAGCTTCTGTCCTGGTAAGGACCTGTTCAAAAACTTTAGCCCGAATGTTTTTCGAGCACAAAAAAAGCTGCTAACCAGAATCGAACTGGTGACCTCATCCTTACCAAGGATGCGCACTACCGACTGTGCTATAGCAGCTTGTATCGGAGTTCAGTCTTGCTGACCCGCTACGAGAAGAGATAATATCACACCTGCCCGGGATTGTCAAACAGATTTTTGTGAATTGTCCCGGCCAATAGATTTTTGTGAATTGTCCCGGCAAACTGTCCCGGCAGCCGAATTCAGCGGAATTCGCGTTCAACAGAATTCAGCAGCCATGTTTAAGAAAGGACCCGACACGTATATGATCTGCAACAATATTCTTGAAGCTGTAGGCAACACCCCCATTATCCGTCTGAACCATCTGACCGGCCCGGACGATGCGGAAGTTCTCGTCAAATTTGAAGGCCTCAATGTCGGCGGGTCAATCAAGACCCGTGTGGCGCTGCGCATGATCGAGGCCGCGGAGGAGAGCGGCATCCTGCATCCGGATTCCATCATCGTTGAACCGACCAGCGGAAATCAGGGCATCGGGCTCGCGCTGGTCGGCGCTGTGAAGGGTTACCGCGTCATCATTATCATGCCCGATTCCGTCAGCGAAGAGCGCCGTCTCCTGATCCGTCAGTATGGCGCCGAGCTGGTCCTGATCCACGATGAGGACAATATCGGCGAATGCATCGACCGTTGTATCGAAAAAGCACGGCAGATGCAGCGGGAAGATCCCAGGGTTTTCATGCCCAACCAGTTTTCCAATCTTGAGAACATCATGGCGCATCTGGCGGGTACCGGTAAGGAAATCCTGCAGCAGGTGGACGGTCCCATCGACGGCTTCTGCTCGGGGATCGGCACCGGCGGTACGCTGTCCGGAGTGGGCAGTGTTCTGAAATCCGCCTGGCCGGGGATCCATATCTGGGCGGCGGAACCGGAAAACGCCGCCATTCTCTCCGGAGGCTCCATCGGGTCGCATATCCAGATGGGAATCGGGGATGGTCTGATTCCTCCGATCCTCAACCAGGATATCATCGACCGGGTTGAAATCGTGACAGATGAAGAAGCGCTGGAAACCACGCGCGCCCTCGCCTCCAGGGAAGGCATCATGTGCGGGATTTCCAGCGGAACAAATGTCTGCGCTGCTCTCCGGATGGCCAGGGAATTCGGCCGGGGCAAACGCGTCCTCACCATTCTTCCGGATACTGCCGAGCGGTATTTCAGTGTGGGGCTGTACCAGAAATAAACCAAAACGGGCGGCAGCAGGCCTCGCCCCGGCTGCCCGTGGGCTGCGTATGCGGATGCGCCGCAGATTCCGGCCCTGCTAGCCCTGCTCGTACTCTACGAGTACGTCCCGGAATCCTTCGTTTGCTGCGACGTAGGCTTCCAGACGGCTCCGGATTTCTTCGAGCAGTTCCCGTCTGGGTGCTTTGAGGTAGAGCACCTTCCGGTACTGATCCTGGATTTTGGCGATCATCTCGTCGGCGGGACCGAGGATCTGGATGGGCGGCGGACTGCCTTCCCGGAAATGCCGCTGGTTATAGGCGGCGGCACAGCGCTGGGATATTCTGCCGAGGTATTCCGCCGCAAGGCTGACTTTCTCCGGATCCGGTCCACTTACATGTACTGCGGTCATGCTGCCGGCGGGGGGATATCCTGCCATCATCCGGTAGGTGATTTCCTGCTCATAGAAGGCTTGATAGTCCTGTCTGGCGGCGCTGGTGATGCAGTAATGATCCGGAGAATAGGTCTGTACAATGACCGTACCCGGACGGTCTGCCCGGCCGGCGCGCCCGGCTGCCTGTGTGATCAGCTGGAAGGTTCTCTCTCCGGCACGGAAGTCGGGGATGTGCAGGGAAAGATCTGCCGCCAGCACCCCGACCAGCGTCACATCGGGAAAATCATGTCCTTTGACGATCATCTGCGTACCCACAAGAATATCTGCCTTATGGGCTGCAAATGCGGAAAGAATCTGATCGTAGGAATCTTTCTTCCGCGTTGTATCGAAATCCATTCTCAGAATCCGGGCTTCCGGAAAAAACTGTGCGGTCTCTTCCTCAATCTGCTGGGTTCCGGCGCGGAACGGCCTCAGAAAGCCGGATCCGCACTCTGGACAGGTGTCCGCTGCCGGCTGGGAATATCCGCAGTAATGGCAGCGAAGTCTGCCGTCGTTATGCAATGCCAGGGAGACATCACAGTGGGGGCATTTGATTACATGTCCGCAGCTGCGGCAGGACAGGAAGCCCGCATACCCTCTGCGGTTCAGAAACAGCATGGTCTGCTCTCCGGCCTCGAGGCGTTTTCCGATCTCCTCCTTCAGGAGCCCGCTGAGAATCGACCGGTTGCCGCTTCGAAGTTCTTCCCGCAGATCGACAATCTGCGCCTGCGGAAGCGGCCGGCCATTGATCCGGCCCGGCAGGGTCAGCAGCCGGTACAGTCCGGTCTGCGCTCCGTAAAATGCGTCCACCGAAGGGGTTGCCGAGCCCAGCAGAAGGAACGCGCCTTCCAGTCCGGCACGCATGAGGGCTGCTTCCCGCGCATGGTATCTCGGCGTCCCCTCGCTCTGGTAAGCCCCCTCCTGTTCCTCGTCCATCACAATCAGTCCCAGACGGGAAAACGGCGTAAACAGAGCGGATCTCGGCCCGATCATCACATCAATTTCTCCGTTTCTGGCGCGTTCGAACTGATCATACCGCTCCCCCTCAGACAGCCGGGAATGAATAAAGGAAACCCGGTCGCCAAATCTCCGGTGGAACCTCAGAACGGTCTGCCAGGTCAGCGCGATCTCGGGAATCAGCATGATCGCGGTCCTGCCGCTGCGGATCACATGATCAATCACTTCGATATAGACGGCTGTTTTTCCGCTCCCGGTGACGCCGTGAAGCAGATAGCGCCCGGTTTGCTCTGCAAAAGAACCCTCTTTCTTTTCTGCAGCCGGCGCCCACGCACGATCCATATCCTCACAGACCGTCCGGACAACGGCTTTCTGTCCGGGCGTGAGTTCCGGTCCCGCCCCGGCAGAGCCCGTCGTAAATTCCGGTCCTTTCCCGGCAGAACCCGGCGCGGGATCCGCTCCTTCGCTGCGGGCGTCCCCCGATCCGGCTTCCGCCCGGGGGGGCATCTGTGCCAACCGGGGCGTCCGGTATTTTGTCTCGCTCCGGACGTATACCACGCCGGCCTCCTCCAGCGCGCGGACCACCGGAAGCGTTATGCCCAGGCGGTCGCGCAGAAGCTCCCAGGGAAGTTCTTTTTCCCCGATCAGCGCTTCCGTCAGTCTCACCCTCGCCGTCTGATTCTTTTTCCGGTAAAGCTCCAGCTGCTGTCCGGCTTCCTCCCTGCTCATCTTCAGGACAACCGTCTTCTGCTCCTTCACCCGGAGTTTCCTTTTCACCGGGATGACAGTCCGCAGTGCCTGGGCCATCGTGGATCCATAGCGCTGTTTCAGCATCACAGCCAGCGCCACCAGCCTGGCCTCCTCATCCGGTTTCTCCAGGACAGCGGATTGTATTTCTTTGATTCTGGCCGGATCCAACTTGGGAACGCTTGACAGTCCGGTCACATATCCTCGGATCACCCGGCTGCCCTTCCCGAAGGGAATCATGACAACCGACCCTGTCCGGATACGGTCCTTCAGGTTCTGAGGAATCTGGTATTGGAATGTCCGGTCCAGGTTCTGGGCGGCAATATCCACGATGACATCCGCATACTCCGGCAGTTCCGGCGTTTCTGACAGCAACTTCTGTGGCATAGTCTCCTTTCTCACACGGTGCGTTTCCCGTTCTTTATCTGCGGGCTTTGTCTCCTTTTTCTTCTTCCAGAATTTCGCGGATCAGGACCCGTTCATCCATCGGGTACTTCTTTCCGCAGATCTCCTGATAATCTTCATGTCCTTTTCCGGCCAGGATAATGATATCTCCGGGTTTTCCCTCCCGGATTGCATACCGGATCGCCTCCTTGCGGTCCGGAATCCGCACATATGCTCCGCTGGTTTTGCTGATGCCGACAATGATATCATCGATAATGGCTTCCGGCTCCTCATAGCGGGGATTGTCCGATGTGATGATCGTAAGATCCGCCAGCCGGCCGGATACCTCCCCCATCTCATACCGGCGCAGTTTGGAACGGTTTCCTCCGCATCCGAACAGGCACACCAGCCGGCCCGGCCGGTATTCCCGCAGGGTCGTCAGCAGACTCTCCAGCGCCATCGCATTGTGAGCATAGTCAATCATGACCGTAAACTTATCGGAGACTTTTACTTTCTCGACTCTCCCCTTCACCTTCGCTTCCATCAGCGCACGGGTGATATCCTTGTCCGGAACTCCGAAATGGGTGCATACCGCGATGGCAGCCAGCGAATTGTATACGCTGAACATGCCGGGAATGTCCACCTGGACATCCAGATATTTTTTCCCGGTCACCTTATATGCCACGCCCAGATATCCCGGCAGACTGACAAGGTGGATGTTTTCCGCCCGGAAATCGGCGCCTTCTTTCAGTCCGAAGGTCTCCACCTCACAGGTATGTCCTCTGAGGATCTGATTCACATGTGCATCATCGGCATTGAACAGCCCCAGCGCGCACTGCCGGAACAGAAGGCTCTTGCATTCCAGATAGTTTTCAAAGCTGCTGTGTTCCGCAGGGCCGATATGGTCCGCCTCCAGGTTGGTGAAAATGCCGATCGAAAAATCGATCCCTGCCGTACGGTCCAGCATCAGTGCCTGGGAAGAGACCTCCATGACACAGTTCTCACATCCGGCCGCAACCATTTCCGACAGATATTTGTGAATAACGATCGATTCCGGCGTGGTATTGGCGGAAGGGATGGTTTTGTCCCCGATAATGCTTTCGATGGTCCCGATCAGCCCCGTCTTATGTCCTGCGCTCTCCAGGATCGAACGGATCATATAGGTTGTGGTCGTTTTTCCCTTCGTCCCCGTGATCCCGATCATCTTCAGCTTCCGGGCCGGATAGTCATACCAGGCGGCCGCGATCAGCGCCATCGCGTATCTGGTATTGTCCACTTCCACGACCGTCACCGTCTGCGGTACATCGACTTCTTCCTCTGCGATAATTACCGCAGCGCCCTTTTTTGCGACGTCCTTCGCGTAGGCATGTCCATCCGTCACCGCTCCGCGGATACAGAAAAACAGCGATCCCTTGCCCGCTTTCCGGGAATCGTTTTCAATGGATGTCACCTCCGGGTCCGGGTTTCCCTGTAATATCGTATATTTCAAATTTTCCAGCAGTCTGCTCAGTTTCATCGTCTTCCTCCCCCTTCCAATCATTGTCCTTTCCGGCAATCTGAAAAAAGTGATGCATTTACTATAACACATTTTTACAAAACAGGAAATTGTGTTATACTTTGACAGCAGCCCGAAAATCATTGTTTAACCGGAAAGATATGCAAACACATGAACAAAAAAGAAATTGCTGAACTGAAGAAACAATATACCCCGAAAAACTGCGCGATCTCAAGGATCTGCGGATGCTATGTCAACGCAGACAAGGAGAAGACCGTCACATTTGCCCAGGCATTTCTCCCCCTCCCCGAGGAGGAGATGTACAAATACTTTGATCTGCTGCGCAAATCCCTGTCCGGATCCATCGGCAAGACGCTTCACAATATGGAGTTTCCGCTGGTGAAAGCGGAAGCTTTCTCCCAGAGTGCCGACGAAGCCGGATCTTCCGGAATGCCGGAAATGCCGGAGGACGCGCAGTCCTTTCTGCTCCGTTTAAGGGACAGCAGCCTGCAGGACGATTCCCTGCTGGAAGAATTCTATGACCGCATCATCTCTTCGTTTGATTATGGAGAGCACTATCTGATCCTTGTCATCGATTCCACCTATGATGTTCCGGGACGCGCTTCGGATGAGCTGGAGATGGAGGATGCTTCCGACGAGGTCTACCATTATCTGCATACCTGCATCTGTCCCGTCAATCTCTCCAAACCGGCGCTTTCCTATGATCCTGTTGCGCAGTGCTTTAAAAACCGGGACAGGGACTGGATCGTGGAACCTCCGCTGACGGGATTTCTGTTTCCCGCCTTCAACGACCGGAGCGCCGATATCTACAGCCTGCTCTACTATGTCAAGAATGCCAAAGAGATGTATGCTTCATTTACGGATGCCATGCTCGGATGTGCCTCGCCCCTCTCCGCTCCCGCACAGAAAGACATGTTTGCGGAAATCATTGAAGAGGCTCTGGGCGAAGAATGCAGCTTCGAAACGGTCCGGAATCTCCATGAGCAGCTGCATGAGCTGGACCAGGAGCAGAAGGAGAATCCCGATCCGGTCTACCTGAGCCGGAACGAGGTGAAGAATCTGCTCTCCCTGTCCGGCGCATCCGAGGAACAGCTGGAATCCTTCGAAAAATGCTATGAGGAAAAAGCCGGGCCGGACCTTTCCTTTGCGGCCGCCAACGTGATCCCGGAGCGTAAATTTGAAGTGAATACACCGGATGTGGAAATCCGGGTCAGCCCGGACCGCCCGGACCTGGTCGAAACGAAAATCATCGACGGACGCCCATGTCTTGTGATTCCCATCACGGACGAAATTCATGTCAACGGCATCCGTGTCCGCCCGGATACCCGGACGGATGAATAACAATCTGAAAGGAGCTTACCATTCATGAGCTTTGTAGAAATTCTTTTGACCGCCATCGGCCTTTCGATGGACGCCTTTGCCGTTTCCGTCTGCAAAGGGCTCTCCATCCGGAATGTACGCATCTCACATATGCTCACCGCAGGCATCTGGTTCGGGTTCTTTCAGGGGCTGATGCCTGCACTGGGGTTTTACGCAGGGGAACTGTTCTATACATTTGTCTCCTCTTTCAGCCACTGGATCGCCTTTGTCCTTCTGAGCGTGATCGGCGTCAACATGATCCTCGAGGCCGGGAAAGAGGAGGAAGCCCTCAACCACTCCATGGCGCCTTTGACCATGCTGACACTGGCGGTCGCCACCAGCATCGATGCCTTTGCGGTCGGCACCTCCCTGGCGCTTCTGGATACGCCCCTGTTTCCGGCTGTCCTCATCATCGGATGCACCACATTTCTGATCAGCTCCGCCGGCGTTCTTCTCGGAGGAAAGTTCGGCGCCAGATACCAGAAAGGATCCACAAGGGCCGGCGGCATCATTCTGATCGCCATCGGCCTGCGGATCCTTCTGCGGGCATTGTTTTTCTGACGCATGTCAACGCCCGCTGTCTGTCTGTAAGCTGTTTTCCGGAATATTCGAAAAGACGGACGGCAGCCGGCGCGGGACCTGCTTCCGGAAAACCACTCAAAGGCCGCCGCAGATCTAGGGCGTGCATCCCCTTGCGTAACGGGCACCGCTTTATTCGCCCGGAAATCCTGATGATTTCCGGACTCAGCAAAGCTCTGCGAGCGGCTTTTGAGAAGCCGCTCTCGGCCCGTCACGCGAGGGGCTGCGCACCCAAGATCTGCGGCGGCCTTCTCGAATGGTTTTCCGGAAGCAGGTCCCGCGCCGGCTGCCTGTGTATTGAAAAGAAGCCGCCTGTCTTACTGCCGGATCGGCGGGGTCCAGTATTCCTGGCCGTACAGGTCGGTAAAGCAGTAGGTAACGACTGCTCCGCCTTCTCCCACGTCTGTGTTGCTGATCTCGATCGCATCCGGGTCGGTTACCAGCAGTTCATCTCCAAGCTGATAGCTGTCCTGATAATCCCCTTCATAAGAATAATAATCGCAGAGGAAGACAACGATATCCCCTGTCTGGAGGCTCGTCATGGATTTTGCGAGTGTATCGGTTTCTCCTTCGCGGTAATCCGTGCGCAGGCCTGCGATAAATCCATAGGGATGTTCATTATCAAATACAACCATCAGATTTGCGAATTCTCCGTTGACCTTGCACGGGATCCTTCCAAGCGTCGCGGCATCCTCACCCTCGCCGAAGGTTCCGATGTTGTAATAGGCCACCGGCTGTCCGTCGACGGAAATCCAGGTCCGGTCGGTCTCACCCACCAGATCCTTTTCCTGGGTGAACGTGCAGGTATCATCCAGGCCGAGATCCACAAATCCTTCCCCGTCGTCATAAAACAGATTGACCTGCAGGCGCTGTACCTGGGCCCACTGATCCTCTGTCAGATGCATGGTATGATTAACGGCATTGTCCTGCCAGACCAGCGCTGCGGTATCAAACTGATTCTGTGACAGAATGGACACCACCTGTCCGGCGCTCAGACCGCTTTCGTCCAGGAAGGAAAGATCTGTGTCCTCCCCGAAGAACATACTGCGTCCTGTGGTATTGCCGAGCAGTGCTCCCACAATGTCCATCATGGAACTGCTGCCGAAGGAACCGCTCCCGTACGAGCTTCCGGCATAGGAGCTGCCGCCGTACGAGCTTCCGCCGTATGCGCTGCTGCCATATGAGCCTCCACCGTACGAACTTCCGCCATATGCGCTTCCGCCGTACGAACTTCCGCCATATGAAGAACTCCCACCGTATACACTGCTTCCTGAAGCGCTGCTCCCGGAACTGCCGCCAAACAGAGAATTGATCAGGCTTCCAAGCATGTCCGTGTCATAGCTGTCATATCCGCTGCCGCTCAGGGAGCCGAACGCACTGTGGCTTCCGCCGGTGACCGTCTGTCCGGACGCCTGTACGGTCGCAAACTTGACCATGCAGTCCGGATCCAATCCCACCTGCTCATAGGTCTGCGCCATGCTGCTGACCTTTGAGATATTCTTATTCGGGAAGAAGATGCTCAGTCCGAAGGAATTCGTCATGTCCCGGCTTGTCTGATTGTACTTCACTGCACTGATCAGCGTCTTTGCCAGCTGATTCCCCTCTTCCGTACCGACCCGGAAGGCCAAATCTGTCAAATCGACCTGATTGATCCCGTTGGACCTGGCAAACTCTCTGGTCTGCGCGCGGGCAGTCGCCACTTTGCCGAAGGAAGCCTCTTCGATCATTTCTCCTGTCTCGCGGGAGAACTCCCGGAAGGAATCCGGAAGCGTATGCTGCAGTTCTGCGAGGTCTACGACGGACAGGGTTGTCGACTGGCCCGGGCATTTCTGTGCACACATCTTTGTAAAGTCATCCACGATCTTCCTGCCGACCTCGATCGTAGGAAGCGATGTATTCTCCGACAGCTGGGTCAGCCAGTTTGTATAATACCATCCGATTCCGGGCTCCGTCTCTTCCGAAGCGATCAGATAATCCGCATAGTCCGCCAGGCCGAGGGCATTTTCAGCCGTTGCCATCAGGCATGCGTCGAACCCGATGAAATCAAACTGAATCCCGCTCTCTCCCACGGCGCGCCGGATCTGCGCCAGGCTCATAGACCCGCTCCTGCTGTGCTTTTGGTCATACCCGTATCCGCTGGCGCTGCCGCCGCCGTGATCCCAGAAAATCAACTGATACCGGGTGGCAGGATAATTCTTCTTCCCCCACTGCAGGAAGCGGCTCAGCGTGTCCGGGTCCGTCATCGCCCGGTCTCCGTCATCCTCCACCAGCAGGCTGAGGCCGCCGTTTTTCACTTCATATATCTGATTTCTGGAAGAGCTGATGATATTATTCTTCCAGCGGGAGCATCCTCCGGTATATACAAGAATTTTCACCTGGTCAGACAGACCGGCTTTCGTCATCTCGACCAGATCGGAGGTCGCCATGCCGCTGCCCGACTCCAGGTCCGTGCCGCACATATAGACCATCAGGGTAACCGTATCGCGGCCGTTCCCTTTCAGCTTCGTGAATTTGGCTCTGCTGCCTTCCGCGACGGACGTGTTCAGCAGACCGGTGTTGGCCGCATTGGTCCAGCTTCCGTTCGTTCCCAGTGCAGAGGATGTCAGTCCGCCTCCGAAAATACTGGACAGATCAAAGAAACCGCCGGAACTTCCCGTTCCCGCATCGTATTCCTGTGTATAGTCGGAAGCGCTGCTCTGATAACTGCCGGAAAACAAATCTCCAAAGCTGTATCCGGACGTATAATCCGACGTATATCCGGAGGATCCGCTGCCGTTCGAGGCGCTGCCGGAAGCACTGCTTCCCGTATAGGAAGAACCGCCGGCGCTGCTGCCCGCATACGACGAGCCGCCGGTGCTGCCCCCCGCATACGACGAGCCGCCGGTGCTGCCCCCCGCATACGACGAGCCGCCGGTGCTGCCTCCGCTATACGAAGAACCGCCGGTACTGCCGGTCAGAGATCCGTTGCTGTAGGTATATGTACTGATGCCGTCCGAGGAGCTGTCGGAACCGCCGTTCAGCAGAGCCGTAAGGCCCCCTCCGCCTCCGAGCAGCGCAATTACCAGAGCAATGATCAGCATCAGCGGGCTTCTTCCCCCGCCGCCGGATCCTCTCTGCGAAGATCCCGGACCTGCTTCCGCATTTCCCTGTCCTCTTCCTCCGGACGAAGCTCCGACCGTCTGCTGGGCTTTTCTGCCGGCATAGCCGTCCGCTCTGCCCACCGGACCGGTGCCGAGACCTTCTCCCTTCTTCTGTACTCCCTTTCCGCCTTCCGTTACATGTTTCTGGCGTCCTGTCGGTCTGTTCTCCATAATCCTCTCCATTTCCCTGCCGCCGCAGAAGCAAGTCTTGCAAGGAAATCCTGATGTACGCAGGGTTTCCTCAGAGCCTCCTCAGCGCTTCCTTAGCGCTTCCTTAGCGCTTCCTTAGCGGAATCCTTCGATCGAAAAGTGCTTGCCGCCTGCCCTGAAACAAGGGGCATCCGCGTCCTTTTTAGTATAACAAGCCCGCGCCGCTTTGTCCATGGGATGCGGGCAGGTGAGTCCGCAGGGGGACAGCGTCAGAGTCAGCAGAGAATGCGCCTCCTGAAGGCTGTTCCCTTTTTTGCAGACAAATTCTCGCTTTCTGAGTATACAGTCCGCCCGCCCCGCACTCTCGGACGGACAAGTCTTCCGAAAAAACGAATCATGTCCGCCTGCCGTCCTATGACTCACAGGATGACATACCGTCTAAGAATATGATACAATCATCTCTAAGGAAACACCGGTTAAACCCGTCTTTCCTCAGGAAAGCGCTGATTAAAGGTTCATAGTAAATCCGTATTTCCTCAGAAAATGACCTTGTTTTCCTGAACATCCAGGAGGATTCAATGATGACCGACCGAATTATTGAAACTGTGATCCGAAGGCGGCAATTTATCATCATCGGAATGGTTTTGTTTACGCTTCTTTGCTGCGCTCTTTCCTTTCTGGTTCCGATCAACACGGACATGACTCGGTATCTGCCGTCGGACTCCCGGATGAAGCAGGGAATGAATCTGATGGCGGAGGAGTTTTCCGGGCTGAGCGTTCCCGCTACGGTCCGGGTTATGTTCCCGGACCTGGACCCCGGCCGGCAGAAAGAGATCGCCGACGAGCTCTCCGGGATGGAGGGTGTCGCATCCGCAGCGGTCAAAACCGCAGCGGAAAATGAGAACTGCGTGCTTTATACGCTGACCCTTTCCATCGCATACCGGACAGATGAGGAACTGGCTCTGGAAAAGGAGATCCGGACACAGTATGCCGGAGAAAATGTCATTGTCCGCAATGACGATGTCAACGGCATGCCGATCCCGGCGTTTATCTTTATCGTCGCCGCCGTGCTTCTTCTGATCATTCTCTTTGCCAGGTCCGGTTCCTGGCTAGAGCCCTTCCTGTTTCTGACTGTGATCGGCATGGCGATCCTGATCAATATGGGAACCAACCTGATTCTGGGCATGGTTTCCCAGACGACCTATTCCATCAGCGCGGTCATGCAGCTGGTGCTCTCGATGGACTATTCCATCATACTGATGAACCGGTACCGTCAGGAAAAGCAGTCTCTGCGCTCCGCCGACGGCACAGATCCTGCCCGGATCATGATCAGCGCTTACAAAAATGCTCTTCCTTCGATTCTCAGCAGCGGTTTTACCACCATTGTAGGCCTGATCATGCTGGTCTTCATGCGTTTCCGGATCGGAAAGGATGTCGGTCTGGTTCTCTCAAAGGGTGTATTCTGGAGCATGATCTGCGTGCTCACGGTTCTCCCGGGGCTGATCCTTCTCTTCGACCGCTGGATTGAAAGAACAGAGAAAAAAGCGGTCTCTATTCCAACCGGGGCTCTGTCTGCCTTCAGTCATCGGGCCCGGTTTGCTCTGGTGCTGGTATTTCTGATCGTCTTCGCCGGTTCCTGGTATCTGAAGGGGAAGTCCCAGACCTCCTTCTCTCTCAGCCCGGATGACCCGATCGCAGAAGTCTTCCCGCCGGAGAATCTCGTCATACTGCTTTACGACAATCGCGACGAAGAAGTCCTGGCGAAGAAATGTGACGCCCTTGCGGAGGAAGACAAAATCGCCGGAATCAACGCATATTCGACCACACTGGGGAAAAAGATGACCGCATCGGAGATGACGGATTTTCTGAAGGAACAGATGGCACAGATGGGTTTCTCTCCGGATGGGGAGGCAGGAGCCCTGTCCTTCGGGGACGGAATGGAATTGAACGAACAGACCATGCAAATGCTGTATCTGACCTATTCCCTCTCGGAGGGAAAAAAGGCCTCCGACCGTCTCTCTCTGGAAGAGCTGGCTGCGTATGGGCTGAAACAGCTGGATGAAAATCCTGCCGCCAGAACCATGCTCGGCGATGAGATGCTGGAGACGGTCCGCGGAATGGTTCTGCAGATCCTGGACGGGAAAAACATGCTGGTCGGCGAAACGCACTCCCTGATGCAGATCCGGACAACCTTTCCCGTAGAGGGTGAAGAAACGGAAACCTTTCTGGATGAACTGGATCAATGGTGCAGCGGCAATCTTTCCGGCGAATACTATCTGATCGGAAATTCCGTCATGAACCGGGAAATGAAGGCCGGTTTCGGGAGGGAATTTCTGACCATCTCTCTGCTGACTGCCGTCTCGATCTATCTTGTCGTGGCCGTGACCTTCAAAAATCCCGTGATCCCGCTCCTGCTCGTCGCGATTGTCCAGTGCGCGGTTTTCCTCACGGTCACCACGACCTGGCTCCTCGGATACCGGATTTATTATCTGGCTGTCATCATTGTCCAGTGCATCCTGATGGGAGCCACCGTAGATTATGCGATCCTGTTCACAAATCATTACAGAGAGCATAGAAAAAAGAGCGATGTAAAGACCGCACTTGCCGGCTCTTACGCCGGGTCCGTCCGGACCATCCTTACATCCTCCCTCTTCATGATCCTGGCCACCGGCGCAATCGGAGTCTCTCCCGCAGATCCGACGATCACCATGATCTGTCTGTCGATCGCCATCGGTGCCTCCTGCGCCACAATTCTGATACTGTTTCTGCTTCCGGGAATGCTTGCGGCCCTGGATCCTCTTGTTATGTGGGGTTCCCGATAAAAGCGCTGCTGCGCAGAAACCCCGCCGGTTGTTGTAACCGTGCGGGGTTTCATTGTAATATTTATCTGCGTTTCACGACCCTTTTCAGGCGGTTCAAAAGACCCGACGGCTTCCCGCCGTCCTTCTCCTGCACTGCCTTCTCATCCGCCGCGGAAGTATGTTCTGCCGGAGCGGCCGGTTCTGCGGGCCATCCGCTTTCTCCGGAGGTGCTGTCGTACAGCTGATGGAGGATTTCCGCCCGGTGATCCTCCTCATACAGATACCCGGAAAAGAGTTTAAACGGCTCCTCCTGCATGCCCTCCAGATCAAACAGCGTGGTGAATCCCACATCCCGCATATCCGGGTTTCCAAAGAATTCAACAATGTCTTTCCGCTGTTCCGTCCGCATCTGTGAAATGATTCTGCGGCCGCCGCACTCCAGCACGGCGATCCGCTCACTGTCCTTTTCATGGGCGGGATCCGCTTCATTCATGGTCCAGCCCCGGATAAAGAGGAAACGGTCATCATACAATACGACGTTGTCGAAATGGAACGGCGCATCGGACCGTCTGGTCTGAACCGTCAGCCCTTCCTCTTTCACGAGATAGTCCGCCGCTTCCCTCTCCTGCAGAAGGATCAGTTCCTTTTCCAGCTGCCCGATGATGTCCGGATCGTTAATGTCGAACTGCTTTCCGTATTTCTGATTGCTGATGCGGGCTGTCCCGTCCGCATTGACACGCAGCTGATAATGCACCCGGTTCGACGCCTTCCGGTGCGGTTCCGGGTTTTTCTCCAGCTTTTCAAAATTTTCCTTCGTAAATCGGGTATCCCAGTACAGATGTGTATACCCAAGGCTGTCCACATCTTCCCGGACCGCTTTAATCTCATCCTTTGTCAGAAGCTCCTGCACCAGCTCGGGCTTTGACGCCGTCTGCTCCACAAAGAAAAACGGGGTGCGTATCTCATGTACGGAAGGGGCGAGTTCCTCATGGACCCGTTTCACAAGTTCCCGGAAATACGCAGCATTGCGTTTTGTGAGCATCGTTATGACATGGAAATCCGTGTGGTATTTTCTTCCGTATTCGGCAATCCGTTCCAGGTTCTCAAAAAAGTGTGTATGCTTCATACCGGTAATCACCTCATAATCCGCCGGATCATAGGTTTCCAGGGAGATATTGATGTGATCGACATTGGCCCGGCACATGCGCTCAATATCCGAATCGGCGATCTTTGTCACCAGATTGGTCGTAAAGTACATCTTGCTCCGGTATTCCTCCGGCAGCAGGTCCAGCATGTCATAGAACTGCGGATTGATCGTCGGCTCAAACCAGCAGGAGATCAGAAAATCTTTGCTCTCCATCATCGGCAGCAGCCGGAGAAGGTTCTGAAATGTCGGGATATCCATGTTGAAGGGCTTGAATTCTTCCCAGTCATTAAAGCAGAAAAAACATCTGGCATTACAGTGATTTGTCACATCCGCATTAATCAGATCAAATTGTTTATGTCCGTGTACGATATTCATATAACTTTCCTTCTCCTACAGCGTATCCTTCGAATTGTCCCCGTCTATATCTCCATCGTCCGATCCGGACGTCTGTGCTTCTTCGGTCAGTTCCTCCGGTCCGGCCGACGCTTCTTTGGTCAGCTCCTCCGGTCCGGCCGCCGGCGCTTCTTCGGTCAGTTCCTCCGGTCCGGCCGACGGCGCAGCCTCCTCATCCTCGTCTTCGTCGTCTTCGCTGATCCCCCGATACTGATTATAGAACCGTTTTTTGTACATGGTCGCCGCGGCAAAAACGAGCGCTCCGTAGATCGCGGTATTTCCTTCGATGCTGATGCCAAACCAGGCGAGTCCGGCATAACCCACCAGATCCAGAAGTGCATAGTACCGGTACCCCTGAATCTGTTTCTCCGGAAGCCCCCGGAGGGATCCTGTCAGATACGGAATCAACAGGTCCACCGCAGCCCAGAAGAGAAGCAGCAGGACAATGATCAGGACGCGGTACAGCGTGATGCTGACGACGCCCCGGTATTCTCCGTAAAATATCCCCGCCATCCCGGCAATCAAAGCGATGAGAGCGATGATCCGCACTCTTCCGGCGATTTGTCTGCTTTTATTCTCGTCCATATCTCTTCCTCCTCCTGTTTACAGGAACAAAAGAGGCTGTGAAAAAAGAAGATTCTTACAGGATCAAATACTTTTTTCACAGCCTTCTTTTTCAGGGGCTGACGTTTAAACCGATGTCGAAACCGATGTTTAACCCATGTTGGTACCGATGTTTAAGCCAAAGCCTGCATCGTGCTTACACCGTGCTTCCCCCGATCGCCCGCAGGCCATCCGCTCCGGCATCGATCCGGATCGTATCCCCTTCAGAAACCTCTCCCGAGAGGATGATCCGGGCGCTGAGCGTCTCCACATTCTTCTGGAGGAAGCGCTTCAGCGGCCTTGCCCCGTACACCGGATCATAGCCTTGCTCCGCAATGTATTCTTTTGCCGCGTCCGTCAGTTCAATGCGAATCTCCTGATCCGCAAGGCGACGGTTCAGATCCTTGATCATCAGATCAATAATATGACGAATATTATCTTTCGTCAACGGCCGGAACAGAATGATCTCGTCCAGACGGTTCAGGAATTCCGGACGGAAGTGATTTCGCAGGTCTTCCATCACCAGATTCGACGCATCCGCGGAGATTTCCCCGTTTTCATCGATCCCGTCCAGCAGATAGGAGGAACCGATGTTGGAGGTCATGATCAGAATCGTGTTCTTGAAATCGACCGTACGGCCCTGGGAATCGGTAATCCGTCCGTCATCCAGAACCTGAAGCAGTACATTAAACACGTCCGGATGGGCTTTTTCGATCTCGTCGAACAGCACCACACTGTAGGGCTTCCGCCGGACTGCTTCGGTCAGCTGTCCGCCTTCCTCGTATCCCACATATCCCGGAGGCGCTCCGATCAGCCGCGATACGGAGAATTTCTCCATATATTCGCTCATATCGATCCGGACCATATTCTGTTCATCGTCGAACAGGCTCTCCGCCAGTGTTTTCGCAAGTTCCGTCTTGCCGACACCCGTCGGTCCGAGAAACAGGAACGACCCGATCGGCTTTGACGGATCCTTGATTCCTGCCTTCGAGCGAAGGATCGCATCCGTTACCCGCTGCACCGCCTCGTCCTGGCCGATCACCCGCTTATGCAGTTCCTCGTCCAACGCAAGAATTTTCGCCCGCTCCCCCTGCGTCAGTTTCGTCACCGGGATCCCGGTCCAGCGGGAGATAATGCGGGAGATTTCCTCCTCCGTCACACTCTCATGCACCAGAGAGAGGTCCTTGTTTTTCATCGCTTCCTCTTCCACCGCAAGCTGCTGCTGCAGTCTGGGCAGTTCTCCGTACTGCAGTTCCGCCGCACGGTTCAGATCATAACTCTGCTGTGCCTTTTCGATCTGTTTATTCAGTTCTTCGATCTGCTCCCGCAGCTCGGACAGATGTTCCACAGATTTCTTTTCATTGTCCCACTGTGCCTTCATGGTATTGAAGGAATCTCTCTGCTCCGCCAGATCGCGCTGCAGATTCTCAAGACGCTCCGCGCTCGCATGATCCGTTTCCTTTTTCAGCGCGGCTTCCTCGATCTCCATCTGCATAATGCGGCGGCGCATCTCATCCAGCTCCGTCGGCATGGAGTCCATCTCCGTCTTAATCAGAGCGCAGGCTTCGTCCACCAGATCGATTGCCTTGTCCGGAAGAAAACGGTCCGAAATATACCGATGGGAAAGTGTCGCTGCCGCCACCAGGGCACTGTCTGCGATTTTTACGCCGTGATAGACCTCATAGCGCTCCTTCAGTCCACGCAGGATGGAAATCGTATCCTCTACGGTCGGTTCGTCCACCATCACCGGCTGGAAACGGCGTTCCAGGGCTTTGTCTTTTTCAATGTATTCACGGTATTCATCCAGGGTTGTGGCACCGATGCAGTGAAGCTCGCCCCGGGCCAGCATCGGCTTGAGCATATTGCCTGCATCCATCGCGCCGTCGGTTTTTCCTGCTCCGACGATCAGGTGCAGTTCATCCACAAACAGAATGATTTCACCGTCGCTGTTCTTGACCTCTTCCAGTACGGCCTTCAGTCTCTCTTCAAACTCACCGCGGTATTTCGCCCCGGCGACCAGAGCTCCCATGTCCAGTGAGAACAGCTTTTTATTTTTCAGTCCCTCGGGGACATCCCCGCGGACAATTCTCTGCGCCAGTCCTTCCACCACGGCGGTCTTGCCGACGCCCGGTTCTCCGATCAGCACCGGATTGTTTTTCGTCTTACGGGAAAGGATCCGGATGACATTGCGGATCTCGGCGTCACGGCCGATCACGGGATCCATCTTCTGGGAGCGCGCCTTCGCAACGAGCTCCTCCCCGTATTTATTCAGAGAATCATAAGTATCTTCCGGCGTATCGCTGGTTACCCGCACGCTTCCGCGTACGGTTGACAGCGCCTGCAGAAAACGTTCCCGTCCGATCCCGTACTCATCAAAGAACTTTTTCATCGAAGGGCTCGGATGATCCAGCAGCGCCAGGAACAGATGCTCCACGGAGACATACTCGTCTCCCATCTGCTTCGCCTCGTCCTCCGCCGAGATCAGCGCCTTGTTCAGATACTGCCCGATATAAGGCTGCCCGCCGGAAACCTTCGGCCGGGAGCCGATCAGCTGTTCCAGGCGGTCCCGGAAATGGTCCTGTGCAATCCCCATCTTCTCAATCAGTTTGAGAATCAGGCTGTCCTCCTGTCGCAACAGGCTCATCAGCAGGTGCTCCTGCTCCACCTCCTGGTTTCCGTATTCATAAGCAATCTTCTGCAGCTCATTTACGGCCTGCACAGATTTCTGTGTAAATTTCTGTATATTCATAGAACACCTCCTGTCATTCAATGTACAGGAACAATATACACCATTTGTTAGCACTCGTCAAGTATGAGTGCTAACAAAATTTTTACACATGTCCGATTTCTGTATATAACCGCTTTCCATCCCGCATTTCCGACTTCATCAGACTCACGCGGCTGACGGTCATGTCCTCGTCCGGCACCCCGGAAAGAACCGGTTTCTTCCCCTTCAGGCCGCGCAGAAGCGTCACATGCGGCTGAAATTTGGACTTGTCGCAGGGAATCCCATGGTCCGCCAGTGCTTTTCGAAGATCCGCCGTATATTTTTTGATTTTCTGATTTCCTTTAATCCCGATCCAGAAGACATCTCCGAAGGTGCCGAAGCCGTCAAAGGACAGACGGGATTTTTCCACGGGAATCGTTCGCAGAACCTCCATGACTTTTTCCGGCTCTTTCCATTCTCCGATGAACGCAAGTGTTATATGAAGGTTCTGTACCGGGACATAACTGCCGGTGATCCCCTGCTTTTTCATATCATGCATGACACCGATCAGGGACTTTTTCATATTCGGCGCCAGATCGATCGCAACAAACAGCCTCATCTTTCCCCCCTATACCAGTACCGTTAAATACATGTGCAGATACTTGTCCGATCTATCGCATCCTGCGGAGCGCGATCGTCAGCGCCAGATGTTTTCTGACGTTGACAATCGTTTCACAGTTTCTCAGATCTGCACGTTCAGATCAAATTCACTCGGAAGAAAGCGCGGACATACGCTCTCTTTTGTCATGATGACAGAAGCCGCCAGCCTGGTTCCGATACTGCAGGACTCTTCCAGTCCTTTTCCATAGGTCAGACCGATGGCAACGCCTGCAAAAAAGGCATCGCCTGCGCCCGTGCTGTCGATGACGTCCACATCCTGGGGCGGGCAATAGCCGCTCTCTCCGCCCAGCTGTGCAAACACAGCTCCCCGGGGGCCCAGAGTCACGACCATCATCGGAAACTCGGCTGCGGCAATCCGCTGTGCAACGGACTCCCTGATTTCATCGATGGTCAGATATTCATATTCTTCCGAGAACAGCATGCCTGCCTCCTGCTCGTTGCACACGACGCAGCCGGTGCGCATCAGCAGATCTCTGCGCTCCAGAGCAATGGACATGTTGGAGACCACTGCGTACACCTTTTTGCCGTACTTGTCCGCCAGGTCAAAAATGACCTTCAGCTGCTGCGGATCCATATCGATCTCGACAACGACGCTGTCCGCGTTGGAAATGATCTCATCGCCCTGTTCCGCCAGTATGTCTGTAATCATGCGCAGATCCGGGCGTTTTGAGATGGACGCCGTCACATTCCCGGTGTTGTCGAAAATAGCGAGCCAGGTTCCGAGCCCGTCCTCCGTCCTTCGAATATACCGGGTATCCACCTTATGCCGGTCCAGCCGGCCAAGCAGGTCTGTACTGGTTCCGGAAAAATCCACCACGCTGACAAATACCGGCCGCAGTTCCACGTTGGCAATGTCCTCCGCCACATTCCGGCTGACGCCGCCGTCCTTATGCACAACCCGGCCCACATTCCGGCCTCCCGGAATATAGGTATTCAAAGGATATCCCTTGATATCAACAAAACAGGCTCCAAACACAACGATCCCCATCTCAGCCTCCTGTCAGATACTCTTTTGCCTCGGTCACTCCGTCTTCCGCTGCCCTGCGGATCTTCTCCCGGGTCTCCTCCCGGATTGCCTCCCGC
Organism: uncultured Lachnospiraceae bacterium; assembly: GCA_902767335.1. Lineage (GTDB taxonomy): Bacteria > Bacillota > Clostridia > Lachnospirales > Lachnospiraceae > Merdiplasma. The sequence continues at coordinate 49,506 of CACXHD010000062.1, forward strand.
AGGGTATGCATGACCGGTGAGAATGCCGTCCGTTCATCTGCATACGTCATATTCAGATTGTATTCATGCTTCTCCCAGGTGCGGATATCGGATTCATTATGCTGTACAATGGCTTCCAGCCCGTCCAGTGACTTGTAGATCCTGGCCTCCTGTGTTTCAAGCTCCGCCATCTCCTGATACAGATCCCGCATCTCTTCCCGGACCGGCGAGGGCAGATGATCGACCCACTCCTTCAGCAGAAGCTCTTCCTTCTCCTCATCCGAATCGGTCTTCATGAAAACCGGAATGTCTCCCGTGAAGCATTCCCCCAGGTCATGGATGATGCACATCCGGATCACTTTATCCATGTCCGCATCCGGGAAATCATCTTTGAGGAAAAGAGCCATCAGTGTAATCCGCCAGCTGTGCTCGGCCACACTTTCCCTTCGCCCGCCGGAGGTATAGCAGTGGCGCATGGTATCTTTCAGCCGCTCTGCCGTATGCAAAGCCTCCAGTAGTTTCTGAGCCTCCATAGCCGTCCTCCTTATTCTCCGTCAAATGCCTGTTCCAGGTCTGCGATCAGATCCTCCTTGTCCTCAAGCCCGCAGGAAATACGGATCAGTCCGGCCGGAATCCCGGCGGCAGCAAGCTGTTCATCGTTCATCTGGCGATGCGTGGAGGTTGCCGGGTTGAGGCAGCAGGTGCGCGCATCCGCCACATGCGTCTCGATCGCAGCCAGTTTCAGCCGTCCCATAAACCGTTCTGCGGCCTCACGTCCTCCTTCCAGTTCGAAGGAGACAA
>CACXHD010000063.1 GCA_902767335.1 uncultured Lachnospiraceae bacterium
ACCACAATCTTCTTCTGTCCGACGTGTCTCTGCGCATAGCGACCCAGGGCGTCGCCATGGTGCACAATCTGATCTGCGGCGCCTTCACCAGCGTCGGGGACGGGACCGGGCCGCGGTACACGCCGTATCATATCCCGCACCGCACCGAGGTGATGGGCTTTATGTCGATTCTTCACGGGGATGACCGGTTCTGCAACAATATTTTCGTTCAGAGATGGCCCGCAGAGCAATATCTGGTGCTCCCGGACAGCAAGGAGCGCATCGTTCCGGAAAACCGCGAGGCCGGGACCCATGTGTTTGACGATTATCCGACGTATGAAGAGTGGATTGCGCAGTTTGACATGGATTCGGACATCCCGGATATGCATAAGCTGGGGCCGGCGCACGAGTCACACCTCCCGGTATGGGCGGAAGGCAACGTCTATCTGGGCGGCGCTAAGGCATGGAAGAAGGAGAAAGAATGCATGACGGACGCGGCCTCGCCGGTGAGCATTGAGCTGACGCAGGACGGGGACGGCTGGCGTTTCGAGACGAATCTGTATGAGATTCTCGGAGACTATGGCTGCCGGATGATCGATTCGGACGTATTGGGCAAGGCATTCGAGCCGGAGGAGCGGTTTGAAAACCCGGACGGCACGGCCATCCGGTTTGATACGGATTTCTTCGGCGGACATCGGGGCGTCGCGGTTATCCCGGGACCCTTCGCGCAGGCTGTTACCGGGTTTGTGTGGAAAGAGAAAAGCTGCGAGGGTTCAGTGACTGTATAAAACTGAAAGCTGAATAACAAAAACGGTTGAAAAGGAGCAGAACATTACAAAAGACGAGTTCTGATTATGGGGGAATGTATGTCCGCATTGGAAATATTTCAAATTGCTGCATCCATGGTGGGCCGTCTTGCGCTGTTTCTGATCGGTATGAACATGATGAGCGAGTCCCTAATGCAATGAAAGGGGGAGCGCTTGAACGGGTGATCGGAAAATCACAAAGAACCGTTTCCTTGCTTTTTGTCAGGGACTGTCCTGACTGCGATTGTACAGTTATCTTCTGCGATCACAGTTCTTTCTGTCGGATGGTTAATTCAGGACTCATCGAGCTTGCAAAGGCGAGCAGATTGATCATACGTGCAAACCTTGGAGCCAGGGCCATGGCATGACTCTTATCTTTGAATACGATCGACGGGGAAACATTTATCATGACGATCATTAAACTGGCATCGTTTTCACTGTTTTTCGCGATTGGCAGGGGTGCCATGACAATATTCTGCCGGTCGGATAAAAAGAAAAATATATGAATAAATATTACCAATGCTGCTGAAAATAAAAAAGGATCCTGCAAGGATCCTTAAATGCACACACTGTGCAATCGGACAAGCCGATGAATTGAGTAAACTTTTATTTGAACTCGCAGTGCAGTTTTATAGGGGTCTATGTAACTGCGTATTTATGATATCACTAAAAAAAGAGGAATGCAACATGGAAAAAAAGTATTACCTTGGCTTAGATATTGGAACAGATTCTGTTGGTTATGCTGTTACGGATCAGAATTATAAGCTTTTGAAGTTCCATGGAAAAGATGCATGGGGCGTGACACTCTTTGATGAAGCAGAACTGAATGATGCACGTCGAGCATTTCGAACATCCAGAAGAAGACTGGACAGACGGCAGCAGCGCGTTTTGCTTATACAGGAACTATTTGCAGATGAAATTGAGAAGGTTGATTCTCGATTTTTCATTAGACTCATGGAAAGCCGTCTTTTTCGTGAGGAAGCAGACGCAGAATATATTTTATTTAATGATCCAGATTATACAGATAAAGACTACTTTGCCCAATATCCGACCATTCACCATCTTATCGTAGAACTTATGCATAATGCTGAACCACACGATGTCAGGCTTGTTTACCTTGCATGTGCATGGCTCGTGGCTCATCGTGGACATTTTTTGAGTAACATCGACAAGAACAATATTGAAAAGGTAAGAGATTTCAATATTGTCTATGAAGCTTTTATGAATTTTTTTAAAGAAAAAGCATTAGCAGCACCATGGGGTGAGATAGATCGTAAAATTCTCGGAAAAATACTCTGTTCAAAAACAACAATTACAGCAAAGAAGAGGGAACTTGCAGCATTATTATATCCGGGGGAAAAACCAGCAAAAGAAGCGACAGAGGATTTTGGGTATAGTTGTGATGCAATAATTGGCCTGCTTGCAGGAGGGTCTGTTTCCGTAAAAGATCTGTTTTGCAACGATATCTACACGGAAGCGGGGTCTCTTTCCCTGGGAATGGATGAGGAGAAATTTTTGGAGCTGGCATCTGTTCTAGGAGAAGATTTTGATATTGTTGAAGTATTGCGTACCCTGTATGACTGGGCTGTTTTGGTAGATGTTCTCGGCGATAAGGATACTATATCTGAAGCAAAAGTGGGTGAATATGAACAGCATAAAAATGATTTAGCATTCCTGAAAAAGGTTATAAAAAAGTATAAGCCGGAACAATATGATGAAGTATTTCGCAAGGCCGGTATATGTAATTATGCTGCATATTCCTGCCATGGCGACAGCTCTATTAACAAGTCATTAAAAAAATGCAGTCTGGATGATTTTTCCAAGTATATTCTTGGGATAATCAAGACAATAAATCCTGATGAAGAAGACGTTCTTATGTTTACAGACATGAAAGAACGGCTTAATCTGCGTACATTTCTTCCAAAGCAGAAAAATACCGATAATCGTGTCATACCCCATCAGCTATATTGGTATGAATTAAAGAAGATATTGAAGAACGCTTCTTGTTATCTGTCTTTTCTTAATAAAATTGATCAAGATGGCATCAGTACGGCAGATAAGATTGAATCTGTATTTCTGTTTCGGATCCCTTACTTTGTAGGACCGTTGAATTCTCACTCAAGCTATTCCTGGATTGTTCGAAAGGCAGGTAAGATTTATCCATGGAATTTTGAGAAAATGGTAGATTTGGATGCAAGCGAGCAGGCTTTTATTGAAAGACTGACAAATACTTGTACATACCTTCCGGGAGAAACTGTTCTGCCGAAAGACTCGTTATGCTACTGCAGATTTATGGTGCTTAATGAGCTGAATAATCTTCGCATTAACGGGGAGAGAATTTCTGTTGATCTGAAGCAAAAGATTTTTAATGATCTTTTTCTGAACGATAAAAGAGTTACTAGGAAAAAGTTAACGAATTATCTTCTATCAAATGGGGTTATCGAAAAAGGAGAAGAAGATTCTATTTCTGGGATAGATATTGAAATTAAAGCGAATCTTGCTCCATTGATTTCTTTCAGAAGGCTTTTGAAGTCAGGTGTTATCACCGAGAATGATGCAGAACGCATTATTGAACGCTCTGCCTATGCAGAAGATAAATCCAGACTATTAAAATGGCTGGAGCGAGAATACTCGGTTCTTTCCGAAGAAGACAGACGATATCTTGCTGGTCTTCGGTTTAAAAACTTTGGGCGTCTTTCTATGAGATTTTTAAATGAGATGGAGTGTCCGGATCCAGAGACCGGGGAACTTATGACAATTTTACAGGCATTATGGTCCACACAGAATAATTTGATGGAATTACTTTCAGATAAGTATTTGTTTGGAAAAAGAATAAATGAAATACGAGAGGAATATTTTGCCTGCCATAAAAGAACACTGGAAGAACGTCTTGATGAAATGTATGTATCAAATGCGGTCCGAAGACCAATCTATCGGACCTTAGACATTGTAAAAGATGTTGTAAAGGCATTTGGCGTTCCAGAGAAAATTTTTGTTGAGATGGCGAGAGGCGGCAAGGAAGATCAAAAAGGAAGACGAACGAAAAGCAGAAAACAGCAGATTTTAGAATTATATGATAAGTGTGAAGAAGATGTCCGTGTACTGAGACAGCAGCTGGAAGCGATGGGTGAAGCGGCAAACAGTAAATTGCAGGGAGATAAGCTGTTTCTTTATTACATGCAGTTGGGAAGATGTATGTACAGCGGAGAACCAATTGAACTGGAGAAGCTTGGGACAAAACAATATGACATTGATCATATTTATCCACAGGCATTTATTAAAGACGACAGTATTATAAATAATCGTGTTCTGGTACTCTCATCGATCAATGGAGATAAAGGAGATCGATATCCTTTGAATTCAAAAATAAGACAAAAGATGCAGGGCTTCTGGGATCACCTTAAAAATATTGGGTTGATTGGAGAAGAAAAGTATAAACGACTGACAAGAGGAACTGCATTTACGGATGAGGAGAAATATGGCTTTATTAACCGACAGCTTACTGAAACAACGCAATCAACTAAAGCTGTCGCCGAACTTCTGAAAGAAAAGTATTCGGGAACAGAAATCGTATATGTTAAGGCAAAACTGACATCTGAGTTTAGGCAGGAATTTGATCTTTATAAATCACGATCTTTTAATGATCTACATCATGCCGTAGATGCATATCTGAACATTGTGAATGGGAATGTCTATAATATGAAATTTTCAAAACGTTGGTTTGATATTCATTCGCCATACAGTGTTAAGACAAAGACACTTTTTACTCATCCGTTGGTATGTGGAGGCACCACAGTCTGGGACGGAGAGAATATGTTGAAGCAGGTTAAGAGAACCGCAGTAAAGAATACAGCTCATCTTACAAAATATGCGTTCTTAAAAACAGGGGGACTCTTTGACCAGATGCCCGTAAAGGCGGCAGACGGTCTGATACCGTTAAAAAAGGACCTTCCGACAGAAAAATATGGTGGATACAATAAGTCTTCTGTCATGTTTTACATACCGACTAAATATAAAGCGGGAAGGAAAACAGCAATAATTATATTGTCGGTGGAAATGACTGAAGGAAGGAAGTTTCTCGCTGACGAAGCATTTGCAAAGGATTATGCAGCACAGAGACTAAGCCGAATTCTCAGGAAGTCGGTTGATGAAGTATCGTTTCCTATGGGCATGAGGCCCTGGAAAGTAAATACAATGCTGTCACTTGACGGATTCCGCGTGTGTATAACTGGGATCAGCAGTTATGGTAAGTGCTTGTCGATTCAACCCATGATGCCATTTTCAGAGGATGCTTTTTGGCAGTATTATATGAAGAAGCTGGACGTTTTATCAGACAAGATTTTGAAAAATCCACATTATGTTTATGACCCGGAATATGATAAAGTCAGTGCCGAGCGGAATGAACAACTCTATGATATATATATTGAAAAACTGGAACACACTATATATCAGAAGAGAAATGCTTCTCCCATTGAAGTGTTAAAGGAGGGAAAGGAGATGTTTAAAGCCCTTGATATTTTTCAACAGGTGAACTGTCTCATCAATCTCCAGCAAGTTTTTGGTCGGATGACGGGTGGATGTGATTTAACAATGATAGGAGGTAGTAAAAAGACTGCAGCTACTGTCAGTTTCAGTTCAAATATCGCTAATTGGAAGAAGAATTATTCGGATGTTCGGATCATTGACAGTTCTGCTTCAGGCCTCTGGGAGAAGGTTTCAGAAAATCTTCTTGAGTTGATATGAGTTGGAGAACAGTAATCATTTCCAGTCAGTCAAGCGTTACACGAAGCATTTTCTGTTACAACAGAAATAGTAGGCATTCTGGAAACATATCTCGCAGATCTTTCATTTGGATTGACAGGAGATATTGATTTTCCAAAGATTGATATAGGCAATATAATAAAAGCAGCTGGGATGGAATTATGTGAAGATTATGCTTCCCTTGGCGAAAAATTGATTGACTATATGGAATTAGCTGTAGAATATCTCCAGAAAAAGTTATTTGTATTTGTAAACCTGAGAAGTTATATTTCTGATCGGGAAGCCCAATTATTTCTAGATACGGTTCGACAACATAAATACCATATTATTCTTGTTGAAAGTCATGAATCTATAAAGCTAAAGGGAGAGAAACGTTATATAATAGACGCAGCCTATTGCGAAATACAATAAAGATGCTTTTGACTTTCCTTATGTATTGCTCCGGTGGAAGCAGAACCATTTTGGCCTTAGATTATGATTTGAGGTTTGAGAGCAGTGCAGTTTTATAGGGGTCTCAAGCCGATGTTTGACAGAGACGGCAAAGCATGGGGTTTGAGAGCAGTGCAGTTTTATAGGGGTCTCAAGCCAGGCGGCAGAACGATGGTTTCGGGATCTGGTTTGAGAGCAGTGCAGTTTTATAGGGGTCTCAAGCCCCCTTTAGGTAAAACCCGACAAGGTTGTAGTTTGAGAGCAGTGCAGTTTTATAGGGGTCTCAAGCAAGTGTGAGGGTGGCGATGGTGTAGCTAACGTTTGAGAGCAGTGCAGTTTTATAGGGGTCTCAAGCACATCCAGGAGATACAAAAGCTGCTCGGCGTTTGAGAGCAGTGCAGTTTTATAGGGGTCTCAAGCTGTATGAATTCGGGGGTGACGTTTATCATGTTTGAGAGCAGTGCAGCTTTATAGGGGTCTCAAGCTTCGATCTCGCAGTCATCGCCAAAGTCGGGTTTGAGAGCAGTGCAGTTTTATAGGGGTATCAAGCAAAGCACTTGACAAAATGTTAGAGTACATGGTTTGAGAGCAGTGCAGTTTTATAGGGGTCTCAAGCTGAAAGCAGACGGCGGAAACGAGGTAAACGTTTGAGAGCAGTGCAGTTTTATAGGGGTCTCAAGCGCCACGGTTCTTCGAGTGATGCGGGCTTCAGTTTGAGAGCAGTGCAGTTTTATAGGGGTTTCAAGCATGCTGTCTTCCAGTTGTTCATCATGAAATGTTTGAGAGCAGTGCAGTTTTATAGGGGTCTCAAGCTACAGACAGCAGCGTGATTACGAGAACCTGGTTTGAGAGCAGTGCAGTTTTATAGGGGTCTCAAGCCGACCGCTCTGGTTCTCACTTCCGGCCTCGGTTTGAGAGCAGTGCAGTTTTATAGAGATCTCAAGCCTGGATGTGATGTGAACGTCCAGGCAAGTATGATACGGCATGAAAAGATCTGTATTTGACAAAAGAAATGCATGAGATACAGAAAACTTGGAAAAACAGAACTGATGGTGAGCGAGGTTGGATTTAGCGGTGAATGGCTGGAGCGTCATGACACCGTGGAAGCGGTTGAACATGAGCGGTTTGGGCAGAAAAAGGTATCAATATCATTGACTGCTGGATGGTGGACCCGAAAACGCGGGACATTCTTGGCAGGGGGATTACCAGCCGCTGGGAACATTAGTACGTTCAGGGGCATATCGGGTCCACGTGGCAGAACGGATGGGCCTTTCGGTTGCTGAATTATTTCGGCGCACAGAGTGCGTGAGCTTGCGGAGACGGCTCCTTTTTGATTGGTCTCTTGCTTCACTCCGGAATATCGATTGTGTAGGAAGCCTCGAAGGAGGCGTCGGGCGCAAGGGAGAGAATGCCGGTTTTTTCCGGAAGCTCACCAGTAAACCCGCGGTCGTCCAGCCGCCCGTACCAGGGTTCCAGGCAGACAAAGGGAGCGTCGTCGGATTTTGTCCAGAGCCCGAATCGCGGGAAGCCGGGGCAGCGCAGCGTCAGATAGGGGACACGGTCCGGGCCGCACAGGCTCGCTTCCTCGATCTGGCCGTCTTCAAAAATGAAGGTGTCGATATCGAACAGATGGCGGTCCAGCTTCAGATATCCGTGATCCAGAGGAAGCGTATACACATGATCCGGGTCTGCCGCTGTCACGGACAGATCCACCAGAATATACCGGAGCGATTCTTTTCCGGGAAAGAGGACATAGCAGTCCTCTTTTTTTGCCGGGACAAAGCCGTCCGCGGCAGAATCCGCCGGTACCGGCGGAACGGCAAAGGCGGGATGTCCGCCGATGGAGAAGTACAACGTTTCCTCCGCAGAGGGATTTCGGACAGACCACTTGACGTAGAGCTGCCGGTCGGCTAAGGTATGGTTTATGACCAGTTCGAAATCAAACGGATAAATGGCTCTGGAGGCTTCGTCGGACCGGAGAACATGGCTGACGCTGCTCCCGGAAGCATCCGGCAGGCAGGTAAAGTCGGACTGCCGCGCAAACCCATGCTGGCCCATCGGATAGGTTTTTCCATGATACCGGAATTCCCGGTGGTTGACCATGCCGACCAGAGGGAACAGTACCGGTGCATGGTATCCCCAGAAGGAGGGATCTCCGCTCCACAGAAGCTCCTTTCCGGAAGCTTTGTCATAAAGCCGGGTCAGTTCCGCGCCGCGGTCGTCAATCTGTACGAGAAGCTGATCATTTTCAAGAATATGCATAAAGGGACCTCCTTTTCAGGGATGCACGGATTTCATCCGTGTTTCCTGAGAGTTTAATTTATCGTTCATGGTACAGTTCATTGTATCATTTTAGACAGGCAGAAGACAAATACGATTATCAGGAGGATGAATCGTGCCGGAAAACAGAAACACAACTTTAGACAGGTCCTGTTTTGAGATACTCAGGGCGTTTTTTCCCAACCGGGAGATTCTTTCCTGCGAGCCCTTCGGAAACGGGCATATCAATGATACTTACCGGATCCGGACCGGCGGGACCGGGGAGGAGAATGCATTTGTGCTGCAGCGGATCAACCGGAAGGTATTTACGAACCCGCCGGCGCTGATGGAAAATGTATGTGCGGTGACATCCTGGATCGCAGGGAAAATCGCGGCGGAGGGAGGCGATGTCCGGCGGGAGGTGCTGACCTTTCTGCCCGCCGCAGACGGACGGTTTTTTTACCGGGATCCGGAAGGAGAGTACTGGCGGGTCAGTCTGCTGATTGAAGGAGCGGACTGCTTCGAGACAGCGCAGAATGAAGATATATTTTATCAGAGCGCGCTGGCGTTCGGACGCTTCCAGCGGCAGCTGGCGGATTTCCCGGCGAAAAACCTCTGCGAGGTCATCCCGGGATTTCACAACACGCCGGTGCGCTGTCAGGCATTCGAGGCGTCGGTAAAGCGGGATGCCGCCGGAAGGGCCGGTGCCGTTTCGGAGGAAATCCGGTTTCTGACGGAACGAAAAGCGCTCTCCGGCCGCCTGATGCAGGCGCTGGCCGAAGGGACGCTGCCGCTTCGCGTTACGCACAATGACACGAAGCTGAACAATGTCATGATCGACCGGGCCACCAGGAAGGCGCTCTGCGTGCTGGACCTGGATACGGTCATGCCTGGCCTGTCGGCCACGGATTTCGGCGATGCCATCCGGTTCGGCGCCAGTACGGCGGCGGAGGATGAACCGGATCTTTCGAAAGTGCATTTTGACCGGCATCTCTACGACGTTTACCGGGACGGATTTATCGAAGGGTGCGGCGGAGCTCTTACAGCGAAGGAACTGGCGATGCTCCCGGACGGCGCCATGGTGATTACCTATGAACAGGCACTGCGGTTCCTGGCGGATTATCTGGACGGGGATGTATATTATAAAACCTCCAGACCCGGGCAGAATCTGGACCGGGCCCGCACCCAGATCCGTCTTCTGCAGGAGATGGAAGCGTCCTTGAAAAATGGAGAGGAGTGATGTACAGATGGAAGAAAAGAAAACAGAAGCTGTACAGGACAGACAAACGGAACCGATTACAGGTGCGGCGGTAAGCAGAGACAAGGTGATCATCCGGACAAGTCTGCTCGGGATTCTGGTAAATCTTCTGCTGGCGGCGTTTAAGGCAGCGGTCGGCCTGCTGACCCACTCGATCGCGGTGGTGCTGGATGCCGTAAACAATACCTCGGACGCGCTCTCGTCCGTGATAACGATCGTCGGCACAAAACTGGCCGGACGCCGGCCGGACAAAAAGCATCCGCTTGGCCACGGCCGGACAGAATACCTGAGCGCCATGCTGGTATCCGCGCTGGTTCTGTACGCCGGCATCACTTCGTTTGTCGAGTCGGTCAAAAAGATACTTCATCCGGAGAAGGCCAGCTATTCGGTTGTTTCCCTGGTGATCATCGCTGCGGCGGTGGCCGCGAAGCTGGTGCTCGGACAATATGTGAAGAGGAAGGGAAAAGAGGTCAATTCCGGTTCTCTGACCGCATCCGGCGAGGACGCGCTGTTTGACGCGATCCTGTCGGCTTCGGTGCTCGGCTCGGCGATCCTGTTTATGACCACGGGACTTTCCCTGGAGGCCTATGTCGGCGTGGTGATCTCTGTGATGATCATTAAATCCGGCGTGGAAATGATGAGCGAGGCGCTCGATGATATCATCGGTCACCGGCCCGATCCCGAAATTACCCGGAAGGTCCGGGAAATTCTTACGGAGGAGGAAGCGGTGCGCGGCGCCTTCGACCTTTTCATGAATGATTATGGCCCGGACCGGTACTATGCCTCCGTCCATCTGGAACTCCCGGATACCATGACCGTCGGGGAAGTGGATCCGCTGACGCGCAGAGTGCAGAACAAGGTATTTCAGGAAACCGGCGTCATCCTCACCGCCGTCAGTGTCTATTCCTATAATACGACCAATGCGGAAGCGGTTCGTGTACGGGATGCGATTCATGAAAAAGTCATGGCGCATGACTGGGTTGTGCAGATGCATGGCTTTTATATCGACACGGAGAAGAAAGACCTCCGGTTTGATGTGGTGATGAATTTCGACATCGATCCGAAGGAAGGCGTCCTGCAGATCTGCAAAGAGGTACAGGAGATGTATCCGGATTATCGCATCACGGTGGTGCCGGACGTAGATCTGGCGGACTGACGGCCGGGGCAACAAATGCAGATCCGGCGGACTGACGGCGGGGGAACAGATGTAGATCTGACGGACTGACGGCCGGAATAACAATGGAAGGAGAAAGATATATTGACACTGAAGGAAATCGGTATAGGCGAATCTGCCCGGATTGAAGCCGTCAACGGAAAAGGCGCGCTCCGGCAGCATTTTCTTGATATGGGAGTGATCCCCGGAGCGGAAATCACGGTTGTGAAACTGGCTCCGATGGGGGATCCGATGGAGCTGCGGATCCATGGATATGAGCTGACGCTGCGGCTGGCGGATGCGGAGCAGATTGAAGTGACCAGGGTGGAAACGGCTTCGGAAGCCGGCCGGAGAAGAAATGCCGGAACCTCCGGGGGCGGAAGCAGTGAAGAATCCGGAAACCGGCGGACAAAGATCGAGCATCCCGGCCTTGGCGAGGAAGGACGTTTCCATCCGAAGGGCAGCGGAGATCCGCTTCCGGCGGACGCCCTGCTGACCTTTGCGCTGGTCGGAAACCAGAACAGCGGCAAGACGACGCTGTTTAACCAGCTGACGGGTTCGAATCAGCATGTCGGGAATTTCCCCGGCGTGACGGTGGACCGCAAAGACGGCGAAATCCGGGGACAGAGCCATACGCGCATCACAGATCTTCCGGGCATTTATTCCATGTCCCCCTATTCGAGCGAGGAGCTGGTCTCCCGGGACTTCGTACTGAGGGAAAAACCGAAGGCGATCATCAACATTGTGGATTCCACCAACATCGAGCGGAATCTCTATTTGACCATGCAGCTGCTGGAGATGAATATTCCGATGGTGCTTGCGCTGAACATGATGGATGAGCTGCGGGGCAACGGCGGCGCGGTGGATGTCAACCGCATGGAGCATATGCTGGGGATTCCCGTGGTGCCGATTTCCGCGGCCAAGGGAGAAGGCATCGACGAACTGGTCCGCCACGCGGTGCATGTGGCGCATTACCAGGAGCGGCCCGCCAGACAGGATTTCTGCGACACAAAGGATCATGGCGGAGCGGTGCACCGATGTCTGCATGCGGTCATTCATCTGATCGAGGATCACGCCGACCAGGCCGGGATCCCGGTGCGGTTTGCCGCGGAGAAGCTGATTGAGGGCGATGAGCAGATTCTGGAACAGCTGAATCTGGATCAGAATGAGAAGGAGATGCTGGAGCACATTGTGCTGCAGATGGAAAAAGAGCGGGGACTGGATCACAGCGCGGCGATTGCGGACATGCGTTTTTCGTTTATTGAAAAAGTCTGTGAGGAATGTGTCGTAAAGCCGCGGGAGAGCCGCGAACATATCCGAAGCCAGAAAATGGACCGGGTTCTTACCGGAAAATATACGGCAATCCCGGTGTTTATCGGCATCATGGGCCTGGTGTTTTTCCTGACTTTCAATGTGGTCGGCGCCTGGCTGCAGTCGCTGCTGGAAATTGCCGTCGGAAAGCTGACGACTATGACGGATGCCGCATTGACGGCAGCGGATGTCAACCCCGCGATCCACGGGCTGATCATCAACGGTATCTTCGAAGGCGTCGGAAGCGTATTAAGTTTCCTTCCGATTATCGTGACGATGTTCTTCTTCCTGTCCATCCTTGAGGACAGCGGATATATCGCCCGGGTTGCCTTCTTTATGGATAAGCTCCTGCGCCGGATCGGCCTGTCGGGCCGCAGCATTGTGCCCATGCTGATCGGGTTCGGATGTACGGTTCCGGCGGTCATGTCGACCCGGACGCTGCCCAGTGACCGGGACCGGCGGATGACCATTCTGTTGACGCCCTTTATGAGCTGTACCGCGAAGCTGCCGATCTATGCGTTTTTCGTGAATGCATTTTTCCCGGGGAAGGGCGCGCTGGTGATGACCCTTCTCTATCTGACCGGCATTTTGATCGGAATTCTTGCGGCAAAGCTCTATAAGACGTTTCTGTTCAAGGGGGAAGCCGTACCCTTTGTCATGGAGCTGCCGAATTACCGCCTGCCAAGTCCGAAGAGCGTATTCCTGCTGCTCTGGGAAAAGGCAAGAGACTTTCTCCAGAGAGCCTTTTCCGTGATCCTGATCGCGACGATCGTGGTCTGGTTCCTGAAAAATTTTGATTTCCATTTCAACCTGGTGGCGGACACACAGCAGAGCATACTGGCGCTGGCTGGCAGATATACCTCACTGCTGCTGTGGCCGCTGGGACTGGGGGACTGGAGAATCAGTACCTCGCTGATCTGCGGATTCCTTGCCAAGGAGAGCGTCGTTTCGGTACTGAAGGTGCTGTTCAAGGGTGAAGGCGGTGTCGGCGCGGCACTGTCCACGCTTTCCGCGGTCAGCCTGCTGGTCTTCAGCCTGCTGTACACACCCTGTGTCGCGGCAGTCGCTTCGATCCGGCGGGAAATGGGCAGACGCTGGGCCTGGGGCGTGGTCATCTGGCAATGTGTGGTAGCCTGGATTGCGGCTTTCGTTGTTACCGTGATCGGACGTCTGTTCCTGGGGTGAGAAACGGGCCGGGAGAGACAGCCGGAGAGAGACGGACCAAGGGACGGACGGAGTAAGGCGGACGCAGAGAAACGGTCGGAGGAGACGGCCGGACATAAAACGGACGGAGTAAGGCGGACGCAGAGAAACGATCGGAGGAGACGGCCCGACATAAGACGGGCGGCGTAAGACAGGCCCGGAAAGAGAGGAAACGATTTTGAATTTTGTGGATGTGATATTGATTGTCGTGATCGGAGCAGCCTGCGCGCTGGCTGTCCGAAAGATTGTGACCGGAAAAAGCCGCGGGAAATGCTGCGGGGACTGCTGCAGCTGTTCCTCCGGGTCATGTGAGGAGAACAAATAACGGTTGTTCATCCGGTCTTGTGGGGAGAACAGATAACAGCTGTTTCTCCGGAGCATGCGGAAAAACGGACAGCGGCTGTGTCCGGGAGCAGGATTCATGGAATACCTGTGGGAGGCAGGAAAAAACAATGGCATTTCAATTACGACCTTATATTTCACCGAAGTTTGACAGCGGGATGTTCACCGAAGCGCCGGACGCGGTGCTGAAAGAAGCGCCCATGGATGCGGTAGCGCCGGAGAATTACCATGCAATGAGCATCTTCCCGGAGTACTTTAAGATCGACGGCACCTGGCTGCTTGCCGAAGAGAGCCGGATGGACTGCGTTGCCGTTTATGAAAACGGGAAAATTTACGTGCGGGAATTCCGGCTTCTGAAAAAGGGCGACCGGGTCGTCTGCGGCCGGACAGAGGATGCCAGTGAGGGCATCTATGTCTACCCGGACGGGTTCCGGGAGGAGAAGGCGGTACGGGATACCTTTGCGTTCCGCCAGAACCGGTCCAGGGAAACGGCGTTCTCGAGAGATTACGATGAGCTCTATGAACTCCTGAAATACGAGAAGGAGCACGGAAAGATTGTCTGGGTGATGGGACCGGCGTTTGCCTTTGACAACGATGCCCGGAACGCTTTTTCCGCGTTGGTGGAGAACGGCTATGTCCACTGTATCCTGGCCGGGAACGCCCTGGCGACCCATGACCTGGAGGCCGCTTACCTCGGAACGGCCCTCGGGCAGGACATTTATACGCAGCAGAGCCGGGAAAACGGACATTACAACCATCTGGACACAATCAACCGCGTGAAGTATCACGGGAGCATTCCGGAGTTTATCCGCCGGGAACGAATTGACAACGGCATTATCTACAACTGTGAAAAATATCATATTCCCTATGTGCTCGGCGGATCGATCCGCGACGACGGGCCGCTGCCGCCGGTGTACGGGAATGTTTACGAGGCCCAGGACCGGATGCGGGACCAGATCCGCGATGCGACGACGGTCATCTGCATGGCGACCACCCTGCACACCATTGCCACCGGCAACATGACGCCGTCGTACCGGGTACTGAAGGACGGAACCGTCCGGCAGGTGTATTTCTATTGTGTCGACATCTCGGAATTTACCGTGAACAAACTCAGTGACCGCGGAAGTCTTTCCGCCAGAGGCATCGTGACCAATGTGCAGGATTTTGTCGTGACGCTGCGCAAGGGGCTCGGGCTGTGAAGAAAGGATGCCGGGTTGACTGTTTTACATTAAAGTGATAAAATTCATATCTGATGCAAATTGGATTTTCACGGAGCAATCATAGTTTAAGACAAAACCGCGGCCTCTGCCGGTAAGGCAGAGGCCGGTAAACACAGGCCGGCAAAGCGGAGGAAACACGATGGCGCGATTTTTTGCGAAGCGGATCGGCATGATGTTGATCGCTTTATTTATGATCATTCTGCTGACATTTGTGATCGAGCATTCGATCCCAGGCGGACCGTTCACCAACGACCGCAAAGTCACAGCGGAAGTGGAAGCAGCACTCAACGAGAAGTATCATCTGAACGACCCGCTTCCGAAACAGTTCTTCGACTATCTCGGGGGAATTCTCCACGGAGATTTCGGCCCTTCTTATAAATACACAGGGAAGGAAGTCACCGACTTCATCAGCAACGGCTTTCCGGTTTCCGCAAAGCTCGGCGGACTGACCATCATCTTCGTTGTACTGGCAAGCATCCCCATGGGGATCCTCGCCGCGGTCAAAAACGGGAAGTGGCAGGACATGCTGGTGATGGCGCTGGCGACCATCGGGGTGACCATTCCGTCCTTCGTCATCGCTTCCCTGCTGATCTATGTTTTTTCCTTCCGTCTGGGCATTCTTCCCACGTTCGGGCTGGACTCCTGGAAAGGTTATGTCCTGCCCGTGATCACGCTCGGCGGATATTCCATCAGTTATCTGGCAAGACAGATGCGTTCCAGTCTTCTGGAGGTCATGGGACAGGATTATATCCGCACGGCGAGAGCGAAGGGTCTGTCCGAGACCAAAGTGATCACCCGGCATGCCCTGCGGAATGCGCTGATCCCGGTGATCACCGTACTGGGACCGACCATCGCAAACCTGCTGACCGGCAGTTTTGTCGTGGAACAGATCTTTGCCATTCCCGGACTGGGCGTGCATTTCGTAAACAGTGTTTCCCAGAGAGACTATACGACGATCATGGGCGTGACGATTTTCTATGCGACCTTCCTGATGGTCATGGTATTTGTGGTGGATGTGTTCTACTGTCTGATTGACCCGAGAATCAAGTATGAGTAATCGCCGGACAGCATCGGAACCTCCTTTGACGCATCGAAAAAACGAAACAGGAACGTAAAAATGGACAATAAATGGGAACTTCTGGAAACCTCGAATGAGGATCGTGAAAAAATATGGAAAAAGAACCGGACCTTTGCGGGAGACGTATGGTTCCGGTTCAGTCACAAGCCGACGGCCATCGCCGGACTGTTGCTGATTGTGGTGCTGCTGGTGTTTGCCTTTGCCGGCCCGCTGTTTACGAAATACAGTTACTCCGACCAGAACCTGGAGGTGGTCAGTATCCCGCCGGTGATGCATGTATATGAAGCGCCGGACGGAGAGGGATATCTGTATATCAACCAGCAGCTGCAGGTGCTGCAGGTCAACGCCGACGGGACGCTGGACGTTCAGCTGACAAAGGTGCGGGATGACTGGGATGCGGGAATCACGATTTTTGACTGCCGCGGAACCGAAGTCGCCCTGTATTATCTGGAGGAACCGTACAAAATCTGTGATCCTGAGACGCTGGAACCGTATCCGGCCGCAAATGTGCGCAATGCCTCCTATCTGTTCGGGACGGACAGTCTTGGGAGAGATATTCTTACCCGGCTGATGTATGGGACCCGGGTCTCGCTGCTGGTCGCCTTCATCGCCGTGCTCGTCAACATGGTGATCGGCATCATTTTCGGCGGGATCTCCGGATATGCCGGCGGCATGGTGGATACCGTGATGATGCGTATCGTGGATATCATCAGCACAATTCCGCTGACATTGTATGTCATTCTGATCATGGTGCTGCTGGGCACAGGCCTGCAGAGCATCATCGTGGCGCTGGGCACAACCTACTGGGTGGATATGGCGCGTGTGGTCCGCGGCCAGGTGCTGAGCCTGAAAAACCAGGAGTTTGTTCTGGCTGCGAAAACCATCGGATCCTCAACGAAGACGATCCTGACGGAGCATCTGATTCCCAACGCCATGGGATCGATCCTGGTCACCGTGACCATGCTGATTCCTTCGGCCATCTTCATGGAGGCCTTTCTCGGATACCTGGGTATCGGACTGCAGCCGCCGCTGGCCAGTCTGGGCACGATGTGCAACGACGCGACGGCCAATCTGCGGACAGCGCCCTATCAGCTGTTCGTGCCGGCAGCGATGATCTGCCTGATTATGTTCGGATTTAACTTTATCGGAGACGGTCTTCGCGACGCACTGGATCCGAAGCTGAAAAAATAAAGAGACCGCCTTCGTTTGGAGACGGCGACGCTATACAGAGAGGCAAATATGGAAACGGTACTGCAGATTGAAAATCTGAGAACATCCTTCATGACCAGCAGCGGCGAAGTACAGGCGGTCCGCGGCGTCAGTTTTCAGGTGAAGAAAGGCGAGATCCTCGGGATCGTTGGCGAATCCGGAAGCGGAAAGAGTGTGACATCCATGTCGATTCTCCGTCTGCTCGCGGACACGGCGGTCATCAAGGAGGGCTCTTCAATTCAATTCGAAGGGACGGACCTGATCGGCCTGTCCAGAAAACAGCTCCGCAAGATCCGCGGAGAAAAGATTTCGATGATTTTCCAGGATCCCATGTCATCCCTGAACCCGCTGATCCCGGTGGGAAAGCAGGTATCCGAGATGATGAAGGAGCATCATCCGGAGATGACGAAGGAGCAGCTGAAATCGGAGACCTTGAAGCTGTTTGAAAAGGTGCGGATTCCGGAACCGGAAAAACGCTACGGCAGCTATCCCCATGAATTTTCAGGCGGCATGCGCCAGAGAGTCATGATCGCCATGGCGCTGGCCAACAAACCGCGGCTGCTGATCGCGGACGAACCGACGACGGCGCTGGATGTGACCATTCAGGACCAGATCCTCCGGCAGCTGAGAGAACTGGAAAAGGAATACCAGACCAGCATTATTTTCATCACCCATGATCTCGGGGTGGTCGCGGAGCTTTGTGACCGGGTGGTTGTCATGTACGGCGGCCTGATCATGGAGGAAGCGCTGATCGACGATATTTTCGAAAACCCGTCCCACCCGTATACCATGGGGCTGATCGCGTCCATTCCGGACCCGCAGCAGGATAAAAATGTCCGGCTGCAGCCGATCCCCGGATCGCCGCCGGATATGACGAACCCGCCGAAGGGATGCCCGTTCGCACCCAGGTGCCCCTATGCCCGCAGGATCTGCGCCCAGGAGCTGCCGGATTTCGTTGAGATCGGGGAAGGACATAAAAGCCGCTGCTTCCTGCAGCTGCCGGATGCGCCGGCGGATGAACACAACCCGTTCCGGAAGGGCAAAGCGGCGAATGGACAGGGACCGGTGATCGGCTGAAGGGTGCAGAAAGAGGGAGCAGACCCCGGAAAACGGAGTCTGACCCTATACGGTGGACCCCGATATGCGACCCCACACGCTGAAGCAGATTTACAGCGCGTCTGAAATGGGAATCTCCCTTACGGAGAGGAAGCCAGGACGGATGCGGAGATAGAAGGAAGCCACTTATGAATGACCGGAATGTACTGGAAGTCAGTCATCTGAAGAAATATTTTAATGCGGGAAGACGTCAGATCGTTCATGCGGTCGATGATGTCAGCTTTACACTGGAGCGGGGGAAAACTCTCGGCCTGGTGGGAGAATCCGGATGCGGAAAATCGACCTGCGCCCGCACGGTCATCCGGATGTATGATGTGACCGGAGGAAATATCGTACTGGACGGTACGGATATCACAAATATGTCCCAGAAGGAACTGAAGCCTCTGCGAAGAAAGATGCAGATGATCTTTCAGGATCCTTACGCGTCGCTGAACGCAAGAATGACGGTGCGCGACATCATCGCGGAGCCGCTGATCGCGCATGGGATCGTTGCCCGGAAGAGCGAAGCCAATGACCTGATCTACGGCATGCTGGACCGGGTCGGCCTGACGCGGGAGCATGCGAACCGGTACGCCCATGAATTTTCCGGCGGACAGCGGCAGAGGGTCGGCATCGCCCGTGCCCTGGTGCTTCAGCCGGATGTCGTGATCTGCGACGAGCCGATCTCGGCGCTGGACGTCTCGATCCAGGCGCAGGTCATCAACCTGCTGAAGGATTATCAGGAGGAGAAGGGAACCTCCTACCTGTTTATTGCCCATGACCTGTCCATGGTGCGCTATGTCTCGGACGAGATCGGCGTCATGTACCTCGGACAGCTGGTGGAGCTGGGGGAGGCGGAGGAAGTCCATTTCCATCCGCTGCATCCGTACACCAAGGGACTGCTGGGCTCGGTTCCGGTGGCTAATCCGAAGCTGGCCAGACAGAAGGAGAAGAGCAGCATTGAGGGCGATATCCCCAGTCCGATCCATCCGCCGGAGGGATGCCGCTTCCACACCAGGTGCCCCTATGCGACGGACGTCTGCTCCAGGGTGACGCCGGAGATGAAGGACGCGGGCGGAGGACATAAAGTGGCGTGTCATTTGTTTGACTGAGATGCTGCGCAGCCTTGCGGAGCGCTAAAGTCAACGTCAGATGATTTCTGACATTGCTTGTAATTCAAATACTCCGGATCGATCCATACCGTGAACCGCCGCCGGCAAAAGAGGAGGCGGGGGCGCGGCGCCGTTGACCGGCATATGGATCCGGCCGTAGTAATAGCCTGCGAGAAGACCGGGATGTCGGACATCCGGGGGAGGAGCGGGCGGTATGGAGACGGCGGAAGCAGTCCGCCGGATCCGAAGAGCTTCCGGGGAAAAGAACGGGAAATGCAGATCCGGGGGCTTCATGCAGGAAAGCAAAACAAGAAGACAGCGTTTCCCTGACAAAAGGAGGATAACAAGATGAAGAAGAAACTCGGTCTGTTTCTGTCTCTGGCATTGACAGCAGCCGCTGTGGCGGGGATCCCGGCGATGGCTGAAGATGCTCCTCTTGCAGACGTGCAGGAGATGACATTCGTACTGAGCAACGAGCCGGACGGCATCGACCCGAACGTTACCAACAATTCCTTTGCGGTACCGTTCCTGGTAAACTGCTTCGAAGGTCTGGTGACCTATGACGCAGAAGGCGGCATTGTTCCCGGCAACGCTGAGTCCTGGGACATCAGCGATGATCTGACCGTTTTCACGTTCCATCTGCGTGACGGACTGAAATGGAGCGACGGCAGCGATCTGACCGCGCAGGATTATGTGTATTCCGCAATGCGTGTTCTGACGCCGGAGACCACCGCACAGTATCTGAACATGATTACCGATTACGTGGTCGGCGCTCAGGAATACTATGACGGCGAAGGTTCCGCGGAAGACGTCGGCATCAAGGCCCTGGATGACCTGACCCTGGAATTCACGCTGAAGGATGCGTGCCCGTATTTCATCGATCTGGTCAGCATGTGGGTATTTGATCCGGTACAGAAAGCGACGATCGAAGCCAACGGCGACAAATGGACTGCTTCCGCAGATACCTATATCTGCAACGGCCCGTTCAAGATCTCCGAGATCAACATGGGCGAGAGCATTGTCCTTGTGAAGAATGAGAACTACTGGGATGCCGAGAACGTAACGCTGGACAAGATCACCTTCCGTTACATCCTGGATACCTCCACAGCTCTGACCGCTTACGAGCGCGGCGAAGTGGACGGCGTCCGCAGCATTCCTTCCGGAGACGTTGCGCGTCTGCGTGCACAGCAGGCCGGTGTCCAGATCTGCACCAGCTACGGCACCGTGTTCTATGATATCAACTGCGCGAAAGAGCCGTTTGACAATCCGCTTGTCCGTAAGGCTCTGAACCTTGCAATCGACCGTACGGCCCTGATCAACAACGTGGCACAGGTGGATGCACAGCCTGCATACAGCTTCCTGGCTCCCGGCTATGTCGTTGACGGCAAGGACATTACCGAAGGACGTTCGACCTGGGATCTGTCTGACACTGCGGATCCGGAGGCTGCAAAGGCGGCTCTGGCAGAGGCCGGTTATCCGGACGGCGAAGGCTTCCCGACACTGGAACTGAGCTACTACTCTGACGACAATGTGAAGAAGATCGCCGAGGCCATCGGCGAGATGTGGCAGCAGAACCTTGGCATCACCGTCAACATCACTTCCGCAGACTGGGCGGTATTCTATGATTCCGTACAGGCCGGCGACTATGATGTGGCAGCCATGGGCTGGAGCGCGGACTATCTGAATCCGATGAGCTTCCTGCCGCTGTACTACACCAACGACTCCACCAACAACATTTTCTACAGCAATCCGGACTACGACGCAATCGTTGACCAGATCAAGGTCGAAAAGGATCCGGCAGCGTTCGCAGAGCTTGTCATGCAGGCCGACGACGTTGCTTCCTCCGAGTATCCGACCCTGTGCCTGTACTACAAGTCCAACACCTACCTGCTGAAGGACTATGTACAGGGCGTGTACATGATTGCTTCCGGCAACTACTACTTCAAGGATGCGAAGGTGCTTGCACACTGAGTGAGGCAGGGGGAGTCGGGGGACGTATCTCCCGACTCACCGTCTGACCGATGAATCATAATGAATCGGGGAATGAGTCGGGGGGACGTATCTTCCGACTCACCGTCTGACCGATGAATCATAATGAATCGGAGA
>CACXHD010000064.1 GCA_902767335.1 uncultured Lachnospiraceae bacterium
CGGAGAAGCAGCGTAGAAATAGGCTGCCTACTCTCCGTGCTTTTGCTTTTTCTCCAGAAAAGTCGTTTCGGCTGTGAATGGTAACTTTTTTCTGCGAAACTACCATATTCTGTGTCTTGACTTGACTTTCCTTTATGGTATAATGGACGCGATGTTTTCTCACTGTTTCGTAAAATTAAACCAATATATTAGATAGATCATTGGTATAGAAGAGGGGGTGTGCCGCTATGAAAATGACATTCCAGCCGAAGAAGAGATCCAGATCCAAGGTTCATGGTTTCCGGGCAAGAATGAGCACTGCGAACGGAAGAAAAGTACTTGCTTCCAGAAGAGCAAAGGGCAGAAAAGTTCTTTCAGCTTAAGCAGGATATCGGAGTTTCGTTCGCGAAACTCCATTCTTTTTCTTAAGGGAAATTCTTTAGGGAAAAAAGAGCATACAATGAAATATTCCGAATCACTTAAAAAGAACAGAGATTTCCAGCTGGTCTATCACGGAGGGAGATCCTGTGCCAACCGGTACCTTGTGATGTACGTTCTTCGCAATGAAACGCATCATAACCGTCTGGGAATCAGCGTCAGCAAAAAGGTGGGAAACAGTGTGGTGAGACATCATCTGACCCGGCTGATCCGCGAGAGTTACCGGCTGCATGAAGAACAGTTTGTTGATGGTCTGGATATGATCGTGATTGCCAGACCCGGCGCTAAAGAAAGAAATTTCTTTGAAATCGAGAGCGCATTGCTGCATCTGGCCCGGAAGCATCATCTGCTCAGGGAACAAAACAGATGCCCGGCGGATTGAGATATGATGAAAAAAAAATTAATCCGGCTGATCCGGCTGTACCAGCGATACATTTCGCCGGTCAAATCTACCAGATGTCCTTATTTCCCCACCTGTTCCTGTTACGGACTGGAGGCGGTCGAGAAATACGGAGCGGTCAAAGGAGGGGTCCTCGCTGTATGGCGCATTCTCCGATGCAATCCGTTTTCCAGAGGAGGATATGATCCGGTTCCCTGAACCGGTTTAAGGATCAAAAAAGTACCATGCTATCCAATGGAGGAATACGATGTATCTGACAAAGAGCACTACGCCGATTATAGGCTCTGTGGCCATTATACTCGGCTTTATCATGAATGGGATTTTCAATGTCCAGACAATGATCGGCATTGACAATATCGGTCTTTGCATTATCCTGTTCACGATTGTTGTAAATATGCTGATGACGCCGCTCACCTTCCAGCAGCAGAAGTTTTCAAAGCTTCAGACCCGCATGAATCCTGAGCTGCAGGCAATCCAGAAGAAATACAAAGGAAAAAATTCGGATCAGGCTGCGATGGCAAAAATGAATGAGGAGACGCAGGCGGTATACGCAAAGTACGGCGTGAATCCGATGGGCAGCTGTGTCCAGATGATTATCCAGATTCCGATCCTGTTTGCTCTCTATCGCGTAATCTGGAATATTCCCGCCTATGTAGACAAGGTAAAAGCCGTTTTTGCAGGGCTTTCCACTTCTCTTCTGAATACGGCCGGCGCAGAGGAGTTCCTTTCGGAAGCTTCCAAAAAGCTGACGGTTTCCTTTAAAACGTTCAACGAGAACACGATTATTGACGTATTATACAAATTCAAACCGGACAACTGGGACGGACTGTTCGGTAAATTCCCGGCTCTGTCGGATCAGATCACGTCAACGAGAACAAACGTGGACCGGATGAATACGTTCCTCGGCGGACTGAATATTGCGGATTCTCCGATGAATATCATCCGGACTGCCTGGACAAACAAGGCGATTATTCTGCTGATCGCGGCCGTAATGATTCCTCTTCTCGCGGCCCTGACTCAGTGGCTCAATGCAAAACTGATGACAACCGGCACGCAGCAGGCAAACGGAAAAGAAGAAGCTGCAAATGACCAGATGTCCCAGACGATGAAGAGCATGAATACCATGATGCCGATCATGTCAGCCGTGTTCTGTCTGTCTCTTCCCGTAGGTATGGGCATTTACTGGATTGCCGGTGCTGTCATCCGAAGCATCCAGCAGGTAGTGATCAACCGTCATCTTGACAAGATTGATATTGACGAGCTTGCCAAAAAGAATCTGGAGAAGCTGAACGCGAAGCGCGCCAAAAACGGACTTCCTCCGGAAAAAATGAATTCAAATGCCCATATCTCCACGCGAAACATCGAGACTTCAAATTACGGAGTATCGGCAAGCAAGCGGGCCGAGCTGCAGAAACGCGCCAGCGAGGTTGCGGCAAATACTTCCTCCGGCACGTCGAACGCAAAGCCGGGCTCTCTTGCAGCGAAGGCAAATATGGTAAAAGATTATAATGAAAAACATGGCAGGAAATAGCCGGAAGGAGTCATGTAATGGAAGTATATATCAAGGTAAGCGGAAAAACCGTGGAGGACGCGCTGATGGAGGCGTCCATCCAGCTTGGAACCACGCGGGACAATATTGAGTATCATGTCATTGAAAAGGAGACAAAGGGTTTCCTCGGGATCGGCGCAAGAAAAGCCCTGATCGAGGCCCGCAGGAAAACAGAGGATGAAGATATCCTCAGTGAGGTTTTCAGCGAGAAGAAACCGGCTCCGAGGAAAAAAGCGAAGAAACCGGAAGAGACCGCTGTAAAAGAAAAGAGCGAAAAGCCGGAAAAGACCGAGAAGAAAGCCGAAAAAGCAGAGAAAAAAGAACTGAAAAAGGCTGAGAAAAACGAACAGAAGGCGGAAAAGAAGGCAGACGCAGCGGAACGCAGAAGGTCTCCCGAGGCGGAAGAGCGCAGAGAAGCAAAAAAGGCTGCAAAGAAACAGGAAAATGACGTCCCTGCAAAGGAAGCAAAAGAAGTAAAGGAAGAACCGGCTGTGCAGACGGACCGGGCAGCTGACCGGAATCCGGAATTTGCAGAACCGAAGGAAAAGAAAGAGGAGCCGGCGGAAAAGACGCCGCGCGTTCCCGCAGATCCCGAGGAAGTCTTGAGAAGAGCGAAGGAATTTCTGGAGCCGCTGCTGAAGGCCATGGGCGTTGACGCAGGGATCTCCATGAATTTTGAAGACGGTGTCCTCAATGTCGATTTTGAGGGTGAAGATATGGGCATCCTCATCGGTAAACGCGGACAGACGCTGGATTCGATTCAGTATCTGACCAGCCTGGTGGTAAATAAAGGGAAAGCCGCGTATGTCCGGGTGAAGATGGATACCGAGAATTATCGCGAGAGAAGGAAGGCCACGCTGGAAAATCTGGCGAAAAACATGGCTTTTAAAGTGAAAAAGACCAGAAGGCCCGCATATCTTGAGCCCATGAATCCTTACGAGAGACGGATTATCCACTCCGCCCTGCAGGATGATCCCTATGTGACAACCCACAGCGAGGGAGAAGAACCGCTCAGGAAGGTTGTCATCACCCTGAAAAAAAGAGAGAGGGACGATGATCTGGAGCAGTTCGAATCAGAATGATGCTTTTGCAAGAGGATAAAACTATGGCATCTTTTTATCCCGGCTCAGAAGATACCATCGCTGCGATCTCCACTGCACTGGGGGAGGCAGGGATCGGAATCATCCGGGTCAGCGGACCGGACGCATTTGATGTCGGAAACCGGATTTTCCGCGCAGGAAAAAAAGCGCGCAGAGTGGATCTGCGCGCGATGCCGACACATACGATACATTATGGATTTATTGTGGACAGAGAGGAGACCGTGGATGAGGTTCTGCTCTCTGTTTTTCATGCGCCGTCCACCTATACGGCAGAGGATACGATCGAAATCAACTGTCACGGCGGGATCTACGCACAGAAACGATGCCTCGAGGCCGTTCTGGGGGCAGGCGCGCGCACGGCACGGCCGGGTGAATTTACGGAGCGTGCATTCCTGAACGGCCGGATCGATCTGACCCGGGCGGAAGCGGTCATGGATGTCATCCAGGCAAAAAGCAGGATGTCTCTGAACGCCTCGCTCTCTCAGCTGAAGGGTTCCTTATATGAAGCGATCTTCTCGCTCCGCTCCCGGATGCTGGAACGTGCCGCATTTCTGGAGGCGGCTCTGGACGACCCGGAGCATTACAGTCTGGACGGGTTTTCAAAGCAGCTGGAACAGGAGAGCGTATCCTGGGACCGGGAGATCTCGGCGCTGCTTCATACCTTTGAAAACGGAAAACTGATTCGGGAAGGGATCCATACGGCCATTATCGGAAAGCCGAATGCGGGAAAATCTTCTCTCCTCAACCGGCTGGCCGGGAAAGAACTGGCCATTGTGACAGAGATTCCGGGGACCACGAGAGATATTGTCAGTGAGACGCTTCGCGTCGGGGACATCATACTCAATGTCGAAGACACTGCGGGAATACGGGAGGCAAAAGACCTGGTGGAACAGATTGGCGTGGAGCGTGCGATCGCATCCGCCGAAAAAGCGGATCTGGTGCTCTGTGTCCTGGATACTTCCATTCCTCTGGACCCCTGGGATGAACGGATTCTTGGAATGCTGGAGGAGAAGAAGAAAATCATACTGCTGAACAAGTCGGATCTTCCCCCGGTGATCCGTGAGGAGGAAATACGGGCCATCGCCGGAGAGACGGTACCGGTTCTCCCGGTAAGCGCAAAAGACGGCGAAGGTCTGGAAGAACTGGAACAGCTGCTTCGGGATATGTTTTATCACGGAGAAATTTCCTTTAATGATGAGGTGATGATCACCAATGAACGCCAGAAGGAGTGTCTGGAGAGGGCGCGGCAAAGTCTGCATCTGCTGAATGAGGGACTTCTGGCCGGGATGCCGGAGGATGTCTGTGCGATCGACCTGACGGATGCGATTGAACATCTCGGGGAAATCACGGGACAGACCGTCAGAGAAGATTTGTTTGATGAGATATTCGGAAAATTCTGCATGGGTAAGTAACAGATGGGAATGAATAACAAAGGATTGCTTGAAAAGTATACGGATGTCGCGGTGATCGGCGCCGGACATGCCGGCTGTGAGGCTGCTCTCGCCTGTGCAAGGCTAGGACTGGATACGGTTCTTTTTACCGTCAGCGTGGAAAGTATCGCCATGATGCCCTGCAATCCCAGTATCGGCGGCAGCTCCAAGGGACATCTTGTGCGGGAAGTGGACGCGCTGGGCGGAGAGATGGGAAAAACCATTGATCATACCTTCCTGCAGTCCCGTATGCTCAATGTTTCCAAAGGTCCCGCGGTCCATTCGCTTCGGGCCCAGGCAGACAAGGCGGAATATACGAAACGAATGCGGATGACGCTGGAATCGACGCCGCACCTGGTGATCCGGCAGGCAGAGGCGGCCGCCCTGATCACGGAACCCGTCCGTGCGGATGAATCTTCGGATCTTACGGGAACCGGAGAAGGAACGGCAAAAGGAGAAGGGACGGCAAAAAGACGGATCTGCGGGGTGAAGACCGTCTCCGGAACCGTTTATCACTGCGGCGCGGTTGTCCTGTGTACAGGGACCTACCTGAATGCATGCTGTATTTACGGGGATGTCCGTACGCCGACCGGACCGAACGGTTTACAGGCAGCGACGCATCTATCGACCTCACTTCTGGAAAACGGGATCCGTCTGCGGCGATTTAAGACAGGAACGCCTGCGAGAATCGACCGCAGATCGATCGATTTTTCCGGGCTTGAGGAGCAGAAAGGGGATGAGCGGGTCACACCGTTCTCCTTTGAAACGGATCCGGAAACGGTACAGATTCCACAGATGTCCTGCTATCTGACGTACACGAACGAGCGGACACACGAGATTATCCGGCAAAATCTGGACCGTTCGCCGCTCTTTTCCGGAAAAATCGAGGGAACCGGTCCGAGATACTGCCCTTCGATTGAGGATAAGGTTGTGAAATTTCCGGACCGGCCAAGGCATCATGTTTTCCTGGAACCGGAAGGCAGATCTTCCGGAGAGATCTATATCGGAGGCATGTCCAGTTCTCTCCCGGAGGATGTACAGGAGGCTATGTACCGTACCGTTCCGGGCCTGGAAAATGCGCATATTGTGAAAAACGCATATGCCATTGAATACGACTGTATTGACGCGACACAGCTGAAGCCGTCGCTGGAATTCCGGTGTCTGGAGGGACTGTTCGCCGGAGGCCAGCTCAACGGCAGTTCCGGATATGAGGAAGCCGCTGCACAGGGGCTGATTGCCGGGATCAATGCTGCCATGTATCTGAAGGGGAAGGAACCGCTTGTTCTGGACCGGTCAGAAGCATATATCGGCGTTCTGATTGATGATCTTGTGACAAAGGAGACACAGGAACCGTACCGGATGATGACATCCCGGGCGGAGTACCGGCTTCTTCTGCGGCAGGATAATGCAGATCTTCGGCTGACGGAAAAGGGACATGCGGTCGGACTGATCGACGATGAACGATACAACAGATTTCTCCGCAAAAAAGAGAAAATCGAATCCGAAATCCGGCGCATGCAGGAGACCATGATCGGCGCAAACCAGGCCGTGCAGGCGTTTCTTGCCTCCCACGGGAGCGCGCTTTTGAAGACGTCGGTTTCTCTTGCCGAGCTGGTACGAAGACCGGAACTGGACTATAGGATGCTGGCTGAAATTGACACGGAGCGGGGCGATGTTTCCGAAGATGTCGCCGAGCAGGTAAACATATCGATCAAATACGATGGATATATCCGCCGACAGCAGCAACAGGTCCGGCAGTTCAAACGGCTGGAGGAGAAACGGATCCCGGAGGATCTCGATTATTCGCAGGTTCCCAGCCTCCGGATCGAAGCCAGACAGAAGCTTTCAGCGATCCGTCCGGTCAGTATCGGACAGGCCGGAAGAATCTCCGGCGTATCGCCGGCAGATGTGTCTGTTCTGCTGATTTATCTTGGGCAGAAGAAGGAGAACAACGAGGACGGAAGGCTCTAAGGAAACCCGAACTGGAAATATGGAATGAAATATTCGAAGGGAGAAGTACACGGAACCGATGGAACGATCTGAACAACGACAGCTGCTTCGGGAAACTCTTGCCCGTTTTGAGATCTCTTTAACGGATCCGATGTGCGACCAGTTTCTGAAGTATTATGATCTTCTGACTGAAAAAAACCAGGTGATGAATCTGACGGCCATTACCGAGTATGAGGATGTCCTTGTCCGGCATTTTCTGGATTCTCTTGCGCTGCTTTATTATCTTCCTCCCTTGCGGGAGAATGAGCGCGTGATGGATTTAGGCACCGGCGCCGGATTTCCGGGGATCCCTCTGAAAATCGTATGTCCGTCTATTTCGGTTGTGCTGGCAGATTCTCTGCAGAAACGGATCCGGTTTCTGGAGGAGGTTATTGATACCTGTGACCTGGAAAAGATTACAGCGGTTCACGGAAGAGCGGAGGAACTGGGACGAGATGCACATTTCCGTGAGCAGTTTGACCTTTGCGTTTCCCGGGCGGTGGCAAAATTGAGCGTGCTGAGTGAATACTGCATGCCCTTTGTCCGGACAGGCGGCTTATTTGTTTCCTATAAAGCCGGTGATGTGGAAGAGGAAGTCAGGGAAGGCAAAGCAGCCATACGTCAGTTGGGTGGCTCGATCGAGGATATTCACAGCTTTACGCTTCCGGGAACCGAGATTTCCAGATCGCTGATTGTGATCCGGAAGACAAAAGAAACTCCCGGCAGATTTCCGAGAAAAGCCGGGAGTCCTTCGAAACAGCCGATTGGATCGGCAGTTATTCGGAAAGAATGATATTTGCGGTTTGCGCAGGCATTTCCATATGCGGCAGAAGCTTTGCGTTTGAAACGGAACACACGCGAATGGAAGCATTGTACTTCCGGTATGCTTCAGCGATGCCGGCTGCATGCTCTGTTTTCTCACCGTTGATGATGGTGATGGGAGAGGACGTCTGTTTCAGCGCCCGGCGGATGTCCCAGTAAAGATAACCGCCGCGAAGGCTTGCAAGGAGATATTTCCCCTTTCCCTTGGAAAGATGCGATGCCTCATAGCATGCTTCCATCATGCCGGCCGGTACCTGGAACGGATTATAAAAGTATTTCTCCTTCAGCAGATACTCAATATTCGGACGGATGGTGCTCAGGTGATAGATGGTTGTCCCTATGACCGGGATCTGTGAAAGAATTCGAAGAACCACAGATCTCTCGTCCGGTGTATTCTGAAGAAGCTTCAGAGAACAGGGGCTGATCATATAGATATTTCCAATCTGATCCGGAGCTTCAAGGGAAGCCATCAATGGAAACGTCGATGACAGACCGGAAGCGCAGACATCTGCCTTTTCCCGGATGACATCACGGATAAAGGAAGACACCAGCAGGGTATAGAAGTAATTGGTATATGTATACGCCGGTTTATCGGACCTGCCGCAGCCGGGAAGATCCAGCAGCCAGATCCGATAGTCGGCAGCCAGATTTTTCGCAAGGAAATGCCATTCTTCGGCACTGCCGTATTCGTTTGCATCGTGGATCAGGAGAAGCGGCTTACTTCCACTGCCGGTTATGGTATAAAATACCTTGCCGTATTTCCAGCGATAATAACCGCCATCTTCGAGCTTTAATGTACTTTTCGGAACGGAAAGAGAGATGGAGCGGTTAATCAGATATAGCCCGGCAAATGCTGCAGAGTTTATATAGAAGAATTTTTTAAAACCCGAGCTCTTTTTTTTCATAGATTTCCTTTCATGGGTATACCACAACGGGTTGCAGATATCCGACGCATTTTCATTGATTGATAAGATAATGAGTCGTAATGCTGTCATATAGTATAATCTATTTTTTGTTTAAATACAATGAGAGTTGGAGCAAATAAAAATGTTTGATGAATTTATCCGCGATTTACTGGAACAGAATGAGAAAGAAACCATCTCGCTTCAGGAACAGCTAGAGGAATTAAACCGGGAAGAGAAAGATAAACAGCAGCAGATTTCTCTGCTGTTTGATACCCAGGATGTCGGCCTGGAAATCTTCAGTCCCAGAACTTCCGGAAGCCCCATGAAAGATAAAGTTGCCAGTCTGCAGAAGGAGATCGAGGAGATACAGTTCCGGCAGATGCAGATTTCCGAGAAAATCGGGCTGAATCAGGAAAAAACCGCAAATTACCAGAAGATGCTCGAAGAGGCCAGAAGAAGTCGGGACGATAATTACGGAGGAGCTTCCTCGAATTCCGGAAAGAAGGCATCTCCGGCGGATTCTTCGGTTGAATGTGACCGGCTGAAGGAAATCCTGTTCCGTGTCGAGCGGTGCCTGAATCTGGTGGGGCATGACCGGAATGGATGTAAGGAGGAACTGAGAAATCTGCGGTATTATCTGAAGGCGCAGATTTCATCCTTTCAGTGAAGCTTTTGTTTTCTGCGGGGAGGTTATGCAAAGACGGACGGCAGCCGGCACGGGACCTGGTTCCCGGAAATCACTCAAAAGCTGCCGCAGATCTAAGGAGCTCAGACCCTCATGAAGCGGGCACAGCGCAATTCACCCGGAAATCCTGATGATTTCCGGGCTCAGTGCGCACTGCGAGCGGCTTTTGAGAAGCCGCTC
>CACXHD010000065.1 GCA_902767335.1 uncultured Lachnospiraceae bacterium
AATGGGGAATCGATGTCAAATATCATCACCCCGAGGTCGGCGGCTGCGGCCAGATGGAAATCGAAGTCGAGCTCGGAGATATGCTTAAGCTTGCGGACGATACCATGGCCGCCAAATACATCATCAAGAACGAAGCGGTCTGCAGCGGCTGTACAGCGACCTTTATGCCGAAACCGCTTGCCGGAGAAGCGGGCAGCGGCATGCATATCCATATGCTGCTGAAAAAAGACGGCAAACCGGTCTTCTACGACGAGAAGGGCTACGGTCAGCTCAGCGATCCGGCGCTCTGGTTTATCGGCGGCCTGCTGACGCATGCAAGATCCCTCTGCGGCATCACCAATCCTTCGACGAACTCCTACAAGCGCCTTGTCCCCGGTTTTGAGGCTCCGGTGACCATCGGATATGCCATGGCAAACCGCAGCGCGGTGGTCCGGATTCCCGCGTACGCCAAGAGTCCCGACAAAAAGCGTTTCGAGCTTCGCAATCCCGATGCCACCTGCAATCCCTATTATGCCTGCGCCGCCATCCTGATGGCCGGTCTCGACGGGATTCAGAAAAAAATCGATCCCCATGCCATGGGATGGGGACCGTATGATTTCAATCTGTTTGATCTTCCGGAGGAGGAAAAGGCAAAAATCACGGGCCTTCCCGCCTCACTTTCCGAGGCTCTGGATGCGCTCGAAGCAGATCATGACTACCTTACCGCCGGCGGCGTATTCCCGGAGGCGCTGCTTAAGCAGCATATCGCACGGCGCAGACAGGATGCGCAGGATATTTCCAGACTTCCGCATCCCGAGGAATTCGCACGGTATTATGATCTTTAAATATATCATAAACGAATTATATAAATTCGTTTATGATATACGCTCCGCGCATCGGGCGCGAAGCGGAATGCCGGAGGTTTTTTGTCATGGGATATCGCAAATCCCTATGAAAAAATCCGGGGCTGCCGCATCATACTTAATGCGGCAGCCCCGTTTTCTGGCATTCCAATCAGTATCCGAGGTTTTTCTTGCGGATTTCCACGAAATCACAAATCAGCTTCACCGCGCCGTCGTAGCCGACCACGCTGCTGTCAATGCACAGATGGTAGCTGGAAGCATGCCCCCATTTCTTTTCCGTCTGGAAATTATAGTAATTGGCCCGCTTCTTATCCGCCTTGAGGATCATGTCTTTTGCCTTGGCCTCGCTGCATTTTTCATATTCGGCGACCCGGCGGATCCGCATGTCCAGACTTGCCGTGATAAAAACGGAAACCAGATTCGGGCAGTCCCTGAGGATATAGTCCGCGCCGCGGCCTACGATGACACAGCTCCCCGCATCCTTCAGCTTCCGGATTGTGTCAAACTGCGCCTGGTAAATCTGCTGGTTGAGGGAGGACCCCACATAATTCATGGACGGATAGACATCCATCACAATGGAATACAGCAGACTGTTGGTCGGCGCTTCGTCATACGTCTCAAGCACTTTCTCGGCAATGCCGCTGTTCTTTGCCTGCATCTTCAGCAGTTCTTTGTCATAAATATCGTATCCCAGCTGCGCTGCCAGCATCCGCCCGATCTCATGTCCTCCGCTGCCAAACTGACGGCCAATCGTGATAATCATCTCTCCTGCTGCCATATCGTTTTTCCTCCCTTCCGCACTCTGTGTTCTCCGGCTTTGCTGTCATTGCGCCGGACGCGTAAGCGTCCCGATGCAGTTCCTTGCTCATGAATGATTATAACACATTTTTGGAAAAAAAACCGTCCGGATTATTTTCCCGCAGAAGGATACTGTCTCTGCCGGACTGCCTCAAAGGCCAGAACCCCGGCCGCGACCGATGCATTGAGGGAGTCGATATCTCCGCTCATGGGTATGCGGGCTGTCAGGTCACAGGCTTCTTTCACAAGACGGCTCACGCCTTCTCCCTCATTCCCGATGACAAGTGCGATCGGGCCGGTCAGATTCACCTTATACATGATCTCTCCGTCCATGTCGGCGCACACGAACCAGAGCCCCTGCTTTTTCAGATTTTCGATGGTCTGCGTAATGTTGGTCACTCTGGCGACCGGCGTGTAATTCAGCGCTCCGGCGGAGGCCCGCATCACCACAGCGGTCAGTCCCGCACTGCGCCGTTTGGGTATAATCACTCCATGGGCGCCCGCCAGATTGGCCGTCCGGATAATGGCTCCCAGGTTATGGGGGTCTTCGATATTGTCCAGGATAAAAAGGAACGGATCCTCTCCCCTGTCCTTTGCTCTGCGCAGGATATCCTCCACTTCCGCGTAGGCACAGGCCGCCGTCTGGGCAATGACCCCCTGATGGTTTTTCGTCACGGAGATCTGGTTCAGACGTTCCTTTTTCACTCTGCTGATGATTGTATCCTGCTTTCTGGCTTCCCGGAGGATCGTCATCACAGGTCCGTCCGAGATTCCCTCCTGTACATACAGGCGGCTTACCGTCCTGCCGGAGCGGAAGGCTTCCAGCACCGCATTTCTGCCTTCCACCATCTCGCCCGCTTCCGTCTCCCGGGCCGGGATGTTTCCTTCCTCAATCCTCTGTTTTTCCATTGATCCCATCCTTCATCTCCAGGCCTGCCCGGATCAGTCCGGCCAGGCGTTTGTACCGCCGGTTCAGATACAGATATCCGATCAGCGCCTCCAGTGCCGTCGCCTCCAGATAATCCCTCCTGGATGCATTTTTCGCTGTGTGATCCGGTTTTGCGCCTCTTCCCCGCCGGTAAACCGCATCCTCCTCCGGCGTCAGAAGCGGCCGGATCAGCCGGCCGATCTGTGCCTGGCTGCCCGCGCAGACAATCCCGGTCACTTCCTGATGCATTTTCCCCGAAGGCATTCGTGTGCGCTTCAGCACAATTCTTCGCACAATCAGTTCAAATACGCTGTCCCCGATATAGGCAAGGGTCAGCGGGGCGTCCTGGGTCCAGTCTCTTCCGGGCAGATTCATCTCCCGGTCAATTGCCTCTTCCAGACTGATCAGATCTTCTTCCACTTGACGCCCTCTCTGGTATCCAGAAGCTGGATGCCCTTCGCAAGAAGCTCCGCCCGGATCGCGTCCGCCCGTGCAAAGTCTTTCGCCTTCCGCGCATCCTGCCTCTCCTGAATCAGCCGCTCGACCTCCTCCTCAAGAGAAACCTCTTTCCGCTGTGTGAAAATACCCAGAATGCCGCACAGATCCGACAGCTCGTTCTCGACAAAATCAATCAGTTTTCCGGCATTGGAAGCTGTGATATTGGTATTCGCAAATCTCACCAGTTCAAATACTGCAGCCAGCGCATCCGCCGTATTCAGGTCGTCATCCATGGCTGCGTCAAACTGCGCGGCAAAAGCTTCCGCCTGGCTTACCAGTTCCTTTTCGGCATCTGTCAGCTCTCTCTCCTCAGCGTTCTCGCGCAGATAACGAAGGTTGTCAGCGGCATTTACGATCCGTTCCAGAGCATTGGACGCACTTTCCATCAGCTCGGCGGAGAAATTCAGCGGGCTGCGGTAATGGGCGCTCAGCATAAAGAAGCGCAGCACCTGCAGATCATATTTTTCACTGATTTCCCGGACCGTAAAAAAGTTTCCGAGGGACTTCGACATTTTACGGTTGTCGATATTCAGGAACGCATTGTGCAGCCAGTAACGGGCAAAGGGTACACCGTTGCAGCATTCGCTCTGGGCAATCTCATTTTCATGATGCGGAAAGATCAGATCTTCCCCGCCGGCATGAATATCAATGGTCTCGCCCAGATATTTTCTGGACATCACGGAGCATTCGATATGCCAGCCCGGACGCCCGTCTCCCCAGGGAGATACCCAGAAGGGTTCCCCTTCCTTTTTGGGTTTCCAGAGCACGAAATCCAGCGGATCCTCCTTCTGGTCTTCACCGGTCACAAGCAGAGATCTTTCGCCAGAGCGCAGATCGTCCAGGTTTTTGTGGGAAAGCTTTCCATAGGACGGATCTTTGCGGGTACGGAAATAGACGGTTCCGTTGACTTCATAGGCAAACCCTTTTTCAATCAGGGTCTCGATCATCTGAATCATGCCGTCGATTTCTCTGGTTGCCCTGGGATGCGTCGTCGCCGGACGGACGTTCATGGCCGCCATGTCCTTTTTGCATTCCTCAATATAGCGCTCCGAGATTTCCTCCGAGGTCACGCCCTCTTCATTGGCTTTCGCAATGATTTTGTCATCCACATCGGTGAAGTTCGATACGTAGTTTACCTCATATCCTTTATGTTCAAAATATCTGCGCGCCGTGTCAAACACGATCATCGGTCTGGCATTGCCGATGTGAATCAGGTTATAGACCGTCGGTCCGCAGACATACATGGAAATCTTTCCCGGTACGAGCGGGACAAACTCCTCTTTTTTCATGGTGAGCGAATTAAAAAGTTTCATCTGTTCTTCCTTCCGTTCGGATACTGCTCTCATCTGCAGCTTATTCTCTTCAAAGTTTCCTTTCTCAGTCTATGCAAAGATGACGGTTTTGTCAATGGAGCGGCGGCGAACGGCGGCGCTGTGAACAAACGTATGAACAGACAGCATAAAAAACAGACCCGGTTTCCCTGCGTCCGCTCCTCTGCAGCCGACATCCGTCCGGCTCGGTCGGATCATCATCCGCCGGTTTCGGAACTCTGTACTGCTTTATCCGGAGACATGGGAAATCCAGGTCTGTCTTTGCGTATCCGTCCATCCGGAAGGATGGTTCCCGTGGGCCAGCCCTTTTTTACAGGTTTTGAATATCCTATGCGATATTCTCCGCCAGGATCTGTCCGAGGGAGTTGAGGGAACTTGTATGTGAGCGTACGACCGTGGTCCGTTCGCTGACATTTCCCAGGGCCGTCTGAACCATTTTGTGCGATACCGTATGCGTAAACAGAATCAGCCGAATGCGAACGCATCATATTCCGCCGCTTTGTCCGCGCTGAAGCTGTCCGCCTCAAACAGATCGACTTCCAGTCCCTTTGCTTTTGCTCCTTCCGCTACCGCATTTGCCATTGCTTCTGTGTTTCCGGTTCCACTCCAGAATACGACTGCTGCTTTTGCCATAATATCCCAATCCTTTCATATATATAACTTTCGTTAGTATTTACTAACTTCAGTTATAATAATATACCTCCTGACGGTTGTCAAGAGGTATTGATCGATTCGTTATTTTATAGCAAACGACAAAGTAATCTTTACTTTGCTCGTTTGCTGCGCCGGATTTGCGCGGCTAAAGCCGCATATTTCCTTGGCAAA
>CACXHD010000066.1 GCA_902767335.1 uncultured Lachnospiraceae bacterium
AAATTTATGGAGAGAAAGTTATGAGAAAATGGGAAGGATATCAGAAGGGTGTCAATTTCGGCGGGTGGCTTTCGCAGTTCGGAACGTACAGCGAGGAGCATTTCGCCTCGTTTATCGAGGAGAAGGATTTCCGGACGGTGAAGGAGATGGGATTCGATCATGTCCGGATTCCGGTGGACTATGTGGTGCTGGAGAGCGCCGACGAGACAGCGGCGCGCAACCCGCTGGGATATGAATATCTGCACCGGAGTGTTTCCTACTGCAGAAAATACGGGCTGAAGATGCTGCTGGATCTGCATGAGGTGTATGGGTATTCCTTCGATCCGCTCAAGGATCTGGACCGCGAGCATTTCTTTTATGATAAGGCGCTGCAGGCGCGGTACCGCAGGCTCTGGTGCACGATTGCGGAGGAATTCGCAAAGGATACGGATGTTGTAGCGTTTGAGCTGCTCAATGAGGTTGTCCTGTCGGATGTGTATGAGGCATGGAATCAGGTTGCGCGGGAGACGGTCCGGGCGATCCGCCGCATCAGCCCGGATGCATGGATTGTCATCGGCGGCGTGCGCTATAATCATGTCAATGCCGTGAAGCTGCTCGGCGCGCCGGAAGATGACCAAATCGTGTATAATTTCCACTGCTATGAGCCGCTGATTTTCACCCACCAGGGCGCTTACTGGGTCAAAGGAATGGATGCCGGATTCCGGATGCATTACCCGGATACGCTGGATCATTATCGCACGGAGAGCGCTGCGTTCAGCAAGGACATGATGGGGGGAATCTTTGATGAAGGACTGCCCGAGCCAGGCCCGGACTTTTTTAAGGCGATCTTCAAGCCGGCGGTGGAGGCGGCGGAGCGCTTTGATGTACCGCTGTACTGTGGGGAATATGGCGTGATTGATCTGGCCGATGAGAAGGATACGCTGAACTGGCTGAAGGATATTCACGAGGCTTTTGAGGCGTATGGGATCGGCAGAGCCGTCTGGAACTATCGGGAGAAGGATTTCGGAATTATGGACCCGCGGCTGGATCCGGTGCGGGAAGAACTGATCCGTTGGTTCTGAGCAATGTGAAATCCACGCGGAGCATTAAAAAGTATACGGCAAATACGTTTGTTGTTTTCTTTGTATTTGTATCTGTGTTTCTCTGGCGCTTTCGGTTGATTACACTGACCTCGGGCGGAAAAGACCAGCAAGATGTGCAAGTTATTTCGCTGCAGTTCCCCTAACGCCGCATGCGATTTAGAGCACATGGCACGTCAGGAGAACAGAAATCTTTGAGTTCGCCGCACTTGTGTACCGAGCGTATCGAACGGTGCGGCGCAGAAAGGCTGTATGGAAAATCAGAAAGAAATCCGGAGTTTTATCCTCCGGGCGGCACTGTTTCTCCTGATCGGAGCGGCGCTGATGTATGTTTTGCATGTGACATTCCTGGAGAAGACCTCCTACGGGAGATACCGGAATTATCTGGCACAGGAGGATGTGGATGTACTGATCCTGGGATCCTCGCATTCCGCCAACGCGCTTTCCCCGACGCAGATGGAAAAGCTGTGCCGGGAGCAGGGGAGAGATCTGAACATTTTTAATTACAGTATCTACGGGATGCGGATCGAGCAGATGTATTATTTCTTCCTTGAAGCACTGAAGAAGCATACCCCGAAGATTCTGATTCTGGAAACATTTGCTTTTGTGCCGCTGGACGATGAGAGCCGGGACATTCTCGCCCGCCGCGCCTTTGACATGCTTCCGCTGAGCCGGAACAAGATCCGGGCAATCCGTGCGTGTGCGCCTCAGGGCGGGCACTGGAGCTATTATTTCCCGTTTCTGATGTACCACAGCCGCTGGAAGGAATTGTCAGAAAAGGATTTCAAAATGCCCTGGTTCAAAAGCCAGTGGGATACAGCCGGAAAGAAGGGTGTCAGCCGGAAAGACCGGATGGAGCAGGAAGATGACTATTTTCATCAGCCCCTGGATCTGAATACGCCGCAGGAAATTAATTCTTCTCAGAAGGCCTATCTGGAAAAGCTGCTGCAGATTGCGGAGGAAAAAGGGATCAAGGTGGTGATGACCTGCGTCCCCTTTAAAGAGCAGCTGGGCATGGACGCGAGGGAACTGGCGAAAATCAATCTGTATCTTGAGAATACCTATGCAGACGGAGAGCAGGTGCATTTGCTGGACATGAACCGCATGTGGGATGAACTGGATTTTGATTACGGTGATCTTTACAATGAGGGGCACTGCAACCGGTACGGCGCGAAAAAGGCAAGTGCTGCCCTGGCGGAATATCTGATGGAGCAGAGCATAGTGTAGAGGAAGCGTGAATTGAATAGAGGATGAATATAGGGTCCGTGAATTGTAAAGAGGGATCCGTGAATTGAATAGAGGATTTCCGGCATCTGTATTCTGCAGACAGCGCAATCTGCAGACGGAAACACACTTGAAGAGGCTTTGGGCGGACAGATCTTTCGTAAGAATTGATCTTGTCTGCCTGTTTTTTATGGTCCGGCGGACAGGACTACCGAAAAAGCTGAACCTGTCCGCCCGCTTTGTCCGATCCGACGGACAAAACTGCCGAAAAAGCTGATCTTGTCCGTTTCGCTGCATACGGCGAGACTGAGTGGCCGGTTTTGCGCTGCTCAGTGGCCAGATTGCGCTAACAGTGGCCGGCTAGTCAAGAAGATATTATGCCGCGAAAGGCTCTTTACATGAGTAGCATGTGATAGGCTTCCAGCCATGGCAAAGGCAGCATTTATGTCGCCTGACCGCTTTGCCATTAAATCACATGCGGTGGAGGCTCATGTCAAGAGCACCGTGGAATAATGTCTTCTTGGCTGGCCACTCGCAACGCTCCGGTGGACACTGAGCGGCGCAAAATGCAGTTTCGCAGGCTGCTTCGCAAATCTTTATCGTCATTTTAGCTTTATTTTCCGAACCTTGCTCCAGGTTCCCCAGACTTTTTTTCCGGCGGAGTCGATTTTATAAGCCCGGACGCGGACATAGTAAGTTTTCTTTGATTTCAGCTTCAGGCTGAGCGCCCGTTTGGTCAGGACTTTGGATTTGGCGCCCGAGAAGCTTTTTTTCAGGCTGTACTGGATCTGATATCCTTTTGCTTTGGAAACAGCCTTATATGTAATCTTCAGCCTGGCCTTCGACGGACTTTTGAGCACAGGAGCAGCCACCCGGGCGACCTTCACTTTGGTCCATTTTGCATAGACGGTATAATTGTCGTCGTCCAGGGCTCCGGTGACCTTATTTTTGAAAGCAGCATCCGTATACCAGCCGGAGAATTTGTATTTTTTCCGGGAGGGAGCCTTCAGCTTTACGTTCTTTCCTTCGGTATAGGAGGCGGGATTGGACGGATGGTTTGTTCCTTTATTCAGGACATATTTGATCTGATACTGTTTTGGCGCTGAGGCAGGTGTTTGCTTCGATGCATCGTCAGATGTTTCCTTCGGCGCATCGGTCAGTTCTACGCTGTTTCCGTTTGCCAGCGCATACTTGTGCGCTGCGGAATTGGTAGAGCAGACGATGGTCACTTCCGGTTCGAATGCACCGTTTCCGATGGAAACGACACTGTCCGGAATCACGACCTTCCCTTCGGAAAGCGTCATATCAAAATAACTCCCGGAAAAAGCTTCCGCCCCGATCGAAACAACCGTATCCGGGATGGTCAGCTGTGACCAGATGCTTAATATGGTAGCCGCACTGGGGGAGTAGAATGCATAGTTTCCGATCCGCGTGATCCCCTTGCCAAGAGAAAGACTGCCGATCCGGTACAGATTGTCGGATACTTCTTCAATGGAATGAACCCAGGGGGCGCTGCTCCCAATGGAGGAGGGTGTACAATCCGGGATGGCACCGTTGCCGGTGATGGTCAGTGTTGTAAAATCCGAGCCGGAGTCATCGAAGGTGACTTTGAAGTCAAGAGAGCCGAATGTGCCGGAATCCAGCAGTTCGATCGCTGCATGGGCCTGTCCGGCGGCAGACAGAAGCAGAAAAAGGGAAACCAGTACAGATATTTGTACGTTTTTAAGTATGTTCGGGATCCGAACAGTTCCGGGTATACGTGCATTCATGAAATGTCTCCTTTCCGGGCTTCAAGTCTTTTCTGTGGGACTTGCGCACCTTGCGCTGGCTGCAGTCAGGCTGCATCTCCATATTATGAGTGTTCTGAATGAATACTCATACTTGTATTTTGCCACAGAACCGGTTTGCTGGCAACTTCACAGAACCGGTCTGCCGGCAACTTAAGGAAATCTTTTTTGACCTCATTCCTGTGGTGTGGTAAAATCTCGTCTTCGACAGTTAGAAAATATTATAGAGCCAGAATTCCCTTGTTTTATAAGGGATTCCGGCTCTTTGCTTTTTCTTGAAATGTTGTATGGAAAGCCTACCCTGATATTTTTTTGAACTTTTTATTGAGATCCTTCGGCTGGTAGTATTCTCGGTCGAGTTGGGACTCTGGGTATAATGCATTCAATGCATTCAATATCTGTGATCCCTCATATGTAGCAGAGTAAAAGAGATCATTGACATTTGAAACCTGCATGTTCTGCAGCGTTTCTACGATATCGTTCGGTGTGAAGTGATATCCCGCCAGATCCATCTTCTTCTGCAGCAGCCGGAAGATGAGGAGCGCTGTATAGCAGATCATAAAGTGTGCGATGATTCTCGGCTTTTTCTGATGATATACAGGCCTCGAAGAAAAATTCGTA
>CACXHD010000067.1 GCA_902767335.1 uncultured Lachnospiraceae bacterium
CCCCTGTCTCTTTCAGAACTTTATTCGTCCGCCGACTCTTTTTTCCGGATGGTGTATACAGGCCGTTCGACGGCGGAGGGGTCGGAAAGCATGATCGAGGAACGGATTGCGTCAAAACTGCGGGAACTGATTGCATGCTCAATCCGGCAGGCGTCTTCGATCGCTGTTTTTTCCGGCACGCCCAGGTCCGTGAGCCACTGGGAAAAGAAGGTATGCCTCTCATAGATCATCTCTGCGATTCGGCGCCCTTCCTCCGTCAGATAGATATAGCCTTCCGGAGTTACGGTGATTTTCCCTTTTTCACGCAGGTTTTTCATGGCGACACTGATGCTGGATTTTTTATATCCCATTTCTTCGGCGATATCGACCGAGCGGACTACAGGTTTGCAGTGGCTCAATACAAGGATGGCCTCCAGATAATCCTCAGATGATTCGTTTGAACGCATAACTACCCCCTGTTGCAGATTAAAAACTTGTGTAAGAAATATCTAACCAGAGTATAACAGGGTTTTCCGCTTTTGTAAACGGTAAGCCATATGCAATTCCGGTTCGGGATATGGAAAAAAGTCTGAATTGACGAAGCGTACATTCAGGTGTTACCATTTTAAATACAGGTAATCACTGAGGAAACGCGCCGAAACCGCGCTTCCCTGACCCGGGGGATATTACCATGAACTTTACAATCAGACATGAGACGAACCGCAGGATCCGGCTGCGCCTGTACTGCCCGAAGATCACGCCCGCACAGGAAGAGATCATGAGATTTGCCTTCTCTTCGATCCGCGGGATTCAAAACGTGACTTTTTATCCGGAGACGTCCGGCGTGGCACTGACCTACAGCGAGGATGAGGACCGGGAGCGGATTCTGTCCAGGATGCGTGCATTCGATTTCAGCAATGTGGAGATGATGGCGGATGAGCTGGAACATGGCATTGGGATGGATGAGATGATGCGCAGGAAACTGGATCCGGCATTAAAGCGAAGGTTGAGGGCCCGGATTCTGGTTGAGACAGCGGCGGATATTCTTCTGCCAGTGCCGCTGCAGCTGGGATATCATGTATATCAGCTGATCACGCTCAAAGACATTTAAGAAATGCCTGCCGCTGTGAACGAACAGATCCGGCCGGCAGAAGACGGGAGGTAGAAAAATGGCACACTGGGATAAACTGGGATTAGTTGCGGGCGGATTTCTTCTGGGCAGCTACGGCGTTAAGATCCTTGGAAGCAGAGACGCGAAGAAGGCATACACGCACTGCACGGCGGCGGTGCTTCGGATGAAGGACCAGGTCGTCAAAGACTATACCGTACTGCGGGAGAACGCGCAGGATATTGCTGCCGAGGCCGAAGAAATCAACGAAAACCGCAGACAGGAATATGAAAAGCAGATGATCGAGGATGCAAAGGCTGTACTTGCGCAGGCAGCGGAAACCGCGGGCGAATGCTGAGCAAGGTGGTGACAGAAAGTGAAATGCCGTATTCTTCATGAGACGAAGGGAAGGATCCGGGTACATATTTATAAACCGAGGGTGACGATGGAGGAGGCGGACCGGCTGGAAGCCTTCCTCCAGACAGTGCCCGGGGTGACGCAGGCAAAGGTGGATGAGC
Organism: uncultured Lachnospiraceae bacterium; assembly: GCA_902767335.1. Taxonomy (GTDB): domain Bacteria; phylum Bacillota; class Clostridia; order Lachnospirales; family Lachnospiraceae; genus Merdiplasma. The sequence continues at coordinate 1,606 of CACXHD010000067.1, forward strand.
GCACCGGCAATGCGGTGATCCGATATAAGCCAGGCCGGGATGCACAGCCGTGTACGGAACGGGAGCAGCTTCTGCGCTCGCTTGCCGGATTTGACTTCGAGACGACACAGATCAGCGCGCCGGACCACAGTTCCAGAGCCTTGTCCCGATCCTATGAGGACCGGATGTTCTTTCACGTCGTACGGCGTGTGATCAACCGGGTTCTGCTGCCGGTGCCGGTCCGGCAGATTCTGACCGTGATTCGTTCGGTACCGTACTTTGTAAAGGCGGTCCGTTCCCTCGCCGCCGGCAAACTGGAGGTTTCGGTCCTCGATGCGGCCTCGATCGCGGTATCGATGCTGCGGGGAGAATTTGATACGGCAGGCAGTGTCATGTTCCTTCTGAAGGTCGGAGACATCATTGAGGAATGGACACACCGCAAGTCTGTGGAGGATCTCGCCGGAGCGATGGCTCTGAATGTGGACAAGGTCTGGCTGCGGACACCGGACGGAGAAGAGGTGCTCACCGGAATTGACCGGATCCGGGAAGGCGACATTGTGATAGTCCGGACCGGACATATGATTCCCCTCGACGGTACGGTGGCGGAAGGCGATGCGATGGTCAATCAGGCATCGATCACAGGAGAGCCCCTTCCGATCCATAAAAAGGCAGGCAGCCTGATCTACGCCGGCACGGTCGTGGACGAAGGCGAGATTGCGATCCGCATTTCCGCGGAAGCGGGAGCAGGGCGGTATGACCGGATCATAGCGATGATCGAGGAGTCGGAACGCCTGAAATCCACTTCCGAAAACAAAGCGTCTCATCTGGCGGACCGGCTGGTTCCCTGGACCTTCGGCGCAACGGCGCTGACCTGGCTTGTGACCCGGAATGCCGCGCGTGCGGCCTCGATCTTGATGGTCGATTTCTGCTGCGCCCTGAAGCTGTCGATGCCGATTGCGGTGCTTTCCGCCATGCGGGAGGCCGGGCTGCACCATATTTCCGTCAAGGGAGGCAAGTTCATGGAGGACTTTGCCGAGGCCGAGACGATTGTATTCGACAAAACCGGTACCCTGACCAACGCATCCGCACGGGTGCATGAAGTGATCCCCTTCGGAGGGAATGACGCGGAGGAGATGCTCCGGCTGTCTGCATGCCTGGAGGAACACTTCCCCCATTCCATCGCCAACGCAGTGGTATCCGAGGCGCTGCGCCGGGGGCTGAACCACGAAGAAAAACATTCGAAAGTCGAATACATTGTGGCGCACGGCATCGCGAGCAGTGTGGAGGGAGAGAAGGTCTGCATCGGAAGCAGCCATTTCATCTTCGAAGACGAGGGGTGCCGGATTCTGCCGGAGGATCAGGCGGCGTTCGACGCGCTTCCGGATGAATATTCCCATCTGTACCTGAGCATCGGCGGCGTGCTTTCCGCGGTGATCCTGATCGAGGATCCCCTCAAGGACGAGGCGCGGGATGTGGTCCGTCTGCTGCATCAGGCAGGGTTTACGAAGGTGGCGATGCTGACCGGAGACAGTGAACGCACGGCCCGCGCGGTCGCCGCCATGGTGGGCGTCGACGAATACCGCTCCGAAGTACTGCCGGAGGATAAGGCGTCCTTTATCCGCAGGGAACATGCCGCCGGGCGCAAGGTGGTCATGATCGGCGACGGCATCAACGATTCGCCGGCGCTGTCCGAGGCGGATGTCGGCGTGGCGATCAACAGCGGCGCCGCCATTGCGCGGGAGATTGCGGATGTGACGGTTCTCGAGGATGATCTGCATTCGCTGGTTGTGCTGCGGGCTCTGAGCACGGGGCTGATGAACCGGATCCGGAGAAACTACGAAACGATCCTGTCCTTCAATTCCTTCCTGATTTTGATGGGCATCCTCGGTGTCTTCCCCTCCACGACTACGGCGCTGCTCCATAATGCGTCGACCCTGGCGATCAGCCTGCACAGCATGACGGATCTGCTGGACAGCAAAAACACACAGCTGCCGGCGTTCCGGAAGCCTTCCGGAACGGTGTAAAGGCGGCGCTGCAGATGACAGAAGAAAGGTACGTCTGCCATCTGGAAACTGCAGCAAAATATGCAGGTAATTTTGATACTGTTCCTTAGAGTACGATCATTAAACGGAAAAGGAAAAGAAAAAGAATATGAAGGGTTATATTTCAGAGAATATCCAGGCGGCGACATCCCGTATTCTGGAGGATTACCGGGCAGGGCGGCCTATCGACAGCCTGAATGCGCTCAGCGAACCGGACAAAGAGATGATCACCGGGATCACGGACCAGCTTTTCCGGATTGTATATCCGGGCTATTTCCAGGACCGGACGTACCGCTACTATGAGATACGCAGCAATCTCACGGTTACCATCGAAGACATCGCGTATCATCTGCGCAAGCAGATCAGCAATTCTCTGAAAAATGACCGCGTCAAGACCCTCTATGAAGACCGGGAGATCCCGGACGGCGAGACGGACGAGATTCTGCCGGTCATGGAACTGACCCGGATTGACAACCTGTCGGAGGAAATCACGATTGCGTTCCTGAACCGCATTCCCCAGGTACGGGCCTTTCTGGAGACCGATCTGGAGGCTTTCTTCGACGGAGATCCCGCTGCGGAGAGCCGGGATGAGATCATTCTGTGCTATCCCGGGTTCTACGCGATTACCGTCTACCGCCTGGCGCATGAGCTCTATCTGCTCAATGTGCCGATGCTTCCGCGGATCATGACGGAATACGCCCACACCAAGACCGGAATTGACATCAACCCCGGGGCGACCATCGGCAAATATTTCTTTATCGACCACGGCACCGGGATTGTGATCGGTGAGACGACCTGGATCGGGGAACACGTGAAAATCTATCAGGGCGTGACCCTCGGCGCGCTTTCCACCAGGGGCGGCCGGAAACTGCAGAATAAAAAACGTCACCCGACCATTGAGGACAACGTGACGATTTATTCCGGCGCATCGATTCTCGGCGGAGAGACTCGGATCGGCAAAAATTCGATCATCGGCGGCAACGTATTCATCACAAGCTCCGTCGAAGAAGGAACCCGCGTCAGCGTGAAAAACCAGGAACTGCGCTTTGACAGCGAACACAATGAAATGAAGGCGGTGGACGCCAGCGAAAGCCGGGTCTGGTGCTGAGACCGGCACAGATGGGTTAAACACATGAGGCTGCCGCATTAAGCATGTTCAGACATTGCGTCTGTTCTGTCTTAATGCGGCAGTCTCTTTTGTTTCAGGGCAGTTCGCAGGGAGACGACAGGGGACGTATCTTCCGACTCGCCGGCCCGGAGTGTGTCAGGACCCCCGCTCGGCGGACCGGGATCGGCTTCCCCGCACACGGACGGCCGGCCCAGGACCTGCCCCCGGGAAATTCATTCGAAAAAGCCGGCTCAGATCTTGGAAGGTCAGGCCCTCGTGGGGCGGGCCGAGAGCGGCTTCTCA
>CACXHD010000068.1 GCA_902767335.1 uncultured Lachnospiraceae bacterium
TCAGACTGTTGCTGCAGGAGACGGTAAAGTCAGCAATATTGTCTCCGTCGGCTGCATTTACCGTGTACAGATGATCGGTATAGGTTTTGAATTTCCGGCTGTATTCCGGCGTGTTCAGATCGATGCTGTCCACCCGGTCCGGCAGGTACAGATAGACCTGTTTTCCGTCCGGGATTTTCACTTCATACCGGACTCCGTCTTCCGCCGGGATCGTACGGTCCAGCGTATAAATCCCCGGAAGGCCGGTTGCAAGTGTAATAAACTGATTCTGCGCTTCGATCGGCATCCCGTCGGCCGGATCCCAGTAACGGATCTCGCTGTTGACCAGGAAGCCGATGCTCAGCGCATTTTCATTATAGTAAACCTTCAGATTTCCGTCGCTGTCAATCTCCGGAAAACGGTACAGCGTCGAAGCATTTCCGATGGAGGCAAGCACGTATCGGATTCCGAACACATTATTCATCAGTTCCGTGACGCCGGCGTACCCGTTCTTGTTTGTCCGGGCTTCCATCCCCAGATTGTCACAGAATTCCGTGACCGACGCCTGCATCATGGAGTTGAACAGGACAACGGAATTGGCCCCCGCAAACATGGATACATTCCGCATCCGCTGAGAATCAATCTCACTCCGGAAAAAGGACGGTTCGTCAATCGGTCCGATCATTTCCTGCCAGGAAGACTGGTCGTTCAGGTAAATGTCCCGGGTCACATTTTCATTATAGATATATCCGTAGATCCCGTGGATCGAGGCTTCCGTCAGCAAAAGACCGCCCGCCAGCGCATAGCAGACCAGACGGGAGGGGCGCACAAGCGTCAGAATCACAAACACGAGCATCCAGGCCGCCAGCAGGGCAGGCGTCAGGTACAGCCAGTTTCCATACTCGGCGGTATCGCCGCGGCCGCACAGCAGACTCACCAGGAAAAATGCCAGCGGCAGCAGGGAAGCGGCCAGCACCTGAAGGATATGCCATTCTCTCAGATGGGAGAGCGTATCATAACACATAACCAGGCAAATGGCAACATAGAGAAACGCAAATCGGTTGGGCAGGCCGTTCTGCGTATGAAATCCGTGCCAGACATAATTCAGTATGTTCATGGCAAAGGAAAGCAGAAGCAGTCCGGCAAGCAGCACATGGCCGAGCTTTTCTCTCCATGCGATTTTCCGGTCGAGGATATAAATCAGCACAAGAATCAGTACGGCCGTTCCGCAGTACGCATTCAGGCCGACCTGGGTGTCGGAAATGTTGATCGGATGCTGCTCCGCGCCGTGCGAGAGCATCAGGCCGATAAAATCCGTATAGAATTTGACCGAGGACGGAAAACGATTGTCCGTCATCGACTCGGAGGAGGTCAGCGCCCGGAATGCCGGCAGAAGGACCATGGAGGCCGCGCCGCCCGCCAGAAGCGAATACCATCCGAAATACAGGCAGCGGCGGAGAATCTGTTTCCAGGAAATCCCTTTCCTTTCCAGCAGGGAAACCGCCAGGTAGAGACAGGAAAAAATGCACAGCATGAAGCCGATATAATAGTTGCACCAGATCCCGTAAAACAGAGAGAAACCGTAAACAAGCCCCTTTTTTCCCGCACTGATCTGCTCGATCCCGTACATGATCAGCGGAAGCATGGCAATGCTGTCCAGCCACATCAGATTAAAATAATATCCGATGATGAAATTTCCCATGGTGAACATCACGGCAAACGCAACCGGCATCAGGATCCGTACCGGGTCCAGTCTTTCCGGCAGAGGGTTTTCCCCGCCGTATGACCTGGCCGCTCCGCGAAGGCCCCCCTGTCCCGGGCCTGCACCGTAAAGACCGCGCAGAGCTGCCCTCCGATGCAGATACCAGGCGAAAATCCCGCCGCACATCGCGATTTTAAACAGGATCAGATAGTCCATGAAATCGCAGACATTCGCACGGGGGACAAGCGCTATCAGAAGATTCAGCGGGGATGCCAGATAGTAGGCAAAGGTTGCCCAGAAATCGTATCCGAACCCGGCGGAAAAAGAATAAAACAGACTGCTCCCGCTTGTCAGTTTGTCATGATACTCTGTATAAAACGGCAGATACTGGTGCAGAGAATCGATAATCAGCACCGTTCCGTTGCCAAAGGGCCAGACCTTAATCACAATGTAACCGATCAGCCCCAGAAGCGCCGGAGCAAAAAACCCCAGGCAGAATACAATTGCTCCTTCCCGCCCTCTTTTTGGCGCTTTTCTTCCTGTCATTGATTCGTTTTACTTCCTTTCTGAGTTCTCCCCTGCAGCAGCATTTTTACACAGACGGGGATGTCCCGGTCCGCGTCTCCCGAAGGAAACGTCCCAGGCGGAATGAATACAGTCCCATCTCGGTAACCTTTTTCCGGGTGAGCCGTTCCAGTGCAAGCCGGTAGTACTCCATCTGCATCCGGTAGCGTTCCAGCAGTCTGCCGGCCTCGCCTTCTTTCACCGCATCCGTCTTGTAATCGACCAGGATGATTCCGCCGTCTTCTTCAAACCATGCATCGATGATCCCCTGGATCAGGACCGTTTCCGCGCGGTCCCAGTCCTTCTGCAGCGTGTCTGCCGAAACACCGAGAACAAACGGTGTCTCTTTGTGCAGCGTTCCTCTCTTTGCTGCCTGGTGCATTCTTGCGGCCAGCGGGGAGGCGAGAAAATGTGCAATATCCTCCTGCCGGACCAGCGAGCAGACATCCTTCTGGATTTTATCACAGTTCATCATGCTTTCCAACTGGAATTGCACAAAACCGGCATAATCCCCGTTCTCCGGCAGATGTTCGAAGTCCAGAAGCTCCATCACCCGGTGATACAGCGTTCCTCTCTCCGCGGCGGAAAGCTGACCGCTCTGCCCTTCCTCCTTAGGTTTGGGCAGGTCCGGTGTCCGCGTTCCGCTTTCCTCGTCCAGCAGATCCATCCACTGATGCTTCAGTTCGGAGACGGACATCTTGGGCGGGATCTCCGGAAGGGAGGACTGCAGCGAATCCCGTCCGGCAATCTCTTCCAGCCTTCGCCGCAGAAGCTCCTCCCGGGACCTGGCTCCTCCGGCTTCCTCCGAGGCCAGAGCGGCTTCCATTTCTCTGCGAAGATTGAAAACTGCCGGTGGTTCGGCTTCTTTTTCCCCGGGATCCTTCTCCGCCGTCTCTCCCCGGACGGGTTTCCCGAAAATCCGCAGCGTACAGGCCGGATCCTCTCCGGTGCTGCCAAGATGATCCAGCAGGGCAGGCATCAGAAGATCCAGGAAACATCCGCTTTTTTTGACCGCGTACGCCGGAAGCTTTCCGTTTTGCCCGGGCAGGATCCGCGTCCATTTTTCCATGGCACGTTCGACGTCCTTCACCGTACCGGTCAGGATCAGTTTCTCCTTTGCCCGCGTCAGGGCAACATACAGGACCCGGAGTTCCTCTCCCAGATCTTCCTTTTTGATCGCATCGGCAATGGCGCGCCGGACCGGGGAGGCGCAGCGGATGCGCAGGACTTCATCGACAAAGTCGAACCCTGCCCCCAGCTCGGGATGCATGACAAACGAAGCGGAAGAGGACTGGCGGTTGAAGCTTTTCCCGAGCCCTCCGACAATCACGATCGGGAACTCCAGCCCCTTGCTCTTATGAATCGTCATAATCCGGACAGCCTCCGGTGCCCCTGCGCCGGGCTGTGCCTGTGCGTAATCAATCTCGTATTTTTTCAGCTTCTCAATATACCGGATAAAGTGAAACAGACCGCGATAGCTGCCCTGTTCGAATGCAGCCGCCTTCTCCGCAAGCATCTCCAGATTCGCTCTTCGCACCTCGCCGGCCGGCAGCGCCTGCACCCAGCTTCCATATCCGGTCTCATCCATGATCTTCCAGATCAGCTCGTGAATCTGAAGATATTCCGCAGCGCTCCGGAAGGAATCCAGCCGTTCAAAAAACGCGCGAAGAAGGTTTCCCTCCGGCGTATCTTCCTGCATCTGCGCCCTGCAGGCTTCGTAGAAGGTGCCTTCCCTGTGACGGATCCGGATTTTTGCAAGCATTTCATCGTCCAGTCCCCCGAGGGGAGAATGCAGCACGCCTGCAAGCGGAATATCCTGTCTCGGATTATCCAGGATCGTCAGAAACGCCATCATCGTCCGGATTTCCGGCGCCGTGAAATAGCCGCTGCCCGTTTCCGTGACGGACGGAATTCCCTCCTGCGTCAGCACTTCGGTGTAAACCTCTCCCCAGCCGCTCATCGACCGCAGAAGAATCACCATGTCCGAAAACCGGGCCGGTCGCATCTGTCCTGTCGTCTCGTCCCGGACCGGGCAGCTTCCCGCAAGTTCACGTATCCTGCGGGCGGTTTCCCGCGCCTCGGCATACCTGCTTTCCGTTTCCTGCAGGGATTCCTCATTGTCCGAATCCGGCAGGGCACTTCCTGGAATTGCACCGGGATCATCCCCCGGGGTCTCCATCAGGAGCAGTTCCGGAAGAAACGGATCCGGTTTTTCCTCCGGTTCTTCATATACGGCCCCCGGATAAAGCGCCGCGTCCTCATCATATTCGATCCGTCCGGTTTCCCGGCCCATCACACGGAAAAAGATTTCGTTGACGCAGCGCAGTACCTGATGACGGCTCCGGAAGTTTTTGTGCAGATCGATCCGCAGATGTTCATCGCCGGGCTTTCTTTCTTCCCCGGAACCGTTTTCTTCCGTCTCCGCTTTTCGATAGGCAGCAAACTTCTCCATAAACAGTTCCGGACGCGCAAGCCGGAAGCGGTAAATGCTCTGTTTGACATCTCCAACCATAAACAGATTCGGCGTCTTCGAATGCGCCTCCCCGGATATGCTGCCCAGCAGGACCTCCTGGGTCAGATTGCTGTCCTGGTATTCATCAATCATGATCTCCCGGAACTGGCCGGCATATTCCTCAGCGGCTGCCGTGGGGGCGCCATTTTCCGGGTTTACCAGAATCTGCAGCGCCATATGCTCCAGATCCGAAAAATCCACAATTCCACGGTCCCGCTTTTCCGCCTCAAACCGCTCCTGAAAGCGGTCCGTCAGTTCCACGAGCATTTCCATCGTCGGGGCCGCCTGCTGCAGCAGCGTCAGCAGATCCTCCTCCGACAGCGCAAACAGTTCCTTTTCCATTTTCCGGACAGCGTCCTTTGCCTCATCGCGAAGCAGCTTCGCTGCCTTTTTCTTATCCTCGGAAACGTTCACGTCTTTTTTGGAGGGCAGGCGGGAAAATCCGGGAAGCGTCTCAAAACAGCGGACGTAATCCCGGTACGTCCTGCACGAATGCAGCGCCTCCAGGATGTTCCGGTCTTCCTCGAGCACAGCCTCGTACATCCAGGGCCCGTCGCTTTCCCGGCACAGCTTTCGCGCCTCCTCCAGGATATTCTGCAGCTCTCTGACCGTCGCCCCGGCTTCCTGCATCTGGCTTTGCATCCACAGGCTGTTTTCCAGCCCTTCACGGTCTGTGACGCTGTAAGGCTCCAGACAACTGCGGCGCCATTGTCCGGGCCATGGGAATCCCATGGAATACTGATAAAACGTATCGATCCGTTCCTCGATTTCATGATCGTTTTTTCCCGGAGCCAGGTTCTCGGAAAATGCGCCAAATGCCCCGCTCTCATCCTCCGCATAGGCATCCTCGAGCAGATTTGCCAGCACCTCCTGGCGCAGCAGCAGCAGTTCGCCTTCATCCCCGACGCGAAACGCGGGATCCAGACCGATCTCATTGAAATGGCTTTTGATCACATCCAGGCAGAAGCTGTCGATCGTCATTATCTTCGCATGATGCACCAGTACCGCCTGCCGTGCCAGATACCGGTTCGCCGGATCCTCCCCGGCTGCCTTTTCCAGCGCCGTCCGAATCCGTTCCCTCATTTCTCCGGCAGCCGCTTTTGTAAACGTCACCACCAGAATGTGGTCGATTTCCGTCGGATGGAGCGGATCCGTCACAAGACTCAAAATCCGTTCCACCAGAACAGCGGTCTTTCCCGAACCGGCTGCCGCTGATACCAGCAGACTGCAGCCGCGTTCTTCAATGACTCTGCGCTGTTCCCCGGTCCATTGATTTCCCATTCTCTTCTCCCCGTATCATCCGTCTGTCTGCGCCTGCTCTGCCGGCGGCTCCTTCAGTTCTTCTGTCATCCATCTCCAGAGAAGATGGTCCGCATATTCCGCAAGTCTCCGCCAGCGGCAGCCTTCCAGACGCCGGTCCTGGGGACAGGCCTCCCGAAGGCCGCACCAGTCGCAGGCCGTCCGGTTCTTCCGCTCATACGGAAGCCGGGCGATATTCCCTTCCATCACGGCGCTGCCAAGTTTTTCCAGCAGGGCTGTGACATAGGCATCCAGCAGGCGGATCTGATGTTCCGGCACCGCGCGTGATTTCGTACTCAGCTGACCGTCCTTGAGCCGCTCCATCGGAGCGACCAGACACGGCCCGAAAAAGCCGGAATCCAGGGCATCCACCACCTCCGGCTCATTACAGAGCAGACCGTCCGGGCGGAGCATTTTCAAAAGCATCATCGCAGCTCCGGCGTTCTCGTCCCCTTCTCCGGGACCGGCTGACGGGTCCCGGGGCCGGGAAATCTGCGCAAACTCTGCAGGGTCCAGCTGCGCAAGCGGATCCTGCATCCTGTAGTAGAACAACGCGCCTTCCCGGATTTCCCTCTCCGGATTTGCCTGCTTCTCCAGCCTGGCCGCCGCCGTCAGATATACTGCCAGCTGCAGCTGCAGGCCGTAGAACAGGGCGTTCAGGTCGAAGGCCGTATTTCCGGATTTGTAGTCGATGACCTTCAGCCATCGAGTCTGTCCGTCTTCGTACCAGTCAATCCGGTCAATTCGTCCGATCAGCCGCAGGTCGGAAGATGCCAGTTCAAACTCTTTTTCGAACAGCGCAGGTTCAAATTTCCCTTTCCGGATCTGCCAGAGCAGCGCCCAGACGGTCCGGTCCAGGATCCGGCGCATCCGCAGAATCGTGCTGCGGCTGCGCGCCGTATCAAAGAAGACGCCGCGCCCGTATTCCTCCAGGCTCCGGTCCAGACAACGGTCCAGCAGCTGTCGGGTCTGATTCGGATCCGCCTCCCGGAACGAAATCTCCTGCTGTGCCATTTCCTGAAAGAACATGGCAATGGTCTGGTGAAAAATATTCCCCATATCCAGGGGCCGGATCTCATATATCTCCCGTTCCTTCAGGCGAAGACCGTATTGAAGGAAATGGCTGTAGGCGCATCCGGCAAACTGCTCCAGCCGGGTTACACTGGCCTTCAGATCCGGCCCGTACAGGCTGCGGGCAAGCTCTTCCCCGATCGTATTTTTGTTCCCCGGATAACCGGCCGCTCCAAGCAGAAGATCTGCCAGCCTCCTGCCCTCCGCGCTCCGGCGCATCTGGCGGACCAGTTCCACCAGTTCCCGGGAGAGCCGTTTCTGTTCGCCTGCCTCGCGCACCGCGGCGGCAAGGCTGGCGGCCGCGTCCTCCCAGGTATAGATTTCCTCCGGGTCGTTCCGGGACGGTTTTTCCTCCTCCGCCGTGAGATCCGGAAAGAGCTTTTTCAGCACGGATACCAGGTAGGAAGGCCGCATCGAGCTTCCGTTCCCCTGATTCCTGCTGTAAGAAATCATCAGGCGCCGGGACGGCTTCGTCAGTGTCCTGTACAGGAAAAAGCGCTGGAGAAAACTCTTTTCTCTCTCATCGGGGGCCAGTGTAACGCCGGCCCGGGTCAGGAATTCCCGGTCCATCTGCGTCATCAGCGACCCGTTGTCGGAGACAGCCGGAATCCAGCCATCGTTCATCCCCAGAAAAATCAGTACGCGAATCCGGTCCAGGCGGGTTCGCTCCATATCCCCCACATGTACCTGATCCAGCCCCGGCGGAATAATTCCTACCTTCGCCTCTTCAAACCCCGCATCAAGAATCTTCGCAAATTCCTGGCGTTTTACGACTTCACCGCCGAGCAGCCGGGAGCATTCCCTGAGCAGTTCTTCGAGAATCCCGAAAATCTGCTCATATTGCAGCGCTCTCCCGAAGTCCCCCGCTTTGCGGAACGCATCGGCTTTTTCCTCCAGAAGACTGGCTGTATCAAAATCCTCGAGCAGATTTTGAATGCCCCGGGCATACTCGCTCACCGAAGCGGTCCTTCCGGCAAACACTTCGTCAAACCTTCCGAGCCGTTCCATCAGCGCAGACCGCACCTTTTCACATACGGCCGCATCCTCCTCTGTCATCGTCCCGGGGATTTCCTGCCACGGCTTTTCCCAGCGTTTCCTGCCGCGAATCCCGCAGGCAAGAAGATAATTCTCCGTCCGATCCACTTCGTCCGGCGAAAACGATGCAAATCCCGTGCGAAGCATCCGCATCACAGATTCATACGAGAACCCCTTTGCTTCGGTCTCGATCGCTCCCCGGATGAATTCCAGACAGGGATTTGCCGTAAGGGGGACCTTCCGGTCGATAAAAAACGGGATCTGCCGCAGCGCAAATTCCCTGCGGATATGATTTTCATAGTCCGGAAGGCTTCCGGTAATCACGGCAATCTCCCTGCAGCGAATCTGCTCCTCGTCCATCATCCGCCGGATGGTCCGGGCCGCGAACGCAGCCTCCTCGGCCGGATGATCCGATGTATGAAGACGGATCTGCGTCTCTTCCTGCGCAGCGTCCGTTCCCTCCCTGCCGCCGTCTCCGGCGGCGGGATACGGTTTCGCATGCTCCCGGAACAGATTCTGTTCCAGATGTTCCAGTCTGCTGCCGGGCGCATGTCGTTTCTTTTCCGATCCGAGGACCACCGGGTCCAGGATCGCCGCCCCGCTCTCACGCGCCAGCGTCAGCAGGTCCCGCGCCTGCTTCTTCCCGGAAGCAAAGAGTTCGTGTTCCTCAATGGCTCCCTCTGCGGATTCATCTTCCGGGATCGTGACCGTCACCAGGATTTCCGGGCAGATCCGCAGCAGTACGCCCAGGACCTTGCGCTGTATCGGTGTAAATCCGGAAAAGCTGTCAAACACCAGACAGCTTTTCCGGAGCAGATCGCTGTCCCCGGCATGCGCACACAGCCGGTCCAGTACCTCTTCGTTCGTAATAAAACGGTCTTCCCGAAAGCGGTCAAATGCATCCGATAAGATCTTCAGA
>CACXHD010000069.1 GCA_902767335.1 uncultured Lachnospiraceae bacterium
CGTGACAAGATAAACCGCCCGGCGGACCGCACACAACCGTGTACATGCAGCAAATTCAGGGATCATCCGGCAGAGGCGCCCAGACGGCGAAAAGGGCCGTCGCAGGCATTCGTCATCATCTCCCTGAAACATGTGAAAACATACAGATATACAGGAGGTTTCCCATGAGAGTATTAGATGCAGAATTTGTGAAAAGTTTTATGCGTATGGCGGACGACGGTTTCCGTCAGGGCTGGCATGAGCGCAATGGCGGCAATCTTTCCTACCGGATCCGTCCGGAGGAAGTCGAAGCGGTAAAAGAAGAGCTTAATCCGGGCGCATGGCAGCCGATCGGGACAACCGTGCCGAAGCTTGCGAAGGAATATTTCCTCGTGACCGGTTCCGGGAAGTACTTCCGCAACGTGTCGATCTTCCCGGAGGATTCCTTCGGTATCATCGAGCTCGATGACAAGGGCGAAAACTACAGAATCTGCTGGGGTCTCGCCGGCGGCGCCCGCCCCACCTCCGAACTTCCCTCCCATCTGATGAACCACGAAGTAAAGGTCATCGCCACAGAGGGTCGTCACCGTGTCATCTATCATGCGCATCCGGCCAACACCATCGCTCTGACCTTCGTTCTGCCGCTGACGGATGAAGCCTTCACCCGCGAGCTCTGGGAGATGGCTACGGAGTGCCCGGTCGTCTTTCCGTCCGGCATCGGTGTCGTACCGTGGATGGTTCCCGGCGGACGCGACATCGCCGTTGCTACCTCTGAACTGATGAAACAGTACGACGTCGCCATCTGGGCCCATCACGGCATGTTCTGCTCCGGCGAGGACTTCGACCTCACCTTCGGTCTGATGCATACCGTTGAGAAATCCGCGGAAATCCTCGTCAAGGTTCTTTCGATGGTGCCGCAGAAACGCCAGACCATCCAGCCCGATGAATTCCGTCACCTTGCCAAAGACTTCAATGTAACCCTTCCCGAGAAGTTTCTTTACGAGAAATAATATCTTATGCGTCCCCGCCCGAATTATACGGCAGACGACAATGTAATCTTTACTTCGCCCGTTTGCTGCGCCGGACTTCAGATTATTTCTGACGGTGAAGACAGTTGTATCTCCCGGCCGAGGACAACCGCCCGGGCGTCGGAATAATGTCCGACGTACCGGGTTGCAGCCACCGGAATATGTTCCGGAACCATCCGAAGTACCAGTTCTTCCATCGACGGCTTCTGCTGTTCTTCTTCCATCCGGGAGAAGGTGCCCAGCAGAATGCCGTTAATTTTTTCAAAAGCCCCGATCTGGTGGTACTGCTCCAGATACGTCATCATCTGAAACACGCCTCCGCCCATCGATTCCAGAAGTAAAATGCTCCCCGTAAGGTCCGGCAGATATTCGGTCCCGGCAAGTTTGAGAAAGCACCGGATATTACCCCCAAGGATTCTGCCCTGTATCCGGTTCCCCCGCAGAAAACGGTATTCCAGATCTTCGGCTGCGATTTTTCCGGGCAGGAGTTTTTCCAGCAGATACGCGGTCTGCTCCCTGCCGTGGTCATACAGAATATGGCAGATCTGATAATTTACGGCCCATCTTCCGGTTTTCGCAATGATGGCATTGATGACCGTAGTCAGGTCACTGTATCCGCAGAAAACAGCCCGACTGTTTCTGACCACGTCAAAATCGAGATACGGCAGGACCATATTGGAGAGGTCGCCGCCGGACACGTCAAAGATATAGTCGACCCGCGGATCCCTGAAGCAGTCTGTGAGCTCCTTCCCTCTCTGCTCCGGCGAGAGTCCCTCCGGAACAAAAAGCCCCTCCGTCATTTTCACCTCAATCCCCTCCCCGGTCAGCTTATCCTCCAGCAGGCGGATTTCCGGCTGGCGCTCTGCAGATACCGGGTTGGAACAGGCGGTCAGCGCCGCCAGGGTCCTGTGTGTATGATCTGTCATATGACCTCCTTTCTCCGGATCAACGGACCTGGAATCCTTCATTCCGTTCTGGTGCTTTTCGGTTCATTTACGGGTATATCTGTATTGCAATTCGGTTTCTCTGATGATATGCTCTTTTCACAAACGTAAAAGTTTCGTTCCCGGACAGAAAACACGCATGTCTGCGTACTGCGGCGCAGAGGCCAGGTGGGCTTCTGTCTCCCTTTTCCCGCAGTCATGATACCATCCTGAAACTGAATAAGTACAAAGCCGCGGGGGTCCGGGAATACTGGATCGTAGATCCCGAGTACAAAAAGGTTCTCGTCTATCTGTTTGAAAACAAAAACACATTTCAGACCTATGATTTTTCAGAGCGGGTTCCCGTCGGGATCTCAGGCGGAAAATGTGAGATCGATTTTACCGAAGTGGAGAAAATGCTGCTCCCATGACAAGCAACAAGCGATGCGTTATTCACGGTCCCTGTCAAAACGCCGGAAGCAGGAACATTTATGAAGAAATTCTTAATCCGTATCCCGGCATATTGACAGGACGGCCCGGTTGTGTTAAATCATTATCAATCAATCAAAAGGGAGTAGCGAAACGCCGGAAGGCGGATCTGAAATCGTCATCACGATGCGAAAGCACCCGTATCAGATTCATTCGCGAGACTTTTACTGAGAGCAGTTGTTTCGGTAAAGGTCTCGTTTTTTAATGCATCCGAAGTTTCCCTTTACCGGAACGAAAAACAAAGCAAAGCATATGTCATCAAAAAGGAGGAATCACTATGCTGAACAATGTTTTATCCAATGTTTCCGGTTACTCAACCTACATCCTGATTTTTGCCGGGATCCTGCTGCTGGTCCTGATCATCGCGGCCGGTTACGTGAAAGCGCCCCCGGACAAAGCCTACATCATCTCGGGTCTTCGCAGAAAACCCAGGATCCTGATCGGGCGCGCCGGCATTAAGTTTCCGTTCCTGGAGCGGGTCGATGTCCTGTATCTCGGACAGATGACCGTTGACATCAAGACCGAACAGTCGGTACCGACGAACGACTTCATCAATGTGAATGTCGACGCGGTCGCAAAAGTCCGGATCGGCGCCACACCGGAGGCCATCTCCCTGGCGGCAAAAAACTTTCTGAACAAGAAACCCGAAAACATCACCATGGACCTTCAGGACTCCCTGCAGGGCAACATGCGTGAAATCATCGGCACCCTGGCGCTCAAGACCATCAACACCGACCGGGACAGCTTCTCGGATCAGGTAATGGAAAAAGCGTCCAAGGACATGCAGAAGCTCGGTATCGAGATCCTCTCCTGCAACATCCAGAATGTCACCGACGAGAAGGGCCTGATCAGTGATCTTGGTATGGACAACACCTCCAGGATCAAGAAGGACGCAGCCATCGCAAAAGCCCAGGCGGAACGCGACGTCGCGATCGCCCAGGCGGAAGCCGACAAGGCAGCCAACGACGCCCGGGTCGCAGCCCAGACGGAAATCGCCCAGAAAAACAACGCGCTTGCCATCCGCGAGGCGGAACTCAAAACCCAGTCCGATACGGCGAAGGCCATGGCGGACGCGGCGTATGAGATTCAGCAGCAGGAGCAGCAGAAAACCATTCAGGCAGCCACCGTCAACGCGCAGATCGCGAAAGCCGAGCGCGACGCGGAGCTTCGCCAGAAGGAAGTCACCGTCAAGGAGCAGGAGCTGATCGCCCAGGTCGAGAAACAGGCCGATGCCGATAAGTATCGCCTGGAAAAACAGGCCGAGGCGGATCTGATCCAGCGCCAGAAGAAAGCCGAAGCCGCCAAGTATGAGGAGGAAAAGAAAGCCGAAGCCCAGAGAGCCCAGGCCGAAGCCGCCAAATATGCAGCGGAACAGGAAGCAGCCGGTATCAAGGCCAAATACGACGCCGAAGCGGCCGGTATCGCCGCCAGAGGTAAAGCCGAAGCGGAAAGCATCCGGGCCAAAGGCCTGGCCGAAGCGGAGGCAATGGAAAAAAAGGCCGAAGCATACCGCAAGTACAACGGCGCGGCAATGGCAGAGATGATGATCAAGATCATGCCCCAGATGGCGGCAGAGATCGCGAAACCCCTCTCCCAGATCGACAAGATCAATATTTACGGCACCGGCGACGGCGCCGGCGGCGCCTCCCAGATTTCCGGAAATATGCCCATCGTCATGAAACAGGTCTTCGACACCATGTCCGAAGCCACCGGCGTTGACTTCACGGAAATCATGAAAGCCGGAACCTACGACGCGAAGGTCAACCGCAAGATCGAGCTGACCACGCCGGCAGGCGCAGACGGCAGCAAAATCGAAGTTACCGCCCGGACGGATGCGGCAGACAACAAGTGAGTCACAGGGACCCTGTTCCCGACGCACTCCCGAGTCTCAGGGACTCTATCCCCGACGCATCAGTGCGTCGGGGCTGAGTCAGGAGACGTATCTCCGGACTGCCGCAATGAGTCGGGGACGTATCTCCTGACTCCGACGCAAAACATACAGCAACAGCTCTCGCGTTTCGAAGAAGTTCGAAAATGGCATGAGACATCGCAAGCGATTGAAAAACTGTTTATGAAACAGGGGAAGCATCCGGCTTCCCCTGTTTTTTCGCAAATCCGGCTTCATTCCAGTCGGACCTGTTTGCTTACGAAGCTTCCCTAATATTCGATCTCCATAATCTTCTCATTGCTGCGGAACGCATCCGGACTGACCTCAACGTCAGGTTCATGCACGACCTCCGTCAGACGATCGCACCCGCCGAATGCCCAGGCCCCGATCTTCCGCATGCCCGAGCCGCATACGACCTTTCTCAGATTTTTGCAGTCCTTAAAGGCGTAAGGCGGAATGGCCCTGACTCCGTCCGGAAGGACAATCTCTTCAATCCCGCACCGCACGAACGTATATCCCCACAGATAGGTCAGCGCGGACGGCAGCGTCAGATGACGAAGCTCCATACATCCGTCAAACACAAATTCCCCGAGATCCGTTATCGTCTCCGGAAAGACGACTGAACGGATCTCGGAATGTCCTGCGAAGACCTTGTCATAGACAATGGTCACCGGCTTACCGCCAAATGTTTCCGGGATCACAATCTGTTCATCCTTGCCGGTATAGGAAATCACCGAATACGACGCCTCATCATAATTCAGCTGAAATTCATAGTTCTGCATGTTCCTGCTTCTCTCCTGTTTTCTCTTCTGTCCGAAGGCCAAATTCTCCTGTTCGTCATCATATATAATGATAAGGACGCCAAAAGTCAGTGTTTATGCCTTGGCGAACCTCTAAATTACCTGTTCCTTGACAACTGGATACAGTTCATTGTTGGATCAATGCCAGATCAGGGTGTATTCTTGAGTATACCTTGCCCCTTTTCTTTCAGTTCTA
>CACXHD010000070.1 GCA_902767335.1 uncultured Lachnospiraceae bacterium
ACAGGGGACGGTTCTGTGTCTCTTTTTCTTGTCCATTTCACTTTTGGAGCGGGATGAAAGCGTGTTGGTTCGTTGTGCGCAGATCCCGCTCCTTTTTCTGTTTTGAAAGAGCTGCCTGGAAGGGATTTCTGGAAAACTGTTTGACACAGTGACTTTCAGCAAACAACAAAGCTGACTTTATTTCATGTTTGCTGCACTGGATTTGCATCACTGCGGGCGGCATATTTCCGCTGCAAATCCGTGCGCGTCCTGCCGGAGGCTTTATAGCTAATGATAAGTTTATCTGTGTCATTGACTATAGAAAGCTGTCTGTAAGAGTTGGCCTTCAAAGTATTTGCAAGAGCTGGCTTCAAAGCAGTTTGCAAGAGTTGCATTTTAAATTGATGTGTAAAAGAGATAGAAAGAGAGTTTGAAAAATGTGCAGGACAGAAAAATCAGAAGATGCGCTTGCCGGGATCCGAAAAGGAATTGATGATGTGGATATCCGGATGCGGGAACTGTTTTTGGAACGGATGCAGCTGGCGAGGCAGGTTGCCGAGGTGAAGGCGAAATCTGGGGACCAGATCTATAAGCCGGACCGGGAAGCAGTCATTCTGGAACGGCGTTCGGAGGGAATGGACGAGCATGTCACCGCAGAATACCGGGCATTCCTTAAGCGGATGATGGAGATCAGCAGAAAGTATCAGTACGGGCTGACACTGAAGATGCGGGACGGTTTTCCATTTCCGTTTGAGACGGAAGAGGAGGATTCGAATCAAATCGGTTCTGTGGAGAAGGGGTTGAAGGAGAATGGTTCGGATGAGAAGAAATCTTCGGCAGGAACCGGCAGGCTTGTCATGATCCGTCCGGAAACTGACCTGTATGATCCGGATTTCTGTTCCGGCAAGGAGGTTTTGGAAGCAGACTCCTGGAACCAGGCAGGAGAATGGTTTGAGACGGGCCGGGTAGAATCCGGTGCCGGTTTGATCGGAAAGATCGGCGGAGAAGTATGCGATGAACTGAATCTTCTTCTGCTCCGGAAGCATCTGTATATTCAAAAATGCCGCGTGACTGCACAGGACAGCGGCAGGTATAAACTGGTTTTGTTTTCAAAACGCTTCCGTGTCCTGCCGGATCATAACCGCGTGAAGATAGCGTTCGGAACCCGGAACCGGAGCGGCGCTCTCGGAAGTATCCTCACCATGATCGGTGATTACCAGGTCAATCTTACAGAGATCCATACTATCCCGGTTTCGAAGGGGTCGGGCTGGGACTATCGTTTCTTCCTCGAACTTGAGATGAATCTGCTTTCGGAATTGTCGCAGGCGCTGATTTTTCAACTTTCGCAGGAAACAGAGGAGTTTCAGATTCTTGGGAGCTATTCATAAGCAGACAATCTCGACAGGAACGAAGACGAGGTTCTCGCTTTACACAGACGCAGGGGTTCGGATCGTCCAGGGGACGTTTGAGCGACCACAGTCGAACATATCGGCTGTGGTCGTTTTTCTGTGTTCGCCTGTTGGTCGCTCAGGGACGGGTGCTTAAGACCGACCTGAGCGGAGACCCGGGGGAGAGAACCCTATCGGATTTCGCTTGATTCCTATGTCCTTCAGCAGGTATAATGTACTAGAAAATTCAAGAAAGGGGATCAGGGGAGGTGACGATGTGAGATATGAATATTGTGAGAAAAATGGGATAATGATTACTTATACAGACACGGATGTTGCATTTGAAGAAAAAGATACTGCCATGTCCATTTTGATATCAAATGATGGTTCGATACTTCATAATAATTTCATAGAAGACAAGGACAAGACACAGCGTTTTCTGGAGGACTTTCACAGGATTTATCCTACCCGCCGAGAATGCTACGAAGATATGGGTTCTGAAGAATAATTCCTTTAGGCTGGAGAATAATAACAGTCAAGTTCCGCCGAAAATACTTCGGCACATTCTTGCTGTTATGCAGGCGTCCATAGAGGAATACAAAGAACTCTGGGTTCGATATCAAAAGAATATCAGATATATTGACCATTGAACGATTTGCGCAAAGGATAAGGAAGAAATCTTCAGCAGAAAACGAAATCTGAAAACCTGAAAACCTGCTATAATCCGCCGTAAAAATCCGGTTGCATTCTGCAAATGGATGTGATATGATCGTCAGGTATGACGCAGGAGGTGTATAAGGTGAGAATTTTATTAACAATTTTATTTATTCTTATATGCATTGCTCTGACGGTTCTGGTACTTGCCCAGGAAGGCAAGGATGCCGGCCTTGGCTCCATCGGCGGCCTCAGTGAAAGCTACTGGGGAAAGAACAAGTCCCGCTCCATGGAGGGCAACATGGTTCGTTTTACCAGATACCTTGCGATCGGTTTTATTGTGATCGCAATCATTCTTAATCTGAATTTCTGATCCGGCCGGACAGCCTGAGCGCGGACAGATTTTGAGAAAGATGCCGTCAGAAGACGTTTCCGCTGCAGCGGGAATGTCTTTTTGCGTTCAGTAGGAAGAGTCGGCCGGAGGATGGAGACATGGCAAAGGAATCGGTCAAGCTGATTGCAAATAACAAAAAAGCGTATCACGACTATTTTATTGAAGACACCTGGGAGACAGGCATTGAGCTTCTGGGCACGGAAGTGAAGTCGCTGCGGATGGGGAAGTGCAGCATCAAGGAATCCTTTATCCGGATCGATCACGGCGAGGTCGTGATCTACGGCATGCATATCAGCCCGTATGAGAAGGGAAATATTTTTAATAAGGATCCGCTGCGGCCGAGGCGTCTTCTGATGCACCGTTATGAGATCCGCAGGATCGTCGGGAAGATTGCTGAGAAAGGCTATACGCTGGTGCCTCTCCGGGTGTATTTCAAGGGGAGTCTCGTGAAGGTGGAGATTGGTCTTGCCAAGGGCAAAAAGCTCTATGACAAACGGGCGGATATCGCGAAAAAGGATATGCGCAGGGAGACCCAGAGAGATTTCAAGGTAAAAAATCTGTATTAAGATTTAAGAAAATTACTAAGGACAATTGGGATAGAATAGGGTAAAATAGCGTAAGAAAAGATAATACAGAAGGTAATACAGAAGGTAATGCCGAAACCCGGAGTCGGGATGGAAACATAGAATTATATATGATCTATGATATGCTATGATTTGCTGATTACGCAGGCGCAGGACACCTGTGTTTCAGGCGAATGAACAGTCATTCGCAGTATATATTTGGGGCAGTAAAGGTTTCGACGGGGGCCTTGAAGCCGGAGAAGCTATCCGCAGGCAGATGCGTTAAATCGCAACCTAAACATAAACGCAGAAGATAATTTTGCACTGCAGGCTGCTTAATTGCAGCTGCTGTCCGACCTGAAGCACCTGCACTTCGGGACCCGGGCATCGACGATGCAGGAAACGACATATGCTAAGCTTTGCACATATGGGCGTATCATGAAGCTACTGAACGCAGTCAGGTGTCTGCTCCCGGCTGCCGGAGGGAATGTCAAATAACAGACTATGATAGTAGAAGGACGGGGGACAGACTTTCGGACACGGGTTCGATTCCCGTCTGCTCCATACAGAAAATCCGCTGCACGAAAGTGCGGCGGATTTTTTGACGACAGGCTATATAAGCGATTTTTGGACGCTGTCTTCGCGACAGGCTATATAAGCGATTTTTGGACGCTGTCTTCGGGCGAAAAGACCAGCAGGATGTGCAGGTTATTTCGCTGCAGTTCCTAAGTCGGGATGAGTCAGGATGAGTCAGGAGGGGTCAGGATAAGTCGGGATGAGTCGGGATGGGTCAGGATACATCCAGACGCATCTGCTGTATTTCACTCCTGCGGCTCGAATTTGTAACCCATCCCCCAGATCGTCCGGATATAGTCGCCATGTTCGCCCATCTTGGAGCGGAGTTTTTTGACGTGGGTGTCGATCGTGCGTGCGTCCCCGAAATAGTCATAGTTCCAGACGCTGTTGAGGATTTTTTCGCGGGAGAGGGCGATGCCCTGATTTTCCATGAAATAGCAGAGAAGTTCGAACTCCTTGAAGCTGAGCTCGACCGGTTTGCCGTCGATATGGACTTCGTGGGCGCTGCGGTTGACTTCGATGGCGCCGGCGCTGAGGGTATCATCGCTTCCGAAGGCGTTGGTCCGACGGAGAATGGCTTCGACTCTGGCCACCAGAATCTTGGGGCTGAAGGGTTTGGAAATATATTCATCCACGCCCAGCTCGAAACCGAGCAGTTCATCGCGTTCGTCGGATCTGGCCGTCAGCATGATAATCGGGACCTTCGACTGGGCCCGGATTTCCCGGCAGACTTCCCAGCCGTCCATTTTCGGCATCATGACATCCAGGATGACCAGGGCAATGTCTTTATCGGAAAAAAAGAGATCGATCGCTTCTTCGCCGTTGGCAGCTTCTATGACGGAAAATCCTTTTTTGGTCAGGAAATCATTGACCAGCTTCCGCATACGGCTTTCATCATCCACAACAAGTATTTTTAATGCATCCATAGGTAACACTTCCTTCCAAACACAAAAGGTAAGAGACAGTGCGAAAACGGGAGCCAGAAGGAGACAGGGGACGGTTCTGTGTCTCCTTTTTTGAGGAAAAAGGAGACACAGAACCGTCCCCTGTCTCCTTCCGCTTGTATCATACCATTTTACATAGAGCACTTCAAACGAAAAGTTCGACTCATTTGGCTTTCCTTGCACTGGCGGAAACGGTATGATATCATCTATGAGAGAAATGCCGGGCATTTGGAACGAGGGTGTTTCCTGAGGATAAAACAAGAGTCTGTCAAACTGGGGGAAATTATATGGGAATTTTGTTTGATGACACAAACAGGACATTCACATTGAATACAGAAAGCAGTACGTATCAGATGCAGGTCTCGGGGATTGGGCATATCCTGCATCTTTATTATGGCGCATCGACCCGGGGATGCATGGATTATCTGGTGACGAGTGCGGACCGTGGTTTTTCGGGCAACCCGTATGACAAACAGGATGAGCGCAGTTATTCGCTGGACCAGTTTCCGCAGGAGTATCCCTTCTGGGGAAGCGGGGATTTTCGGTCGGAAGCGCTGATGGTCCGGGATGACCGCGGGGCCTGGGGCTGTGATCTGCGGTATGCGGGGTATGAGATCGAAAATGGGAAGTATCGTCTGGAAGGCCTGCCGGCAGCACATGCCGGGGAGGAGGAAGCC
This sequence comes from uncultured Lachnospiraceae bacterium, assembly GCA_902767335.1. Lineage (GTDB taxonomy): Bacteria > Bacillota > Clostridia > Lachnospirales > Lachnospiraceae > Merdiplasma. The sequence continues at coordinate 5,176 of CACXHD010000070.1, forward strand.
CAGACGCTCCGGCTGATGCTGAAGGATGAATCGCTGGGGCTGGAGGTGACGCTGCTGTACGGCGTTCTGGAAAAAGCGGACATTATTACCCGGTCGGTGCTGGTCCGGAATACGGGCAGCCGCAGGCTTTATCTGGAGAAGGTCCTCAGTGCGAGCATGGATTTTGCGTGGGGCGACTATGACAGCCTGATCTTTTACGGGCGCCATGCGATGGAACGGACCATGCAGCGCAGCCGGGTCGGACATGGGGCGCTGGAAATCGGAAGCCGGCGCGGGATGTCTTCGCATCAGTACAATCCGCTTCTGATTCTTGCGGATCATGAGGCGACGGAGGACGCCGGGCGCTGCTGGGCAATGCAGTTTGTGTACAGCGGCGGGTTTGCCGGATGCGTGGAGAAGGACCAGTATGACCAGACAAGAATGCAGATGGGGCTTTCACCGGAGCAGTTCTCCTATCCGCTGGATCCGGGGGAAATGTTTACGGCCCCGGAGGTAATCATGAGCTTTTCCGCGGAGGGCCTGACCCGGCTCTCCCAGAATCTGCATGCCGGGATCCGCAGGCATATCCTTCGCGGACCGCATGTGGGCAAGCACCGTCCGGTGCTGATCAACAGCTGGGAGGCGGCGTATTTCGATTTTGACGCGGACAAGATCTGCGCGCTGGCGAAGGAGGCATGCGATCTGGGCGTTTCCATGGTGGTCATGGATGACGGCTGGTTCGGCGACCGCAACGATGACTGCCGGGCCCTGGGAGACTGGACGGTCAATGAAGAGAAGCTCGGATGCTCTCTGGGAGAGTTGATCCGCCGGATCAATGACATGGGCATGAAGTTCGGCATCTGGATCGAGCCGGAGATGATCAGTGAAAACAGCCGGCTTTTTGCCGAGCATCCGGACTGGGCGCTGGCGGTGCCGGGCCGGGCTCCGCAGATCGCCCGGAAGCAGATGGTCCTGGATTTTTCCCGCAAAGAGGTGGCGGACGGTATTTTCGACCAGATCTGCGCCGTGCTGGATCAGGGAAAAGTCGATTATGTGAAATGGGACTACAACCGGAGCATCATGGATGTGTGGTCCATGGATACGAAGGACCAGGGCAGAGTTCTCTACGACTACATGCTTGGCGTATACCGCTTCCTCGAGCGGCTGCTGGAGCGGTATCCGGATCTGCTGATTGAGGGCTGCAGCGGAGGCGGCGGCAGATTTGACGCAGGCATGCTTTACTATACACCGCAGATCTGGTGCAGTGATAATACAGACGCGATCGACCGTCTCTGGATCCAGTATGGGACGAGCTTCGGATATCCACCCGATGTGATGGGCGCGCATGTTTCCGTGAGCCCGAATGAACAGAACGGCAGAATCACACCGCTGCAGACCAGAGCGGCGGCCGCAATGGGCGGGACCTTCGGATATGAACTGGATCCCGCGAAGCTCACGGAGGAGGAGAAGGAGGAGATCCGGAAAGAAATCCGGGACTACGAGCGGTTCGCGCCGCTGGTGCAGACGGGCCTGTATTACCGGCTGACCAATCCGATGACGGATCTGGTCGGGGCCTGGGAGATTGTATCGGAGGATGGCTCGGATGTACTGCTGACCGCGGTGACGGTCAATGTACATGGAAATATGCCGGATTCGTATGTCCGGCTCAAAGGACTGACAAAGGGATGTTTCTACCGGAATGAGGATACGCTTCAGTGTTATCCGGCAGATGCTCTGATGGACAGCGGCATGCCGCTGCCTTCCCGGAAGGGTGAGTATCAGGCTTATCAGATCCATCTGCGCAGAATGGAAGGGTAAGAGTGAGTGATTACATGGCAGTCAATCAATTGTCAATCAGTGAGCGGTTTCATCTGGATCAGGTCCCGCAGAGCGGGCCGCAGCTGACCGTTTTATTGAGAGAAAATGCGGATTATCTGCTTTCGGCGGCGGAACTTCTGGACACGGACCATGAAGGGGAGCGAATCTACCGCATGGTTGCCCCGGTGCAGAATGTGCAGATCCGGGGACTGGAGCTGTCCGGGGGGAGAATGGACGGGACGGAAGAAGCCGGAAACGACGCGCCCGGGACGGGCGAAGGCGGGACCGGAACGTCCAAAACCGAGGCGTCTGGGACGGGCGAAGGCGGGGGCGGAACGGTCAAAGCCGGAGCGTCCGGGACAGAAGCGTCTGCGGCGGACGTAAGCGGTGCTGCGGCAGATGCGCTGGCGATTTCTGAGACGGGTGAAAGCGGAACAGGAGGCTCTGCGGCGGACGAAGTCGGGACGCGAAAAACCGGTGCCGGATCGGCCGCTGCTGAAAACTCCGGGACGGAAAAAACCGGTGTCGGATCAGCCGCTGCTGAAACCTCCGGGACAGGAGAATCCGCAGCCAATACATCTGCGGCGGGCGAAGCCGGTGCAGGAATATCCGGGACAGGAGAGGCCGACGCAAAAGAGACGAAACAGGAAACCGGTGCGGCAGGAGCGGCAGGCCTTCCGGAGGCGGAAGAAGCCGGAGCACAGACCGGCAGCGCGGATATGAGATCGGACGAGGAAGACCTCTATGTTCTGGCGGACGGACACGTGATCGGACGGATCCGGCCGGAGGACAGCCTGCATTTCCGAAATCTTGCCCGGAATTATAAGATCACGGGCATGGAGATCAGGCTGCACGGCGGAGCTTATCGCGTTGTCCGGGAGGAAGCGGACGGTACGGTCCTGGAGGATCAGGGGATTGCCCGCTGGTCTGCCGTGCTGACCGTCTACCGGCGCGTACCGCGCAGCGGGACGATTGTGGGGCAGGAGAGCATTTCGGCGCAGCAGCTTTCGAGGCTGCTTACAACGCTGGAACAGGCGCAGATGAGCGGATTTTCCGCCGGTGGTAATGCTCCGGAAAATTTGGGAATGCCGGGAGAGTACGGAACTGGTATGGGCAGCGCCCGGGGCGGCTTCGGGGCCGGCTCCGGAGGCGTACAAAACGGCATTGCAGCCGGCTCCGGAAGCGCCCGGGACAACACCCGCGGTCTGCGCAGCGGTTCTGCAGACGGCTCATCGGAATCCTTAAATCGTGGGGACAGCCGTGACAGCCGGCCGGCGGACCGGTATCGTGCGGAAAGCGACGGCGAGAGCGGATGGATTGACACTTCCTATGCAACCGTAACGCAGGAGAAGGACCCCTCCGGGAGAGGCATGTTCTTCCTGCTGCTTGCGGCAGTGGTTTCGGTTGCTTATTTATGCTTCTCTGTGCCGGCATGGATTCCCTCCCTGGCAGCGGGACGTTCGACGCTGGATACGCCGGTGATACGGATTCTGGGACTGCCGGGGTATGTCCCTGGAGCGGTTTTGGGAGCCGGACTGCTTCTGAATATTATTGCAATGTTTACGGCCGGCGGCGTTCTTCCGACCATCGGTTCGCTCTTGTATGTCGCGGCGGGATTTCTGGCGCCTTCGTGCCTGATTTTCACGCTGATTCCGGCCGGACTTTGTCTGCTGGGCGCATTCTGCAAGAAGAAAGGCATCGCAGCGCTGCGGATCATTCTTGGCATTGCAGCAGTGGCGGCGGCGTCCTTCCTGCTCTATCAGAATGTCAGCGGCAAGGAACTTTTCAATCCCTTCAAAAACAGGGAGCTGACGGATATCGAGTCCGTACGTGCGTTTATGTCCGGGGATCTGCCGCTGCAGACAGATGAATTTGAATATGAGTCTGCTTCCGAGTATTACGAGGATGAGTCGGAATGGGTCTGGGATGCGGACGAAGAGGAAACGGATCTCGAGGATGAAGGCTTCCTGAGGGAAGAATTCTGGGAGGAAGAAACCGACGAGGAAGGCGATTTCTGGGAGGACGAATCTGATCTGGAGGAAGGAATCCTTTTCGAGATGGAGACGGATGAGGACGGTAACTATGTTGACCGGGAAGCCGGGCTGATTTCCGCTGACGGGATCACCTGGGAAGCGCTGGATGACGATGAAGAGGCGGAATGATGAAACTGGCGGAATAATGTTGGGATCATCAAGAAGCGCAGTTATGAAAATGTCGGGATAGTCAAGAGGCGCAGTTATGAGAATGTCGGGTTGATCAAGAGGCGTTATTATGAAAAAGTCGATTGCCCGTCAGCTCTCTGCCGTGTTTATCGGCCTGATTGTTCTGGTGATGGCGGCCAACCTTCTGGCAAACAATTTTTTGTTGGAGCGGTATTATATTTATTCGCTGGAGAAGGCTCTGACGCGGGTCTACGGGATGATTGACGAAAACGTGACAGAGGACGGGGTCAATAAGGAATACTTTACGGAAACCATTGCAAATCAGTGCAGTGCCAACAATATGTCGCTCGTCGTGGTCGATGACATGTACAATGCGATTGCCTGGACCAGCGGCGGGAATTCCGGCCTGATGATGGCACGGCTGAACGGATATGTATTGGATCTGGAACAGCCGGAAAATGTTCTGATCCGGAAGGATAATTACCTGATCCAGAAGAAATATGAGCCCATGCAGAACATGGACTTTCTGGAGATGTGGGGAGACCTGACCAGCGGAGGACATTTCCTGATCCGGATCCCGCTGAGCAGCATCCGGGTGAATGCGCAGATTTCGTTCCGCTTTCTCGTCTACTTTTCGCTGGCGGCGATCGTCATCTGCATTCTCCTGGTGATGGCTTTGTCGAGGCGGATCGCCAGACCGATCCGGGAACTGACGGACCTTTCGAGGAGAATGGCAAACCTGGATTTTGATGCACGATATACCAGCGGCGGCAGCGATGAAATCGGGGAGCTGGGCGAGCATTTCAACCAGATGTCGGAGACGCTGGAGAAGACGATCTCGCAGCTGAAATCGGCGAACAACCAGCTGCAGCTGGACATTGACCGGAAGGATAAAGTGGATCAGATGCGCCGGGAATTTCTGGCGAATGTCTCCCATGAGCTCAAGACGCCGCTGGCCCTGATCCAGGGCTATGCCGAGGGGCTGGAAGAGTGCGTCAATGACGACGAAGAGAACCGGAAATTCTACTGCGAAGTGATTACGGATGAAGCTTCCCGGATGAATCTGCTGGTGCAGAAGCTGCTGACGCTGAATCAGCTGGAATTCGGGGATGACCAGGTGGAGATGGAGCGGTTTGACATTGCCGCGCTGATCGAGGGCAAAATCCAGTCCATCGGGATCCTCGCACAGCAGAAAGAGGCAGATATCGCGTATGTCGGCGATGAGAGCGTCATGGTCTGGGGCGATGAGTTCAAGGTCGAGGAGGTCCTCACCAATTATCTCAGCAATGCGCTGAATCATGTGGATGGGGAGCGGAAGGTCGAAATCCGCCAGACCAGGACGGACGGCAAGGTGCGGATCAGTGTGTTCAACACTGGTTCTCCGATTCCGGAGGAGGATCTCGACCGGATCTGGGACAAGTTTTACAAGGTGGACAAGGCGCACTCCAGGGAATACGGCGGAAGCGGCGTCGGGCTGTCCATTGTAAAGGCGATTATGGATTCGATGCACCAGGGATATGGGGTGCTCAACCATCCGGACGGCGTGGAATTCTGGTTTGAACTGGACAGTGATTCGCCGCAGACCGGATCGGCCGGCGAGGGATGATCGGCAGGCTTGTGGGCGGATCTCTGACGGAACGGCTGGCTGAAGGATAGACGGGCAGGTTTCCGGACGGATCGGCCGGCGAAGGATGAACGGCAGACTTGCGGGCGTAACGGCCGGCGAGGGATGAACAGCAGGCTTGCGGGCGTAACGGCCGGCGAGGAATGAACGCGCAGACTTGCAGGTGGATCGACGGCGAAGGACAGACGGGCAGGTTTCCGGCGGATCGGTCGGAGAAGGATAGACGGGCAGGTTTCCGGACGGAAAGCGGAACAGATCATGGATTTAAGCGAAAACCTTGTATGAGTGAAAAGAGAAAGATTCTTGTGATCGGCGGCGGTGCCGCCGGAATGATGGCGGCGGCAGCGGCTGCTGCGGCTGTTTCGGCGGCCGGCAGCGATGCGGCGGTGGAACTGCTTGAGAAGAACGAAAAATGCGGGAAGAAGATCTACATTACCGGCAAGGGAAGATGTAATCTGACGAACAACTGCAGCAGAGAAGAATTTCTGGAGCATGTTATCAGCAATCCCCGGTTCCTGTTTGGCGCGCTGAGCCGGTTTGACAGCCAGGCTGTGATGGCGTTTTTCGAGGAGAATGGGACAAAGGTGAAGACGGAGCGGGGGAACCGGGTGTTTCCGGTGACGGATCATGCGTCCGATGTCACGGCGGCCCTGCTTCGGAGAATGCGGGAACTGGGCGTGAAGGTTTCGCTGGATACGGAAGTGAAGCGGTTGCTGACGGAGCCGGTGACAGAGGCGGATGCGGGTCTGGAGACGGAGTCGGATGCAGGGTTTGAGAAGGGATCGGATTCCGGTTTGCCGGAGGAGACGCCTGCACAGTCTGAAGAGAAGCTGAATTCCGGCCTGCAGGTTGAGACACACGCAGGGCTGCGGACCGGGCATCCGGCAGCGCCGCAGGAGAAGAAGACACCGGCAGACGGCGCGTCTGGCGGACCGGAAGCATCCGGGGCCGGAGCTTCAAAACGGACACAGAAAGGAAGAACGGCCGACATCGGAAAGGGCGGCCCGGAACGCCGGGTGACGGGGGTCGAAACGACGGACGGAAGAATTCTGCATGCCGACGCGGTGATCGTCGCCACCGGAGGATTGTCCTATCCGTCGACGGGTTCCACCGGGGACGGATATCGGTTTGCCGGAGATCTGGGGCTGAAGGTGACGGACTGCAGACCTTCGCTCGTGCCGATGGAGACCGAGGGCAGCGATGCGCAGAGGATGCAGGGACTGTCTCTTCGGAATGTCCGCATCCGCATCCGGGACGGAAAGAAGACGCTGTTTGAGGACTTTGGGGAAATGATGTTTACTCATTTTGGCGTGACCGGCCCCCTGATCCTCTCGGCCAGCGCGGTGACGGGGGCAAAACTTGCCAGACATCCGCTGACGCTGGAGATCAACCTGAAGAGCGCTCTGAGCCGGGAACAGCTGGATGCCCGCTTCCTCCGGGAATTTGGGGCATCGCCGAACAAGAAGATCGGTAATGTGCTGGGAAATGTATTTCCGGCAAAAATGATTCCCGTGATGCTGGAACGCTGCCAGATCCCGGAAGACCTGCCGGCAAATTCCGTTTCAAGGCAGCAGAGACAACGGCTGGTGGAGGAGACAGAAGCGTTTACGCTGAAACTGACCCGGCTGCGCGGTTATACTGAGGCAGTGGTTACTTCCGGCGGCGTCAGCACAAAGGAAATCCGGCCGGATACGATGGAAACGAAGAAGATCCGGGGACTGTTTTTTGCAGGAGAGGTCCTGGATGTAGATGCCATGACCGGCGGCTTTAATCTGCAGATTGCCTGGAGCACCGGGTTTGCCGCGGGGACAGCAGCCGCGTCGGATACGTCGGCGTTAAAAGAAGAAAGTCAGAGTAAGAAGTAAGCAAGCCAATTGGAGTGAGAGGCAAAGCAGGCTAATCGGAGCGAGAGGCAAAGCAGGCTAATCGGAGCGAGAGGCAAAGCAGGCTAATCGGAGTGAGAGGCAAAGCGGCTAATCGGAATGAGAGGCAAAGCGGCTAATCGGAATGAGAGGCAAAGCGGCTAATCGGAACGAGAAGCAAAGCAGCTAATCGAAACGAGAAGCAAAGCAGGCTAATCGGAGTGAGAAGCAAAACAGACCAATTGGAGTGGGAAACGGAAGAGGGACAGGACGAAGAAAGATGTTTGCGGGTTTCCGGTGCAGAAGCGGTGAAATCCACAGACGGTCCGTTGTTTCTTTAATACAGAAAAAGGAGAATGACAACATGGGCATGAATATCGCCATCGATGGACCGGCCGGTGCCGGAAAGAGTACAATTGCAAAAAGGGCTGCGAAGGAACTGGGGTTTCTTTATGTGGATACAGGCGCTATGTATCGCACAATCGCGCTTTCCCTGCTGCGCAGCGGCACGGACTGTGAGGACGAAGCGGCTCTGGCCGGAGAACTGGACCGGATGCAGATTGGGATGGAGTACAAGGACGGAGAGCAGCGCATGCTGCTGAACGGGGAAAATGTGACCGGCCTGATCCGGACAGAGGAGGTCAGCCGGATGGCGAGCTTTTCATCGGCAAAGCCGATTGTCCGGGAGAAGCTGCTGGAGCTGCAGAGAAAGCTGGCACGGGAAAATGATGTGCTGATGGACGGAAGAGATATCGGTACGAGAATTCTGCCGGATGCCGATCTGAAGATTTTTCTGACGGCCAGTGTGGAAGCGAGGGCACAGCGCAGATATCTCGAACAGACGGAAAAGGGAGAAAAATGTTCTCTCGAAGAGATCAAGGCAGACATTGAAGACCGCGATTACCGGGATATTCACAGGGACACGGCGCCGCTGATCCAGGCAGAAGATGCGGTCCTGATCGATTCTTCCGATATGACCATCGAGGAAGTGACGGAGCGGATTGTGTCGCTGGCGAAGGAGAGAGCCTGAGGAATAAGATCGCAGCGGACTGCGCTGCCGACGAAGCGGTGCGTCCGAGCGGAAGTCGGGAGCGGCTTGCGGCTGCGCCGAGGAAGGCCTGAGAGGCAGCCGAGGGCAGCTTACAGCGTTTGCGAGAGAAAATCGGAGCAGATGCCGAAAACGGAGAGTGGCGCCGGTGAAACGGCATGCCTGGGGTTGCTTGGCGGTTTCTTTGCGCGGCATGAAGGAGAAATGAGAAGCATGGAAGTGATTGTTGCAAAATCCGCCGGATTCTGCTTCGGGGTCCGTCGGGCGGTGGAAAGCTGTTATAAGCAGCTGGAGAAGGTACGGCAGCAGGGAAGCACAGATGCAGGTACGGATGCCGGCATGGGTACAGATACAGGTACGGATGCGGGCATGGGTACGGATGCCGGCATGGGTACAGATACAGGTACGGATGCGGGCATGGGTACGGATGCAGGCATGGGTACAGATACAGGTACGGATGCAGGCGCGGGTACAGATACATGTCCGGGAACCCCGGAAAGCCCGGTGTACACATATGGACCGATCATTCATAATGAGCAGGTTGTCGAGGACCTTGAGAAGAAGGGAATCCATGTCATTCATTCCCGGGAGGAGCTCTCCGCGATTAAAAAGGGGACGGTGATTATCCGGTCTCATGGGGCATCGAAAAGCATCTGTGAACAGATTCAGGCCCAGGGGCTGACGCTGGTGGACGCCACCTGTCCGTTTGTGCAGAAGATTCACCGCATCGTTCAGGAGAAGAGCCGCGAAGGATTTCGCATCATCGTGATCGGAAAAGCATCCCATCCGGAGGTGGAAGGAATCTGCGGATGGTCGGAGTCTGAGGTGACGGTAATCGAGACGGAAGAAGAGGCAAAAAAGGTGACTTTTGCCCCGGAAGAGCGTGTCTGTATTGTCTCACAGACCACATTTAATTCCATGAAATTTGATAAACTTGTTGAAATTTTACAAAAGTTGCGATATGATAGCTTTGTCATATTGAATACCATTTGTAACGCAACAGAAGAGCGCCAGAAGGAGGCTGCGGAACTAGCCGACAAGGCAGATGCAATGATCGTGATAGGCGGGAAACACAGTTCGAATACACAGAAGCTTTTTGAGATCTGTAAGAGCCGGTGC
>CACXHD010000071.1 GCA_902767335.1 uncultured Lachnospiraceae bacterium
ACAGGGGACGGTTCTGTGTCTCCTTTTGCGCTCCAAAAGGAGACACAGAACCGTCCCCTGTCTCCCACCGTCCCCTGTCTCCCAGAAATCTCTTGAGAAAGAATGCAGGATTGGATATACTGAAGAAAGCAAATGTGAAACAGGAGGTGAGTTTTTGACAATAACAGATAAAGACCTCAGAGAGTGCAGCGTACATCTGACAGAGGACGAGCAGGCGGTCGAGATTCTCGATCAGACCCGGCTGCCGGGCGCCGAAGAATATCTGATTCTCCGCAGCCCGCAGGAGTTCTTTGATGCGATCAAAACGCTTGCGGTCCGGGGCGCGCCGGCGATCGGGATCTGCGCCGGGTATGCGATGTATGTGCTGGCACTCGGAACCGAAAAGGAAGGCGCTGCCTTCGCCGGCCATATGAGAGAACTGGGAGAATATCTGATTTCTTCCCGGCCGACCGCGGTGAATCTCAGCTGGGCCGTGCGCCGGATGCAGGGCGTGATTGATGCGAACACCGCATCTTCCGCCAGAGAGATGCGTCAGCTTTTGCTGCAGGAGGCCAGGGCAATCCACTGCGAAGACATTGAAATGTGCCGGCGGATTTCCGAATATGGACTTTCTCTGGTGAAGGAAGGCGACGGGATCCTGACGCACTGTAATGCAGGACCTCTGGCTACCAGCAAGTACGGAACGGCTCTGGGACCGATGTTTCTGGCAAAAGAACAGGGGATTTCCTTGAAAGTGTTCTCCGATGAGACGCGGCCGCTGCTGCAAGGCGCACGCCTGACGTCCTATGAACTTCAGCGTGCCGGCATCGATGTGACGCTGATCTGTGACAATATGGCGTCCATCGTGATGAAAAACGGTTGGGTACAGGCCTGCTTTGTCGGCTGTGACCGGATTGCGGCCAACGGAGATTTTGCCAATAAAATCGGTACGTCGGGCGTTGCGATCCTGGCAAAGCATTACGGGATTCCGTTTTATACGCTGGGGCCGACATCGACCATCGATATGAACTGCCCGACCGGGGAGGACATAAAGATTGAACAAAGAGACCCGGATGAAATCCGTTCCATGTGGTACAAGGAACCCATGGCGCTTCCCGAAGTAAAGTGCTACAATCCGGCCTTTGATGTCACGGACCATACGCTTGTGACTGCGATTGTCACGGACCAGGGCATTGTCTATCCCCCGTTCCGGGAAAATCTTGCGAAAATAATGAAAAAAGATCCGGTCTGAAGAAGAAAAGGAGAGAATGATTATGATGACATCGTCACCGTCTGCCTGTATTGAACTGAAGGAAGGGACCCATGTTGCGAAATGCGTCCTGATGCCCGGCGATCCGCTGCGCGCAAAGTATATCGCCGAACATTATCTGGAAAATCCGGTGCTCTTTAACGATGTCCGGAATATGCTGGGCTATACCGGCACGTATGAGGGGAAAGAAGTTTCTGTCATGGGATCCGGCATGGGCGTGCCGTCCCTGACCCTCTATGTTCACGAACTGTTCAATTTCTTTGGCGTCGAATCTGTGATCCGCGTCGGGTCCGCCGGTGGACTGCAGGAGGATGTACATGTCCGCGACGTTGTGATTGCCATGACCGCGTCCACCAATTCCGGCTGTATCCGGTCCTATGACCTGCCGGGCATTCCGGCCCCCGCGGCGGATTTCAACATGCTCCGGACGGCTGTCGCAGCCGCAGAGGAGCTCGGTGTACGTGCAGACGTGGGCAGCGTTTATACCTCGGATTATTTCTATCACCCGGACAAAGAAGTCAACCAGAAGGCGAAGGATCTTGGCCTTCTGGCAGTAGAGATGGAGACCGCCGGACTGTATATGGCTGCAATGGCGAATCATAAAAAGGCCCTGTCCATTCTGACCATCTCCGACCATATCTTCACCGGGGAAGCGTTATCCGCAGCGGAGCGCCAGGACAGCTTCCACGAGATGATGGAGATCGCACTGAAGACAGCCGTACGGGCATGACGTACGGGCATGCCGTGCCGGTATTTCCCGGGCTGAACACAGCAGGCCGCAGGGTCTTCTGCGTACAGTGCGCAGAGTACAGAGTACAGTAACAAGCGGGGAACAATCGTATGTTTAAAAAACCAGGTATTATCGGAGCAATGGAGATCGAAGTAGACGCGCTGAAAGCGTGTATGCTTGAGGTTTCGGTGACTTCCCTGGCCGGCATGGACTTTTATGAGGGACAGCTGGAGGGGATCCCGGCGGTGGTGGTCCGAAGCGGCGTGGGCAAGGTGAATGCGGCGATGTGTACACAGATCCTTGCGGACCGGTTCGGCGTGGACGCCGTAATCAATACGGGAGTGGCCGGATCTCTGGATGCCCGGATCGACATTGGAGACTTTGTATATTCGACGGACGTGGTGCATCATGATGTGGATGCGGCGTTGTTCGGCTATAAACTCGGGGAAGTGCCCCAGCTCGGAATCTTTTCATTTCCCGCGGACGAGGAGCTGGCCGCGCTGGCCGAGGAGGCGGCGGCGCAGACCTCACCGGACCGGAGAATCTGGAGGGGCCGGGTAGCCAGCGGCGACCAGTTTATTGTCAGTCGGGAGAAAAAGCACTGGATTGCGGAACAGTTTCAGGCGTCCTGTACGGAAATGGAAGGAGCGGCGATCGCGCAGGCAGCCTTTCTGAACCGGATACCGTTTCTGGTGATCCGTGCAATTTCAGATAAAGCGGATGAGAGTGCTGTTATGGATTATCCGACCTTTGAGGATCGGGCGGCCAGAAGCTGTGCGGCGCTTCTGCGCCGGATGGCGGCATCAATGGCAGAAGCGCAGAAGCGCTGAGGATCGGTTCGTGTTATGGACCGGAAAGGAGTTGCAAAAATGAGTAAAAAGGTAACATTTGATTATTCAAGAACGGAAAATGTCATCCGGGAAAATGAGATTGCTTCCATGAAGGAGATCACACTTTCCGCGAAGGAACTTCTGCTGTCCAGAAAGGGACAGGGCAGCGACTTCCTTGGCTGGATCGACCTTCCCGTAGACTATGATAAGGAAGAGTTTGGCAGGATTGAGAAGGCGGCAGCGAAGATCTGCCAGGACAGCGAAGTGCTGGTGGTTGTCGGGATCGGCGGCTCCTACCTCGGCGCCAGAGCGGCGATCGAGTTCCTCCGCCATAATTTCTATAACAGCGTATCCGCACAGATCCGCAAGACGCCGGAAATCTATTTTGCCGGCAACAGTATCAGCAGCACCTATCTGGCAAATCTGATCGAAGTGATCGGCGACAGAGATTTTTCGGTCAATGTGATTTCCAAATCCGGTACAACGACAGAACCGGCCATTGCTTTCCGGATCTTCAAGAATCTGCTTGAGAAGAAGTATGGAAAAGAGGAAGCGGCAAAACGAATCTACGCGACAACGGACAAAGCCCGCGGAGCACTGAAAACCCTGGCGACCGAGGAAGGCTATGAGACCTTTGTCGTACCGGATGATGTCGGCGGAAGATTCTCCGTACTGACAGCAGTCGGCCTGCTGCCCATCGCCGTCAGCGGAGCGGACATTACAAAACTGATGGAAGGCGCCGCAAGCGCGCGGAAGATGGCGATCGAAGCTCCATTTGAGGAGAATGACGCGCTGCAGTATGCAGCCATCCGGAATATCCTTCTGCGCAAGGGCAAATCTGTAGAAATTCTTGCGAACTACGAGCCCAGCCTGCATTACGTATCGGAGTGGTGGAAACAGCTCTACGGCGAGAGCGAAGGAAAAGACCAGAAGGGCATCTTCCCGGCATCCGTCGATCTGACCACCGACCTGCACTCCATGGGCCAGTTCATTCAGGACGGCGCCAGAATCATGTATGAGACCGTACTGAACGTGGAAACGTCCCGTGAGACACTGACCATCGGAGAAGAAGAAGTGGATCTGGACGGCCTCAACTACCTGGCAGGAAAGACCGTGGATTTCGTCAACAAGAGCGCGATGAACGGCACCGTTCTGGCGCATACGGACGGACAGGTTCCGAATCTGATGATCAACATCCCCGAGCAGGATGAATATTTCCTCGGACAGCTTTTCTACTTCTTCGAATTTGCCTGCGGCGTATCCGGATACATCCTCGGAGTAAATCCGTTTAACCAGCCCGGCGTGGAAAGCTACAAGAAAAATATGTTTGCTCTCCTTGGAAAACCCGGATTTGAAGAACTTCGGGAAGAACTGCTGGCGAAACTGAACTAAGCGCACCGTGAGGCACAAGTGCCGCATGGTTTACACGGTCTTTACATGGTCGAGTGAAGAACGGTTGGCGAAGCTGAACGAAGAGAGCAGTGAAAAAAATTATTAGGCAAGGGGGGCATACAGCCCCCCTTGTTATATCTGCGTCAGCGTTTCCGGCGGACAAAACACCGTTAAATCGCGGACTTTGTTCGCTCCTTTTAGCAAAGCCGGCGGACAGACCATCGTTAAATCGAGGACTTGACCGCTCGTATTAGCAAAGCCGGCGGACAGACCATCGTTAAATCGAAGATATTGTCCGCTCGTGGCCGAGAGCAGCTTCACATCCAACAAACAGGCAGACTGCGCGGAACCTGTTTTCCTGGAAAATCCGCACAAAAAAGCCGCTTCAAGACCCTGGGCGCATACTTTGCGCACCGGGTCTTGAAGCGGCTTCACATTCAACACACAGGCAGGCGGCGCGCCGCCTGCCGTCCGTCTTACTCCGCAGGATCGCTCAGGTAAGCCCCGAGAATATTCTGTGTCCAGGTTGTATGTGCCTTCGGATCATAATTCTGCAGAGCCTTCCGGTACGTATCGACATACACGTTGGAATAGACCGGCAGAAGCGGGAGGACCTGTGCGAACCGCTCCTCAAAGGCCGTCCACTTTGTACAGTACGCAAGCGTATCGCCGGGCTGGGTGCTGTGAAGCTCCCTCGCCAGCGAGGCAAGCTCTTCGTCCGCAACAGCGGTATATTCCCAGGTATCCGCCTGCGCACCGGTGCCCAGCTGTCCGGCCGGATCAAAGACCTCGTCAAAGTTGGTTGCCAGGAAGAGCAGATCCGTCTCGCCGCCATAGTAATATTCTTCCAGCAGGGACTGCATGGGAACGGGTTCCAGCGTCAGTGCGATACCGGCCTCGGAAAGGGGCTTCGCCAGATACTCCTCGAGCAGAGCGCCGATCGCGCTGCCCTCCGGGTAGCCAAGCGTCAGTTCCAGCGGCACGGATTCGCCGTGGATTTCCCTGCGGCGGACCGGATGCGATCCTTCTTCATTCTCTTCCCCGTCTTCGCCGGGGACCCAGCCGGCAGCCTCAAGTTCCGATGCCGCCGCGGCGATCTCCGCCTCCCGGCTTTCCAGCGAATAGGTTTCAATTCCGTCCAGCGACAATGCATCCCAGGCGGCGTCCGAAGCAGAGGACGTCCCGTTGACCATCTGATACATCCACTGGCCGATGCCATAGTAACTGGTCACCGGCGTACCCAGCGTGCCGACATACCCTTCGGCAATGGCATTCCGGTCGAGACACCAGGCAAACGCCCGGCGGACAGCGAGATCCTGCACAGCCGGGTTGTCGCCGCAAAATGCGATGAAGCTGAGACCCTGACGAGGATAGGTAGTGCTGGTGAAGCGGTCATCCTCCCGGACCAGAGCCTGAAGATCTGCCGCCGCATCTTTGTTGGCGGCTTTGTTTATCAGATCAAAACGACCATCCTGGAGGTCGGAAGCCATGCCGGCGTTGTCCGCAAGGGAATAATCCAGATGAGAAATCAGCGGCTTGCTGCCGTCCTCATCCCCTTTGAAGTATTCGTTCAGACTGAAACTGGCGGTCAGGCCGTCGAAGCTGTCGAGACAGTACGGACCGCTGGTGACGACCGGATGTGTCCGGTAGCCGGTCTGCGGGTCCGCGATGGTCTTCTCCAGAAGATCGGTTGTGAAAACAGAGGAGAGAGCGGAGCCTTCCAGTTCTTCGGAGCTGCCGGCGATATAGGCGCCTTCGCCGTCATCTTTCACTTCACAGCCGGGGGCAATTTCCGAGATTGGATACGGCGAGTAGTCCAGCAGCGTCATCTCATAGTAATACGGAAGCGCGTCATGGCTGATTTCAATCGAAAACTCATATTCACTGTCCAGGCGAACCCCTTTCAGACAGGGGGTTTCTGAGCGGGCATACGCCTCATATCCCGTAAGGAAGGAACTGCCTTTGGTATCTGCGCCCAGGGCGGCAAGCTGCGGTGATGCTTCCAGCAGAATCGAAAAAACATAGTCCGCTGCCTTGATGGGCGAGCCATCCGAATACTGCAGGTCCGGATAGAGGGAGATCCGGTAATAATGATTTCCCTCGGCATCCGCCTGGACGTATTTGCCGTTGACAACCGTCGGATTGAAGATGTATGCACCGGTTTGTGCTTCTCTGGAAATCAGGCTGTAACTGTGGAGCAGTCTTCGTACATCCAGATCGCTGGTGGCATTTCCCCACAGATCGGTGAAAAAATCACCGGTTAGACGGGTAGGATTGCCTACATGCAGACAATTCGGATCATATCCGGTTTCCGCGCCGGATGCAGTCAGTGCAAACGCGCCGATGCAAATGCTTAGTAAGATTGCATAATGTTTTTTCATTCCAATTCCTCCCGCTGCTGGTTATTCGAAACAGTCACCGGCATTCATTGCGATTCCGCCAAGACCCAGAGGCGTCTCGTAATCCGCCAGATCGACCAGATCCGAGGAAGAAGCGGCAGCCGCTGCCGGCTGTGTGAGCGCTGCGGCTCCCGTCTCCTGCGTCTGGGCCGTCTGCGTCTGGGTTTCCGCCTGCGCAGGTTCCGCCTGTTCCTGATTCTGCGGTTCCTGCTGTTGCTGCTGTTCCTGATTCTGCTGACGGTCCTCCGAGTAGTAAACAACATAGCTGAGGTTCCTGCCGGAAACCGTGCCGGAGATCGTGGCCTGATCCGCCGTATATCCCTGAATCTGCGGGGAGGTCACAGAGAACGTCCCGCCGGTTTTGACCGATTCCGTGTGGGAGGAGGCTGCGCTGGTCCCGTCCGGGAAGCGGTATTCGATGGTAACCTGATAGGTCTTTGGCTTATATTTTACATTGATCACGGTGTCGGATTTGATGACGCCGGAGACGACGCTTTTGCTTACCGAGTAGCCGGTCATAGTGGGGGATACGACATTGTACTTCTGGCCGGATTCGTAAACCGCTTCGTAGGAGTCAAACGCCTGAGTGGTATCATTCCAGTACTGGATCGTCAGCTTGACCTGTTTCGGCTTTACCGTCTTGACAACCTTTTTCTTTACGGGAACCTCTTTGGTTTCCGTGACTGTTTCCGTCTTCGTCACGGTTTTTTCCTTCGTGACGGTGGTCCAGGTATTGGTCAGGATATAATCGCTGCCATCTTCTTCGAGCAGCGTGAGACGGTAGCCGGTGATCCCTTCTTCGGTCCATTCATATTCCACACGGGTGCCGTTTTTGAAAACAGGCAGCCGGATGGACGCGGTCCAGTTGTCTTTTGCATATACAGTGAGCGTTTTTCCGTCGGGGAGCGTCAGGGTTACATGATCCGGACGCAGTTTATTGGTATCATTGTCATCGTCCCATTTGATGGTCACGTTGTGATTTACATACGCGGATTTGTGTGTATAATGCCGGACAGTTTCATCTCCGTTTTCATCGGAAGTGACCGTATCGGTCGGCTTGGCATATCCGGGAAGGGAGGTCAGCAGATCCCGCAGGCTTTCCGGAAGAGAAGCTGTATCGGGGTTATCCGTTTCATGCATCCATTTCCACTGATATGTGATCGGATTTCCGTCCTCGTCTGTCGTCGGGACATCATCGATGGTTGCGGACCAGTTGTTCTCCGATTTCAGATCGACCCGTGAGATTTCGGTCTCACCGCTTTCGGTGACAGCGACCAGAATGGCTGTCAGGCTGCCGGGACGGACATTGTCCTGATTGTCATCATCCTCCCATTCCAGCGAAATGGTCTTGCTGATGGAACGCGTCTGTCCTTCCCCGTCTTTGCCGGAGTCATTTCCCTGATCGTCTCCATTGCCGGTTCCCTGATCGTTTCCGCTGCCGCCTTCGTTATTGTTTCCGCCTTCGTTACCGTTTCCGCTTTCGCTGCCATTTCCGTCGCTGCCGTTCGATTCCGTTCCGTTATTTTCATCGTCGGCTTCATTTCGGACAGCAGACGCAACGGAATCCTGCTCTTCGTCAGAAAGCTGGCTGACCGCTGTTTTTTTGGCTTTGCCGGAAGAGGGCAGGGCATTTTTCTGCGTGCCTGCGGTTGCGGCTGCCGGAGAGGCGGTTTCCGATGCCGCAGGATCCTCATTCTTCTGCGGTGTGCTTGCCTGAGAATCCGCCGCTGCGGGAGCTTCCGCTGCCTGCGGCGTGTTCTCCGAAGAAGCGGGTGCCGTGGAGGCCGCATTCTCCTGCGGAGCGCTCTCCTGTGGAGCGGGAGCAGCCGGAGCCTCGTTCGTCCGCGGAGCAGCTTCCTGGGAAGCGGGAGCGGCCGGAGCCTCGTTCGCCTGCGGAGCGCTCTCCTGATAAGCGGGAGCGGCCGGAGCCTCGTTCGTCTGCGGAGCAGCTTCCTGATAAGCGGGAGCGGCCGGAGCGTCGTTCGCCTGCGGAGCAGCTTCCTGCTGAGCGGGAGCCGCGGGGGCCGTATTTTCCTGCGGCGCACTCTGCTGCGGAGCGGGAGCGGCCGGAGCCTCGTTTGCCTGCGGAGCGTTCTCCTGTGGAGCGGGAGCGGCCGGAGCCTCATTTGCCTGCGGAGCAGCTTCCTGCGGAGCGGGAGCAGCCGGAGCCTCGTTTGCCTGCGGAGCGCTCTCCTGATAAGCGGGAGCGGTCGGAGCCTCGTTCGCCTGCGGAGCAGCTTCCTGAGAAGCGGGAGCAGCCGGAGCCTCGTTCGCCTGCGGCGCAGCTTCCTGCGGAGCGGGAGCAGCCGGAGCGTCGTTCGCCTGCGGCGCAGCTTCCTGTGGAGCGGGAGCAGCCGGAGCCTCATTCGCCTGCGGAGCGTTCTCCTGCGGCGCGGGGCCGGGAACTTCGTTTCCGGATTGTACCGGGCCGGCCGGAGCTTCCTGCGCCACGGCAGCCGGCGCGTTCAACATCATCATGGAACCAGTCATAAGCAGGGCAAGATGTTTTTTCCATTTCCTGTGCATTTTATTCCTCCTCCTTTGAAAAGGGGTTCATCGGTGTTTTTCAGCGTCTTCCTGACATCGGATAGTGCTTCATGTCATACAGGATCGGGAGAGAGGCTCTCATTCGTCTCATACCGGACGCACTGACAGAGGTGGTCGATTCGTAGCGGGTCATGATATAGGTGCCGGTACTTTTCAGTTCGGAGATCGGAATTTCCCTGCCCCAGTGGCAGGATTCGTTATAGTTGCCTTCCGCCACGGTGACGTAGGAAGAATTTACTTTCAGAACGATCACGGAATGACAGTCATCGTCGACACGGAGAATATCACCGACTTTGATTTTGTCCCAGTTGGTATGGACGGTCGCGATGGTATCGCCAAAGGCGGCGTCGCTCAGTTCAAAGGTAAATGCCGCACATCCGTAGCCGCCCCGGTAGGTGCCGCCGTTCCATGCGTAATAATCATCATTCGTATAGGGGGCGCCTTCCTTGTATTTTGCCTTATTCTTAAACGAGATCAGAATTTTATAGACGGCCGCCTCTTCCGAGGACATTGAGGAAGTGGAGGTCTCCGCGGCGGAAGCGGTTTTTACGGCCACAGCCGTACCGGTCACCGCGGCTGCCGGTTCCTCTTCCAGCACGGTGGTGGTCGTTGTCACCGTGGAGGTCGTCGTGACCGATTTCGTCGTGTTGACGACGATCGTTGTTGTCTGTTTTTTCTTTACCGTGACTTTACAGGTATATTTTTTGGAGCCGACCTTGGCAGTGATGACAGCCTTGCCGGTTTTCTTCCCTTTGACAACACCCTTGCTGCTGACAGAGGCGACGGCTTTCTTTGAAGAAGACCATTTCACCTTCTGGCTTTTCGCCAGACCGGTCAGTTTCAGCTTGTAACTTGAGCCGACACGCACCGTCAGGGTGGAGGCGCTGATCTTTACCTTGGAGAGCACGGTCACCTTACATTTATATGTCTTTGATCCGACGCGCGCCGATACGGTCGCGGTTCCGGCGGAGACGCCCTTGACAATCCCGGTGGAGGTGACCGAAGCAACCTTCTTTTTCGAGGATTTCCAGGTAACCGACGAAGAGGAAGAAGTTCCTTTCATCAGCAGCCTGTAGGTAGAACCGACCTGGAGCGTCAGCGATTTGGTACTGATGGAGACCGCTGCATGCGCACTTATGGAGACGAGTGCACACATCAGAGCCGTCATCAGCAGGAGCCGGATACGTTTGGTTGTCTTCATAACTGGTACTCCTTATCAATCAACGTTTCCTTAACAAAATCCAATGAACCATACCACATTAACTATACCATATTCCGGAAGCATTTCCTATGAAAAAGGGTAACATTTTCCGGTAATCCGGACGGTTACATAAGGAAACATTTTTCTTCCTGTCCTTAGGAACTGTTAAGAAATAACCTGATCAGACCGCGCAGGATTTTCAAGTTATTTCTGAACCGCTCCTAAGGACAGAAAACAGCATTTACACAGGGAAAAGGATTTGCTAAACTGTAAGCAGCTTATACGGAAGCGTGGAAGAAATTCTTCCTTCCCTTTATGCACCCCCGAAACGAAAGACGATGCCGATGACTGCGGAGAAGGCGATCCATACGACCGGATGCAGCTTTTTCAGTTTTTCCTGCCGCTGGACCGCGAACAGAAAAACGGCAAGGAGAATTGCCGGAAGCTGAAAGAACTCCAGGATCCCGCCGCCTTCCGAGAAGACCTGGAGGCGGACCAGGGCAATTTTTGCCACATTGATCCCGGCAGCGGAAATCATCGCTATGGAAGCTGCCCGAAGACCGTAAAACGCATACTCGACGTACTTGTTATCCTTGAATTTCGCCAGCAGGCGGGAGATGATGATAATAATGATCATCGACGGACAGGCGAGACCGAGGGTGGCAAGGATTCCTCCCGGGATTCCTCCGGTCAGGAACCCGGCGTACGTAGACATATTGATTCCGATGGCACCCGGCGTGGATTCGGAGATGGCGATCATGTCCGCCACATCCGCATGGGTGTACCAGTGCATCTTATCTGAAATTTCATAGAGAAACGGGAGCGTAGCCAGACCGCCGCCGACGGCGAAGAGGCCGGTTTTGAAAAACTCCCGGAACAGCAGCAGATAGATCATCATGACGCAGAGCCCTCCTTTTGTGCATACAAGGATTTCCAGACGACGCCGAATACGCCGGCACAGATCACCAGAACGGCGGCCGGGACGGAAACGGGCAGCACGGAGGAAAAGGTCGTGAGCGCAAAGATCACCAGATAGAGTATCAGAGCTGTCAGATCCGGCACGGATTTTTTCCAGAGACGGAGGACCGCCTGGATGATCAGCACACAGACACATACACGAATGCCGGCAAATGCATTCCGGACGACGGGAAGGTCGGCAAAATTCTGAAGAAACGCGGCGATGACGAGGATGATGGCGATGGGTACCGTCAAAAACCCGAGGGTCGCACAAAGCGCGCCGGGGATTCCCTTGCGTTTGTGACCGATAAAGGTGGATACATTGAGGGCGATGACGCCGGGCGTACACTGTCCGATCGCAAAATAGTCCATCAGCTCGGAGGTAGTCACCCAGCCCCGCGTTTCATTAAGATCCCGCTCCAGAAGCGGGAGCATGGCATAGCCGCCGCCGAAATTGACGGCGCCGATCCGAAGAAAGGCCATATAAAGTTCCATCAGTTCATGCATTTTACGCAGCTCCTTTTGTTGTTTTATATTTAGGAAAGCGCTGAGAAAATCCGTGTTTCCTCAGGTTTTGTCCGCCGGAAGGCGCTGGCGGAAGGTCCCGCGCGGCCGCTTCCGGCACTGTAATCATTATACACGGACAGAGTGAGAATGTCATCCAGAGAGGGGAGAAGAAACATGGCAGACAGAGTGATACGCGGTTACTGGGACTGCGAGCACTGCGGTACAAAGGGGATCGACGGACTTGTGGATATCTGTCCCTCCTGCGGTTCCGGAAAAGGGAAAAATGTCCGTTATTACATGAAATCCGTCGAGGAGGTTTCCGACCAGGAACTGGAAGCGGCCGGGATCTCCAAAGAGGAAAATGACGGGAAGCATGTGGAATGGATCTGTGCCTACTGCGGAAGCCTGAATAATTACCGGGACACGGTCTGCGTGCACTGCGGAGCGGACCGGGAGGAGAAGGAACAGGATTACGGCGGAGATACGGCGCAGACCATGTATCGCAAAGAGAAGGACGGCACGCTGCATGCGGCGGCGGTGCAAAAACCGGTCCGGGAGGAAACCTATGTAACCACGGAGGACGTAAAGGAGCCGGCGAAGCCCTCCTCCGGCGGTATGATGCGATGGCTGCTGCCGCTGGTGGCCATACTGGGGATCCTGGCGTTTCTGCTCTGGCCGCATACAACGGCGGAGGCGATCAGCGGATTTTTGTGGCAGCGTACCGTCACGGTCGAGGAGCTGCAGACCTTTTCCGAATCCGGCTGGAGCGCCCCGGCCAATGCCCGGGTGACGTCCGCAAGAAATGAACTCTATGGATACCGGGATGTGCTGGACCATTACCGGACGGTGTATGTGGACCGCACAAGGCAGGTGATCGATCATTATGACACCTCCTATGAATACACCGACAACGGAAACGGAACCTTCTCCGAGCATGAAGTGAGAACGCCGGTTTATCGGACCGAAACCTATACAGAACCCGTACAGGAGCCGGTCTACCGGAAGGAACCGATTTACCAGACAAAGTATTACTACGATATTGACCGATGGGTCGCGGTCCGTCAGTACGAGACGAAGGGTTCGGATCATGATCCTTACTGGAGCAGGGAATACACCCTGAAGGACAATCAGCGTGACATATCCCGGGAGGAGGTATATTATACCATCTATGACGGGACGGACCAGGTCCGCACAGATTATGCGACATGGAAGGACCAGGCACTGGGGGACGGCGTCTACGTCACGAGCTGCCGGCTGGGTATTGAATATGCAAGGACTGTGCGGGAATAACGCACGAAGAAAGGAGACCTATGGAAAAACAGAATTTATCGGAAGCTTTGGGGCGCACAACCTATCCCGGGCGCGGGATTGTGATTGGGACGTCGGCGGACGGCAAACATGCGGTGACAGCGTATTTCATCATGGGTCGCAGTGAAAACAGCCGGAACCGTGTTTTCGTACCGGACGGCGAGGGGATCCGGACGCAGGCATACGATCCCTCAAAAATGGTGGACCCGAGCCTGATCATTTATGCGCCGGTCCGGGTCTGGGGAAAAACAACGATCGTGACGAACGGCGACCAGACCGACACGGTTTACGACGGGATCCGGCAGGGAAAAAGCTTTGAAGAGTCCCTGCGCAGCCGTACCTTTGAACCGGACGGGCCGAATTATACGCCACGAATTTCGGGTGTGATGAACATTCAGAACGGCGTTTATGACTACCAGCTTTCGATTTTGAAATCGAACAACGGCGATCCGTCTTCCTGCCAGCGCTTCACCTATTCCTATGAGAACCCGGCTGCGGGGGAGGGACACTTTATCCATACGTATGCCCAGGACGGGAATCCGCTGCCCAGCTTTGAGGGAGAACCGGAGCGCGTGGCGATTGAGGGAGAAATCGGTGACTTTACCCGGACGGTCTGGGAGAGTCTGAACGAAGAAAACAAAGTTTCACTGTTTGTCCGCTTCATTGACATTGCCACGGGAGAAGCCCAGACACGGATCGTAAACAAAAATATCTAAAGGAGATTTGCCATGAATGAGATTCAGCTGAAATACGGATGCAACCCCAATCAGAAACCCTCCCGCATTTTTATGGAGGACGGAAGCGACCTGCCGGTGAAGGTGCTCTGCGGCAAACCCGGATATATCAATTTTCTGGATGCCTTTAACGGCTGGCAGCTTGTAAAGGAACTGCGGGAGGCGACCGGTCTTCCTGCGGCAACGTCGTTTAAGCATGTTTCCCCGGCCGGAGCGGCGGTCGGACTTCCCCTCGACGACACACTGAGAAAAATTTACTGGGTGGATGACGCCGGAGAGCTGACGCCGCTTGCGAGCGCCTATGCCAGAGCGCGCGGCGCCGACCGGATGTCTTCCTTCGGAGATTTTATCGCACTGTCGGATGTCTGCGACGAGTGTACCGCCAGACTGATCAAGAGAGAGGTTTCGGACGGCGTCATCGCGCCGGGATATACGCCGGAGGCGCTGGAAATCCTGAAAACCAAGAAAAAAGGGAATTACAATGTAATCGAGATCGATCCGTCGTATGTGCCTGCACAGCTGGAACGCAAGCAGGTTTACGGGATCACCTTCGAGCAGGGCAGAAATGAGCTGAAGACGGATCAGGGCCTTCTCTCCAACATTGTCACCGCGAATAAGGAGATTCCGGAGGATGCGCTCAGAGATCTGAAAATCGCGCTGATTACCTTGAAATATACCCAGTCGAATTCTGTCTGCTACGTCAAGGGCGGTCAGGCGATCGGCATCGGCGCGGGCCAGCAGTCCAGGATTCACTGCACACGCCTGGCCGGACAGAAAGCGGACAACTGGTATCTGCGGCAGGCGCCGAAGGTACTGGAGCTGCCGTTCCTGGAGGGGATCGGCCGCGCGGACAGAGACAATACGATCGATGTCTATATCGGAGATGAATATGAAGACGTGCTGCGGGACGGGGAATGGCAGAAGCGCTTCACCCGGCAGCCGGAAGTGTTCACCCGGGAAGAAAAACGCGCCTGGCTTGACCAGAATCAGGACGTGGCGCTCGGCTCGGACGCATTCTTCCCGTTCCCGGACAATATCGAACGTGCAAGAAAGAGCGGCGTAAAATACATCGCGCAGCCGGGCGGATCGGTGCGCGATGATCTGGTGATTGAATGCTGTGACAAGTACGGGATGGCGATGGCCTTCACCGGGATCCGGCTGTTCCATCATTGACGGGGGCGCTCCGGTCATCCGGGCCTGTCTGTTTCAACGCAGGCCCGGCCCGCTCTGCTTTTACAGCTTCGTTTTTGAGATCCGCTTTGCGGGGAAGCGTGTCAGCCGAGGGGGATTTCCACGACCTCTGCCATTTTCGTCAGACAAGATTCAATCTGCGATGAGATTTCCTGTGCCATGCGCCGGGAGATCTCGTCGCTTTTTTGTGTGGCGAGACTGCCGGAGAGTTTGCTCTTGATCTCGCCGGACAGGGAGGCCAGCCTTGCGCGGAAATGATTTTTCGGAATCAGCCGCCGCATCGGTGAGGGGATGTCCATGCGAAAGACGGCTTTCTGCATCGTATCTCTGCCCAGAAGCAGCACCAGCAGCGACAGGAATGCACCGGCGATAATGCCGGGCAGACCGCCCGAGATCAGGGCGATTCCGCTGCCGCCGCAGAGCAGGCCGACCAGAACGGAGACGATCGCGTCGATCAGCCAGGTGATTTCGTTGACAGCGAAGACATCCCGGGCATCGACCTGAATGTCGATATCGGACATGGACAGATACGAACTCAGGTTGAGCGCTGCATAGGGCACATGATGCCGTACACAGATGGGCATGGTGTATTCCTCCAGTTCGGACGCCACCGGGCGGAGCCAGGCGGTAACCGGAGAGATCAGGAGCGCGCGGGCTTCCTCTGTATGCAGATAGACCTCGATTTCCGACTGCAGGATTTCATCGACATCGCAGAGGCGGCGGATTTCGCCGCTCCGCCAGCGGTCAAACACCGGGAGGACGGCATTCTCCAGAATCGGTTCCACCAGCGTGTCGGCAGCCATACGATACAGATCCTGCAGATGCTTTTCCACCAGCATTTCGATCTTCGGCGAGGCGATCAGATCGGCGACTTCCTGCTTGAACGCGCGGACTTCTTCATCGATTCTGCCGCAGTGGGCGAGGCCCCGCGCGACGGCAAATTCCGGCTCTGTGCCGGTAATGACAACGGCTTCCGGGAATACCTCCAGACACCAGTCCCGGATGGCCGCCAGCCGGGAGACGCCCCCGGTCAGGAACAGCAGATCCGGCATGGGGCCGTCAATGCATCTGCGCACTTCCCGCAGACTCTCGAGAAAGACCTGATGGAAGGAACGGCCGTCCAGAGACGCCGCCGGTCCGTCGAGAATCATGGCCGCATCGGAGGCATTGATGGTGAGGGGAAGCCGGACCGGACGGTCATAGCGGAGCAGAACCGTTTTTGCACAGACGTTTTCCCCGGCCTGCCAGTATTCTTCATCGGAAAAATACTGTTCTTTCAGCCGCCGGGCGGCAAATTCACAATAATTCTTCCAGGCATCGGAGCGGGAGAAAATGTCGCGGACGCGCTCCGGGTCCGGAGCACGCAGGATGTTCAGCTCCAGCAGCTGCTCGTCCATGATCCCGCCGCCGAGCGTCACCTCGCCGGCTGTGTGCAGGGCGGCCTCGTGGCCGTCGGTGATATAGGCGAAATCGGTCGTGGAGGAACCGATATCCACTACCAGAACCGGGCGAGCGAGAATGTCATAGCCCACCTGCAGATGACGGGACTGGCAGGCGCTGACAAGGGCTGCGCGGGATTCCGATACGATTTTCGCCGGCGGATATCCCAGCTGCTCAAAGATTTCCCGATAGAGCTCCCGGGCGTTTTTGTCCCAGCCTGCCGGACAGCCGATATAGAAACAGTTGTCTTCACCGGAGATCAGGCTTCCCTGCTCTTTGAGAATCCCGAGGACACCGGCGGCAAAACTGCGGATATCCCTGGCGGACTGGGGATCGGTCAGAAAACGGCTCTTAAAGCGAACCTTTCGGACGGAAGCATCGGGTACATAGCAGGCTTCCTCACCGATTACCAGCTCTCCGCTCCCGGTCCGCGCATAGGCCGAGATAAAACTGGCAGTATCATGTACCGGGATGATGGCGGCGTCGCCGGCGCCGTTTTTTTCCAGCCGGGCAATGGCGCTTTCCGCGTCGCCCAGGTCAAAACCGTAAAATCGATCCATAGTGTATACTCTTTCCTGTAAATGAAGTTATTTCTTAGGAAACACAGGTTCCCTGAGTGCATCAGGACGCGATACCTGCAAGTCCCTTCCGGAGCAGCCTGCCGTCCTCCGCATGGATCAGGGCAGGCCGCAGGGTTCCTGTTTCGGCGGCAGGGACGGCCTCGAACCAGGCGCGGTGCTCCGGGGTATAGGATGCGGTTTCAATCTGATGACGGTGAAGGAAATACTTCACCTGCCCGATTTCATCCAGGGCGTACTGGCCGTCGCCGCTCGCAGCGGCTTCGAGCAGCCCGCTGCACAGCATCAGGATATCCTCCTGGTCGGACAGGTCCCCGCCGGCTGTTTTCGATGCTTCCGGACCGGTATCCCGGGACCGGGCAGCATACTCTTCCAGACTCTGATCTACGCAGACGGCCAGCAGCCGCAGGCTGGAAAACAGCCTGCCGGCATCGTATCTGGGCTGTGTCAGATATTCTTTTTTGCTGCCCGGCAGGACCGGGCTGTGTCCCCGGAAAAGACCGCCGGCCAGAAACAGGAGCACGCCGCCGCCCAGACCGGTGATCAGAATCAGGATCAGCCGGGACAGGCCCGGCGCATGGGCGGCGCCCGCGAGGAGCGAGATCAGGAGCAGCAGCAGGCCGGCTGCGCCGCTGACCCAGAACGATACGGGTTTTTTGTCTGTCCGATTCGAGGATGGGGTCCGTTCCCACACCTGTATGCTTTCCAGACAGTCGACGGCGGGCAGTACGCTCCGCGCAGCGCTGATCAGCAGGCCGGCCTGTGCGGCGGAATCGGGATCCGTACATTCCTGTGTATACTGTATCAGCATCCGTCCCGCGGTATCGTCCAGGATCCGGATCACAGCGGCTGCATCCTGCGCGCCGCCAAGCCGGGTCTGGACGGATTCCTGCTGTTCATTGATCCAATCTTCCATTTTCATAAAGATTCTGTACCTTTCCTCTGTTGGTTTTCGGTGGGCTCTCCGGGCGTTCCGCCCACAGAGCCGTGTGCGCCTCGGTATGCGGCATTTGAGCAGGTTTCGCCGCTCCGATATCGAACGCAGTGCCTTGCAACGCGGTATGCGAAGCAGGCCTTCCTCTGCAGTATACCAGAAAGCGGGGAAAAGGTAAAATTGGGCAGAGCATTTTTGCTTTGCAGGTGGTAGAATAGGATACGATTGTAAGGTGCTGTGTGTCCGACGCCCGCTCAACACCGGCGGAGGGGTGCGAAAAACTTCGGAGCGCGGAAGCGTCCGTCATCGCCTTTTGGCGGGGGAACCGCAGCGCAGGGAAAGGATCTGCAAAAGAGGATGAAAAGAGTATTTGAAAACAGGCTGACCGGAACGACCTTTCTGTGTTTTATGCTGGCAGTACTGACGATGGTTTTTTCGAACTGTACCGGGGCCGGTGCGGCGGAGTACGCAGAGGATAAAGCGGAGAATAAAGCAGAGAAGCATGCAGAGAATTATGCAGAGGATGCGGTCCGGGAGACGGAATCCGAAGAAACCCTGCGCCTGCCGGAGATGGTGATCGGAAGCTTTGACCAGCCCGGTGCGGACCGGGAGGAGGAGACCGAACCGGACTGGACACAGTTTGCACCGGAGCTGGACGAAAACGGAGAGTTCCATCTGGATGAGGCGTACATCGAAGCCTATGGGGATGAAAGCGTGCAGGACCTGATTTTTTACGGAGATTCCCGTGTTGTCGGCATGGCCTACACCACCGGGGGTTATCATTATGTGGGAAAAGAAGGCGCGGGCTGCGACTGGATGGAGGGAGAAGGCCTGACCTATCTGGAGGAGCAGATGGCCGACTGGCCGGGGGCGGATATTGTTTTCTGCTTCGGCGTCAATGACCCCGGGAATATTGAGGAATATATTCAGTTTTACCGCTCCTATACGCCGCTGCACCCGGAAAAACGGTTCTGGTTTCTCTCCGTCAATCCGGTGTATGACGGCCTGGCGGCTGCCGGCGGATTTTCCGCGCAGAACAGTTCCATCGAAGTCTTCAATGCCAGGCTGGCGGAGGAATTCCCCGGAGAGTATCTGGATTCTTACTCGTACTTAAGGGAATACGGCTATAACGCTCCCGACGGAGTACATTATGACGGCACAACGTATTATGCGATACAGGACTACTGCCGAAGAGAGATCATGCGGCGGCTGGAGGAAGAATGATATGGTACAGAAACTCATCGAACTGATTACAAATCCGGTATTCTTCTCGGCGGGCGCCTCCTGGTTTACCGCGCAGGTGCTGAAAACGGTGATTACCATAATTAAAAACCGCGGGTTTTCTCCGGAAGCGCTGGTGGCCAGCGGCGGAATGCCGAGCACCCATACAGCGATGGTGACCGGGCTGACGGTTTCCGCGTTTCTGACGTACGGCCCCGGAGGATTTGAATTCCCCATGGCGTTCTTCTTTGCCATGGTGGTCATCTATGATTCCCGGAAAGTCCGGTATGAGACCGGCCTGCAGGGAAAGATTTTGAACCATATCGCGCACAGAGAGCGCAGCCGGGACACGGATCCGTATTTTAAGACGGTTCCGGTCCTGGATGAGGCCGCCGGCCATACAAGCGCGGAGGTGGCTGCGGGTCTTGCGCTGGGGACGGTCGTGGCGCTGGCTGCCTGTTGTGTGATTGTACCGGCCCTGCAGTCGCTGTTCTGAGCGCACGGAGCGTTCAGAGGATTCATCCGGACAAGGGCTTTCAAAGATTAAGTCATCAGGATCCAGGCTTCAAAGAACATGAAAATCAAAATTCGGAGTGTATCGGCGCTTCGCCGGGGGATCACCGGAAGCGCTTTCAAAACGGAGGCCATGGCATGAAAAAACCGTGGAGAATCTTCGGCAGGACATTGATCACGATCATCAATGCGGTCATACTCGTTTTTTTCCTGTTTGTGATTGGGATCGCGAGACCGGATCTGTCGGAACGCCAGAGAGAAAAGTCCTGCCTGATCGGTGTCAGTTATATGACCATGAACAATGATTTTTACAAAATTATGCATGAACAGATTTCTGACCGGATCGAGGCGGAGGGAGACCGCATGATACTGCGGAATCCGGCCCTGAGTGCCGAGCGGCAGATCGAGGAAATTGATCATATGCTGGACGAGGGAATTGACGCGCTGGTACTGACGCCGGTGGATATGGACAGTGTGTCGGAGATTTTACACAAGGCAAAAAGCCGCGGAGTAAAGATCGTCGTGGCGGATACGAATGTGGCGGATCCGGAGCTGGCGGACTGCAGTGTGGTTTCGGACAATTATCATGCCGGGGAACTGATCGGAGCATATTATCTGACAAAGCATGAGAAAAGCGATGTGGTTGTAGTCACACATGAATCGGCGGTTTCGGGAAGAGACCGGGTCCGGGGATTCCTCGACACAATCGCGCAAAACCCGCAGATCCGGGTTGTGGCGAAGCTGGACGGGGAAGGGCAGATGGAGCAGGTGGTTCCCCTGATGCAGGAGCTGATTGCGGAAGGAACGCAGTTTGACTCGGTTTTCTGCCTGAATGATCCGTCTGCGATTGGTGCGGCGGCCGCGCTGGAGAGCGCCGGCCTGCTGGACGAGGTCGATGTTTACGGAGTGGACGGCTCGCCGGATGCGAAGGCGCTGATTGCCGACGGCAAGATGGAAGCCTCCGTGGCGCAGTATCCTTCCCGGATCGGGGCGATGACGGCAGACGCGCTGTACAGCCTTCTGCAGGGCAAGACGACAGAGGCGGAGATTCGTGTCCCGGTGGATCTCG
Source organism: uncultured Lachnospiraceae bacterium (assembly GCA_902767335.1). Classification (GTDB taxonomy): domain Bacteria; phylum Bacillota; class Clostridia; order Lachnospirales; family Lachnospiraceae; genus Merdiplasma. Next base: position 20,801 of record CACXHD010000071.1, read on the forward strand.
TCACGCAGGAAAATGTACAGGAATTTCAGGTAGACCGTTGGCTGTGAGACACTGGCGGGGATCGGAGCATTTCTATGGAAAAGCTGGACAATGTGATGGATTATGACCAGTTTCCCAGGATCATTTTCCGGATCATGCTGAATTTTAACTTCTGGATTGTGGTCTTTCTCACGACCGTGACCTGCGTGAGTCTGCGGGGATATGTGTTTCAACAGGAGGCACTCCTGCTGCTGGACGGGGTAAAATCGGTTCCGATGCGGATGGAACAGATTGTTCTGCTGACAAGCGGATCGACGGTCCTTTTGTACGTGGTCTTCAAGACAAAGGCTGTGACACAGGCGCAGATGATTCTGAAGATGGTGCTGGAGCTCGCGCTGGCCTTTGTCCTGTGCTATGCCCTGAATTTCCGTTATACCGGCATTGTGCTGCTGCTTCTGGCGGACCTGATGCAGTATCCCTTCAGCATGCGCAAACGTGCCGGCTATGTTGTGTTTTTCTGTCTGGTCTATTATCTGCTGGAGAGCGCCATTCTCAAATCCTGGCTGAAGGTGACGGACATCTCCGTTTACTGGGGATATTATCGGAAGGATGTCCAGGATCAGCTGATTGAGGTGACGTCCATACTACATCTGATCAATATCTTTCTGTTTATTCTGTATATGGTCACCAGCCTTCTCGCCCAGATGAACGAAAAAGAGCAGATACTGAAGCTGAACGAAGAACTCACCGATGCAAATGCGCAGCTGGAACGGTACGCCTTTGAGGCGGAGCGGATGGCGGAGACCAGGGAACGAAACCGGCTGGCCAGGGAAATCCACGATACGCTGGGCCATTCCCTGACGGGGATTATTACCGGGGTCGAAGCCTGTATTATGCTGATGGACATTGCGCCGGAAGCCACAAAGGAACAGCTGCGGGCGATCGCTGAGGTGGCGAGAAAAGGTATGACGGACGTACGGGCTTCCGTCAAGGCGCTCCGGCCGGATATGCTGGAGCAGCTTTCAATCGGGGATGCCCTGAAAAAATTGATTGACGATACCAGCCGTTCGACCGGCGTGAATATTGATTACCTTTGCGAGACGGCGCTGGACGATCTGGGACAGGATGAGGAGGACGTTGTTTACCGCGTGATCCAGGAGAGCATGACCAACGCGATCCGGCATGGAAACGCGGATCGGATCTGGATCCGGATCCGAAGGGAAGAAAACCGGCTGCTGATCCGGATTCAGGACAATGGGAAAGGCGATCCGGAGATCAAAGAGGGCTTTGGCCTGAATCATATGCGGGAACGGCTTGAGATGCTCAACGGAACGCTCTCCTATAACGGAGAGAACGGGTTCCTGATCGAAGCGTCGCTGCCGATTCGCTGGGGACAGGAACAGGGAGAAAAGAAGAATGATTAAGGTGCTGATAGCAGATGATCAGGAACTGATACGGCAGAGTATCCAGATTATTTTGAGCAGTGTACCGGATTTTACCGTGACGGAAAGCGTCGAAAACGGGCTGGAGGTGATCCGCTCGGTCCGCCGGGAAAAGCCGGATGTGATCCTGATGGATATCCGGATGCCGGAGATGGACGGGGTTGTCTGCACCCGGATTATCAAAGAAAACTATCCGGATATAAAAATTATCATATTGACGACCTTCGATGATGATGAATATGTATTTAATGCGCTGAAGTATGGAGCCAGCGGATACCTTCTCAAGGGGATTTCGATCGACGAGCTGACAAAAGCCATTCGGAAAGTGTATAACGGAAATGCGATGATCAACGAGGATATTGCGGCCAAAGTCGTCCGCCTGTTTTCGCAGATGGCCAGAAGCAACATAACGATACAGGTCGATGAAACACAGTCCGAGGAGCTCAAGCGGGGAGAGTGGGAGATCATCGTACAGGTGGGCAGAGGCTGTTCCAACAAAGAGATCGCCGCCAACCTGAAGCTCTCGGAGGGAACGGTGCGAAACAGCCTGAGTCATATTCTGAGCAAGCTCGGTCTGCGGGACCGGACCCAGCTGGCAATCTGGGCCGTCCAGACCGGGGCCGTCAATCGTATTCTGGACTGATCCGGACGGAGAGGGAAGAGGCATGTATGGAAATGAAAAGAAGAACAGGGTGATCTGGGGGATCGCAGCGGTCTGTCTGGCCGGCCTGATGGTCCTTGCATGGAACCCGGTGAATCCTTTTCACAGAGGAAAGACACAGATACGGGCCGGAGTTTTCTCCGACAGCTATTGGGATGTTCAGAACGGGAATTCCTACCGGATCCTCAGCGATGCCATATCCCGGTTCACGCAGGAGCATCCGGAGATATCCGTGTCCTTTGAAAGCGGCGTGATCAAAGACGACTACAGTGAATGGCTGGCGGAGCAGATCGTAAAGGGAAGCGCGCCGGATATTTATTTCATCCTCAGCAAGGATTTTAATATGCTGGCGGAGACCGGCGCGCTGCAGCCGCTTACCTCCCTGGCGGAACAGGATCCGCAGTTTGACGTTTCCAGGTATTATGAGACTGCCCGGGGTGCGGGGATGATCAACGGGGAACTGTATGCGCTCCCATATGAGTGTGCACCGAAGCTGATGTTTGTAAACAAGTCCATTCTGGACCGGGAAAATATCCCCATGCCGAAAAATGACTGGACCTGGCAGGATTTTCTTGAAATCTGCCGGAAGGTGACAAAGGATACCAACGGCAACGGGGCGCTGGACCAGTTCGGCGTGAGCGGGTACGGCTGGAAGGACGCCTTCGATTCCAACGGCGTAAGGCTGTTCGACGAGACAGGAGAAACCTGTTACTTTACCTCCGACGGGATCGACGAAGCGCTTCTGTTTCTGGAACAGCTGGAGGGCCTGTCGGAGGGGCCCAAAGAGGAGGACGCGGATTTTGCTGCCGGCAATACGGCGTTTGCGCCCATGCTGTTTTCGGAATACCGGGCATATAAATCCGAAGGCCTGAATATCCGGAAATATTCGGATTTTGTCTGGGACTGTGTCGCAATGCCGGCCGGGCCGCAGGGCAGCAACTGTTCCGAGCTGGAGACGCTGCTTGTCGGCATGAACCCCACATCCGGAAACCGGGAAATGGCGTGGGAGCTGATGAAGACGCTCACCTGCGATCCGCAGATTCAGGGGGAGATCTTCGAGTATTCCGAGGGGATTTCGGTGCTGCGGGAAGTGAGCGGCTCCGACGAGACGAAACGCAGACTGACGGAGCAGTCGGGGGGAGAGATCAACGCGAATGTAATGACGTATGTGATGGATCATACGACGGAACAGCATTTCCGCAATTATGAGGAAGCGATGGCGGAGGCGGAGAAATCGGTGGAAAGTATCCTGACCGAAGCTTCCAGCCTGCGGATGGGCCAGATTATCCAGAACCGGCGGCTGAATCAGTATCTGAGAGGGCGCTGAGGGTCCGGATCCGCACATATGACAAATGTCATATGCCGGAATGACAAAAGATTTAAAAAAAGGTGACACATGACAGGTGATGTCAGGTCATCTTTTTTTTATGATAAAGATGCTTGAAAAACAAAGATTCCTGAATTTCGGAACCGGGAGGAGAGAAAGATGATTACGTTCAGTTTTACTCTCCGTGATCCTGAGGGGTTTCATGCGAAAGCGGCAGGGGATCTGGTGGAGGCGGCCCTGAAATGCAAGAGCCGGGTTGCAATCCAGGTCGGCAGCAGAAGCGGGGACGCCAAGCAGATTTTCAATGTCATGTGCCTTGGCGCGAAAGAAAATGACGAGGTCAGGATGACGGTGGAAGGACCGGAGGAAGAGAAGGACAGCGATTATCTGCGGCAGCGTCTGAGCGCGCGTTTTGAGGCGTCTTAACGAGGACGGACAGCAGACGATATTCTTCGCTTTACAAAACCAAAGGCGTTACATGTCCGCCGGAAGGCGGAGAAACATTATGAAAGGAGCGGATGGAATGAGCGGTTTGGCTGTATCAATGGAGCACATTACCAAGACCTTTCCCGGAGTAAAGGCCCTGGATGATGTCCAGCTTCATGTGAAGCCCGGAGAGGTGATGGCACTGCTTGGAGAAAACGGTGCCGGAAAATCCACATTGATGAAGATCCTGTCCGGCGTGTATACCAGAGACAGCGGCGAGGTCCGGATTTTTGACCAGCCGGTGGGAGATCTGAATACAAGGCAGGCACAGGAGCTGGGCGTGGCGATCATTCATCAGGAGCTGAATATGTGCCAGCACCTGACGGTGTATGAGAATATGTTCCTCGGCAGAGAGCTGACAAAAGGCGGGAGACTGGATGTCAAAGAAATGTGCCGCCTTGCAAAGGAACAGCTGGCAAAGCTCGGCATCGATGACCTGGATCCGATGACAACGGTGGGCGACCTGACCGTGGGACGGCAGCAGATGGTGGAAATCAGCAAGGCGCTTCTGATCAACGCGAAAATCCTGATCATGGATGAACCGTCCTCCTCCCTGTCCAACGCAGAGATCACGGAAATGTTCCGGATTGTCCGGGAGCTGCGCGCGATGGGGACCGCGATCATTTACATCAGCCACCGTCTGCAGGAGCTGCATCACATTGTGGACCGGGTCACCATCATGCGTGACGGAAAATACATTACCGAGGGAGATTTCAATTCCTTCACGATGGAACAGATCATCGCGAACATGGTGGGCCGTGAGATTACCAACCAGTTCCCGAGGGATCAGGTGCCGAAGGGAAAAGAAATCCTGGAAGTCCGGCATCTGAATGCGGGAAGAATGGTCCGGGACGTCTCCTTTGAGGTATATGAAGGAGAGGTGCTTGGCTTCTCCGGGCTGGTCGGAGCCGGAAGAACCGAGACGATGCGGGCTGTGTTTGGAGCAGACCCCAAGGAGTCCGGGGAGATTATTCTGGACGGAAAGAGTCTGACCATCAACAATCCGGAGGATGCGATCCGGCAGGGCATCGTGCTTGCTCCGGAAGACCGTAAAAAGGAAGGCCTCTGCACAAAGCTGAGCATACGGAACAACATCGCTCTTCCGAACCTCGACATTATCTGCAAGGGCGGCTTCGCCGGAAAGATCAACAAAAAGATCGAGAACGAAATGGTGGAGAAAGGAAAGAATTCCCTGACCATTAAGATGGCCGGTCCGGAGATTGAAGCCGGTTCCCTGTCCGGCGGAAATCAGCAGAAGGTCGTCGTGGCAAAATGGCTGGCAAGGCAGTCCCGTGTCGTGATTTTTGATGAGCCGACACGAGGGATCGACGTCGCGGCCAAGGTCGAGATCTATGAGATCATCAACCAGCTGAAGAAGGAAGGCGTCGGCGTCGTCATCGTTTCATCGGAGATGCCGGAGGTTATGGGTATTTCTGACAGGGTCATCGTCATGTGCAACGGCAGGATCACCGGTGAGGTGGATCCGAGGGAGACCACCGAGGAAGAGATCATGACCTATGCGACACAGTTTGGGGATAATGCCGTCTGACGGGCAGGAAGGAGAGAAAAGGTATGAAGAAATATGCATCTGTTTTTACTGCGTATGCCGGCGTTGCAATCCTGCTCGTCGTGTTTACGATCATGAATCCGAACTTTATCAAAACCAGAAATCTGTATCCGCTGGTCCGCTCCATCTGCCCGTATCTGCTGGTAGGTATCGGCCAGGGTATCGTCTGCATCACCGGGAACATCGACCTGTCCATCGGATCGGTTCTGGGTATGTCCGCAATGATTTCCGCTACGCTGATCTGCAACGGCGTGCATCCGATCCTGGCGATCCTGATTGACCTCGTGGCGTGCCTGGCGGTCGGCGTCATCAACGGCGTTCTGGTCGGACAGTTCAAGCTGCCGCCTTTCATCGGCACACTGGGAACCATGACCATCTGCCGCGGACTTGCGGAGCTGGTCAACGGCAACTACAACACCGGCGACATCGGCAGCGGTTCCGCGCAGACCATTTTCCGCGACGCGTTCTACTATAAACGCCTGATCGGACCGTTTTATATCAGCGTAATCATCACTCTGGTGATCTGGTTCTGTTTCAACTTCCTGATGAACTATACCCGTACCGGCCGTCATGTATATGCCATTGGCTCCAACGTGGATGCGGCAAGACTTTCGGGTGTAAACGTATTCAAGACAACAACCACCGCGTATCTGATTTCCGCGTTCTGCTCCTTTACGGCAGGCCTGATCACCATGGCGGCGGCAGGCATGGGATCCATGCAGGCAGGTCTCTCCTATGAGATGTACGGTGTTGCAGCAGCCGTTATCGGCGGCATCTCCACACTGGGCGGCAGCGGATATCTGGTCGGCACCATCGCCGGCGCATCCGTATGGGCGATCCTTCAGAACGGTCTGACCATGGCCGGCGTACCGGTGGCCCTGAGAAACATTATTATCGGTATCATCGTCGTTGCCTGCGTACTTCTTGATATCGCAAGAAGAAGCGGATTTAAATTCTCCAAACTGTTCGGAGGAAAGAAAGCCTGAGGTACTGGAAAGGGTTCTAAGGGGGACAGGGGTCCCCCTGGAAATAAAGAAACCATGATTTAAATTCAAAGGAGGATGTATCATGAAGAAAAGAGTTTTAGCACTGTCTGCTGCAGCGGTTCTGGCACTTTCCATGGGTGCTTTCGCAGAGGAAGAGTTCGATGCTTCCAAGGGTGAAGGCGTTGAGACAAAGGTTGCTGTCATCACGATGGACCAGATGGACGTACACTGGGTTCGCCTTGAGGCAGCTGCGGAAGAAAGAGTGAATGCTTACAATGAAGCCGGCGCGAATATCGAGCTGACCTGGCTTGCTCCGGAAACCAAGGACAATGCACAGCAGATCCAGAAGATCGAGACCGCTACCGCGGACGGCGCAAACTATATCATCATCGCTGCTAACGATGCTACTTCCTGCAACAAGGCTCTGGAAGAAGCGATCGACGCAGGCATCAAGATCATCTATGTTGATGCTCCGGCGACTGTAGAAGCAGAAGCTACCTATGCAACCGACAACTATGCCGGCGGCGTGCAGGCCGGTGAATATCTGAAGGCTGTTCTTGACGAAGCCGGCGTTACCGAAGGCGAAATCGGCATCGTTGATGCACAGGCCGGTGTTGACTCCTG